>JBKJNW010000081.1:0-33691 GCA_046593335.1 Chthoniobacterales bacterium | reverse complement strand
TGAGCTTGTCCCGTTATGGTGGACGTAGTTTGGGAAGAGGCGGAGGATTGGTTGATTAGTTAGGCGGTGATGGTTTCAAAGTCGAGAGGGGATTGATAGCCGAGGGCGCTGTGGAGGCGGACGCGGTTATAGAAGGTTTCGACGTAGTCGAAGATGGCCAGTTGGGCGGCGGCGCGGGTCGCGAAGGTGCGGCAGGCGAGGGCCTCGGTTTTGAGGGTAGCCCAGAACGATTCCATGTGAGCGTTGTCGTAGCAGTTGGCCTTGCGGCTCATGCTCGGAGTGAGACCGTGGTGGGCGAGCAACGCTTGATAATGAGCGCTGGCATATTGCACGCCTTGGTCGCTGTGGTGGAGCAGACCCGCGCCGACTTGACCGCCGCCGCGCCGGGCGAGGGCCTGGCGCAGGGCGGCCTCCGGCAGGCTGGTGTCCAAGCGTGCGCTAAAGCCCAGGCCGAGAAGACGGCGGCTGTGGCGGTCGAGCACGCCCGCGACGTAGAGCCAGCCTTCGCCAGTCGGCACGAAGGTGATATCGGCGACCCAGACCTGATTGGAGCGATCCGGCGGGGGCGCTTGGAGCAGTCGGTTGGGCGCGCGCTGCAGGCGGTGCTTGCTCTGGGTCGTCTGCGGGCAGAAGCGGCCGCGCCGAACTCCGCGCAAGCCCAGCGTGCGCATGAGTCGCCCGATCCGCTTGGAGGAATGACGCCGCCCGGCCTGGCGCAGCGCAGCGCACAACCGTGGCCGACCATAAGTGCCTCGGCTTTGGGCGTGCAGTCTGCGCAGTTGCTCGCCCAGGAGGGCATCCTCGCGCAGCCGCGCACTGGCCGGCGCGCTGGACCAGCGGTGATAGCCGCTGCGCGAGACGCCGAAGGCCGCACACAGATCTCCGATCCGATACTGGCTTTGCAGCGCCTTCATGCGCGCGAAGCGTTCGCGGATGGTTCGGCAAGGATGCCCAACGCTTTTTTTAGGATGTCACAGCGCGCTTGGAGCTTCTCGTTCTCCCGCCGCAGTCGCGCCATCTCCTGCTGCATCTCGCCCGCGCTGGCCGCCGGCCGAGGCTGGTTGCGCCCGTGTCGCTTGGTCCAATCGCGCAGGTTCCAATGCGAGACGCCCAGCTCGGTCGCGATCTCTTTTAACGAGCGCCCGCTACTCTCCACCAGCGCCACCGCATTGCGCCGGAAGCCCTCCTCATACTGCTTCTTCTCTCGCTTCGGTTTCGATTCGTTCATGCTCCTCTTTCAGTTTGCTCCTCCCTTCCCATCCATGTCCACCGAATCGGGACAAGCTCAGATGGATTGGCAGAGAAGTTCGAGAGCGTTGCCGGTCCGATGTTGGACCAAATGGGCATTCTCGCCGACCAGTCTCAAAACCTCCGCCGCACCCGCGACCTGCTGCTGCCGCGGTTGCTGTCGGGCCAAGTGCCGCTCGACGTTTCCGAGGACTTAGCCGAGCCGACGACCTCCGCGCCGCCGCCTTCCGAAACGGATTTTGCGAGCGAGGAGCCGTTGCTGCGCGCGGCGGAAGAGGCGCCGCCTTATCGCGCCCGCCGGAGGAGATGAACGCAGGATGAGCAAGCTACGTCGTCTCCTCGCCAAACCAAAGAGCGCATTGCCATCCGGCTATGTGGAGATGTTGACGGATTTGAAGGCGCGTCTCCGCACGGCCCAGGTTAAGGCCGCGCTTTCGGTGAACCGGGAATTGGTCGCGCTTTACTGGGACATGGGCCACGCGATTTTGCGGGCGCAACACGAACAGGGCTGGGGTGCAAAAGTCATCGAGCGGCTGGCGGCAGATCTGCGGAAGGAATTTCCCGGGATGTCCGGGCTCTCGCGGGCCAATCTGCTCTTCATGCGTGCGTTTGCCGAGGCGTGGGGCGAAGCGCCAATAGTCTTACAGCCTGTTAGACAATTGGAGGCGGGGAGCGATGAAATGAAAGCCGGGCGAAAGGGTTCGGCAAAAGTCCAACAACCTGTTAGACAATTGAGCCACCCAAAAGGGCAACAAGCTGTTGCACAATTGGCAGTGGCTCCGCCCGAGCCATTGACGTCGCTCCCGTGGGGTCACAACCTCGTCCTCCTCCACAAGCTGAAGAATCCTGCCATACGCCTTTGGTATGCCGGCGCCGCGATTGAGCATGGCTGGAGTCGCGCGGTGCTTACCGTGCAGATCGAGACCAAGGCACACGAACGGGCGGGCAAAGCGCTGACGAACTTTGCGCGCACGCTCCCGCCGCCGCAATCCGACCTTGCGCAGCAGGTTTTGAAAGACCCTTACACCTTCGATTTTCTCACCATCGCCGCCGATGCGCGCGAGCGGGAACTCGAGCATGGGCTGGTCGAACATATTCAGAAATTTCTGCTCGAACTCGGGGTCGGCTTCGCCTTTGTCGGCCGGCAGGTGCATCTGGAAGTGGCGGGCGAGGATTACTATCTCGATCTTCTTTTCTATCACTTGAAGCTGCGCTGTTTCGTCGTCATCGACCTGAAGATGGAGCCGTTCAAACCGGAGTTTGCCGGGAAGATGAATTTCTATCTTTCAGCGGTGGACGATCAGATGCGCAACGCCGCGGATCAGCCGACGATTGGCCTCCTCCTCTGCAAGGGCAAGCAACAGCTCACGGTGGAATACGCCCTGCGCGACCTGGCCAAGCCAATCGGCGTGGCTGGCTGGAAAACGCGTCTGGTCGAGTCGCTGCCGAAGAAGCTGCGTGGCGTGCTGCCCAGCATCGCAGATCTGGAGAAACGGCTGACGAACGATGGGCCACGATGAGCGCGCACTCTTACACCGAAGACCTGCTCATCGAGCAACCGGCGGCGAAGCTTTTTGCCGAGTTGAAGTGGACGACGATCTCTGCGCGAGAGGAAATCTTCGGCTCGAGTGGGACGTTGCAGCGCGAGACGAGCGCGGAAGTCGTCCTGCAAACGCAATTGCGCGGTTCCCTGACGAAGCTCAATCCTCAATTTCCGATGGAAGCGATCTCGGCGGCGGTGGATCAGCTTTCGCGCGACCGCTCCGCCATGCTTCCCGCGGCGGCGAACCGTGAAGTTTACGAACTGCTCAAGGACGGCGTGCAGGTGAGCGTCCCTGACCGCGAGCACGGAGGACAGAAGACGGAGCGCGTCAGGGTGATTGACTGGAACGAGCCGGCGGCGAACGATTTATTGCTCGTTAGCCAGATGACGATCACCGGGCCGCTCTACACCTGCCGGCCGGACTTGATCGGCTTCGTCAACGGATTGCCGCTGGTGTTGATAGAATTCAAGAAGCCCGGTGTCTCGGCCCGGGCGGCGTTTGACGAGAACATCACGAGTTACAAGCACCCGCTGAACGGCATCCCAGCTTTATTTTGGTACAACGCGCTCCTCATCGCCTCGAACGGGACCGAGAGCCGGGTCGGGACGATCACGGCCGATTGGGAGCGAATGGCGGAGTGGAAGCGAATCGAGCGCGAAGATGAACCGCGCCGCGTCTCGCTCGAAGTGATGCTGCGCGGCGTCTGCGACCCCGCGCGCCTTCTCGATCTGGTCGAAAACTTCACCCTCTTCTCGGAACATAAGAGCGGCCTGGTCAAGATTCTGGCACAGAATCATCAAGTGCTCGGCGTGAACAACTCGATCGCCTCGATGCTGGAAGCGCGAAAAGCCGGGCATGGCCGCGCCGGCGTCTTCTGGCAGACGCAGGGCTCGGGCAAGAGCTTCTCGATGGTGTTCTTCTCGCAGAAGGTCCTGCGGAAAATCGCCGGCAACTGGACCTTCGTCGTCGTAACCGATCGCACGGAGCTGGACAACCAGATCGCCAAGACCTTCAAGGCGACGGGAGCGGTGACGCAGCACGAAGGCGATGAGTGCCACGCGCAAAGCGGCGCGCAGTTGCGCGAGTTATTGCGCGGCAATCACCGCTACGTCTTCACCCTGATTCAGAAGTTTCTCGAGCCGGAAGTGCTGAGCGATCGGCCCGACATCATCGTCCTGACCGATGAAGCACACCGCAGCCAATACGACACGCTCGCGCTCAACATGCGCGCATCGCTGCCGAAGGCGATGTTCCTCGCCTTCACCGGCACCCCGCTCATCGCCGGCGAAGAACGGACCCGCGAGGTCTTCGGCGATTACGTCTCGATTTACGATTTCCAGCAGTCGGTCGAGGACGGCGCGACGGTGCCGCTCTTCTACGAAAACCGCACGCCCGAGTTGCACCTCAAGAATCCGGACCTGAACGAGGATATCTATGCGTTGATCGAGGAAGCGGAGCTGAACGAGGACGCCGAGAAGCAGCTCGAGCGGCATCTCGGCAAGCAGTATCACATCATCACACGAGACGACCGGCTGGAGAAGGTCGCGAAAGACATCGTCAGCCATTTTCTCGGACGCGGCTTCCAAGGCAAAGCGATGGTGGTCTCGATCGACAAGGCCACCGCGCTCAAGATGTATGTGAAGGTGCGGAGCCATTGGGAGGCCGAGACGGCCAAGATGGAAAAGGAGCTAATGAAGCTCACGAGTTTCAAAGAATCGGATCCCGAACGAGTCCAATTCTTGAACGACCGGCTCGCTCTGAAGAGCACCGATATGGCGTTGATCGTCTCGCCCGCGCAAAACGAGATCGAGCAGATGGCAAACCTCGGGTTCGACATCGTCCCGCACCGAAAGCGCATGCATACCGAAGCGCTCGACGAGAAGTTCAAGGACCCTGACGACCCGCTTCGCCTCGTCTTCGTCTGCGCGATGTGGCTGACCGGTTTCGATGCGCCGAGTTGCTCGACCATTTACCTCGACAAGCCAATGCGGAACCACACGCTCATGCAAACGATCGCGCGGGCGAACCGCGTTTTTCCCGGCAAACACAGCGGCTTGATCGTGGATTACGCCAATGTCTTCGCGTCGCTGGAGAAAGCGCTCGCGATCTACGGCGCCGGGAAAGGCGGGGCGACGCCCGTGCGCGATAAGGCGGAACTTCTTAGCGAACTGCGCAAGGCTCTGCAGGAGGCGCGGGAGTTTTGCGCCAAGCAGGGAGTCCTCCTCGCGGACGCAGAGAACGCGTCAGGGCTCGAGCGAGTGCGGTTGATCGGGGAAGCGGTGGAAAAGCTGATCTCGCCCGATCCGTTACGAAAGCAATTCCTCGCCCACGAAAGGCTCGCGCGGACGCTCTTCCAGGCGGTCAAGCCCGACCCGGCAGTTCTTGAATCCGCCTCGTCCGTCTACTGCCTTGGCATCATTGCCGACGAAATTCGACTGCGCACGGGCGGCGCCGGACCAAGCGATATCTCGGAGGTGCTATCGAAGGTGAACGAACTCCTCGACGAATCGATCGCCGCCGACGGCTTTCAGATTTCCGACGATGGCACCGGTCGTCCGTTGATCGATCTCGCGAAGATCGACTTCGAAAAGCTGGCGCTACGCTTCAAGCAATCCAAGAAGAAGAACATCGATCTTGAACGGCTGAAGGCGTCCATCCGCGCCCAACTCGACAAGCTGATTCGGATCAACAAGACCCGCGCAGACTATCTCGCGAAGTTTGAAGAGCTGATCGAGTCCTACAATTCTGGTAGCCGAAGCATCGAGGAGCTGTTCGAGGAACTGCTAGAGTTCAGCCGGGGACTCAACGAAGAACAACAGCGCCACGTGCGCGAGCAGCTCACCGACGACGAGTTGACGGTCTTCGACATTCTCACGCGTCCGGGCCCCGATCTCAGCACCGAAGAACGGGAGGAAGTGAAAAAGGTTGCCCGGCAACTCCTCCACCGCGTGAAGGGCGCCGTCGTGCTGGAATGGCGCGAGAAAGCACAGGCGCGCGCTCAGATCCGTCTCGCCATCGAAGACGAACTCGATGAAGGCTTGCCGCGCTCCTATTCGCCAGAGCTCTACAAGCAGAAATGTTCTGCTGTGTTCGAGCACGTCTTCGAGAGCCTATCGGATGCCAAGGCAGCCTAGCGGGTCCCACACAAATGAGGAGATCTTGCGGATGGTGCCTCATGGCTGGCGGAACCGACTTGCGGGAACGCTACGTAATTCAACTGAGGGCGTCGCTTTATTCTTGTCGGGAACCGGCTTAACAAATGCTGGCAGCTCAGCCCACTATGCAGACCATCGTCATCGGCCACAAAAATCCGGATATGGATTCGATCTGCTCGGCCGTGGCCTACGCCTATCTCAAGCGGGTCACAGGCACGCCGAATGTGATCGCGGCTCGGGCCGGAAATACGAACGAGCGGATTGATTTTGTCCTGCAAAAGTTCGGCGTCGACCCGCCGCTCTTCATCAGCGATCTCTCCGACCGGGTGAGCGATGTGATGGAGCGCGACGTCATTTGCGTCCGGGCCAACTCGACGGTTTACGACGCCATTCATCTGCTCGAAAAACGGCGCCTGCGCGGTCTGCCGGTGGTCGATGGCGGGCGGCGCTTCCTCGGTTTGCTCTCCGCTTTCAAGATCAGTCATCATCTTTTCCCGCCGCGCGAGGAAGCGGACCTGGCCCGGCTAATTACGGCTTCACTCCCCGACATCGTCGCGACCTTTGGCGGCCGGGTCGAGACGGGCGAGTTACCTAACGAGACCGCGGAATATCTGCTCATGATCGGGGCCATGAGCCCGGATACTTTTGTCGCGCGACTCGGCCAGCGGCGAGCGGATCAGCTCGTGCTCTTCGTCGGCGACCGGGAAGATATTCAAATGCTGGCGATCAAGGCGAAGGTGCGCGCGATTGTCGTGACCGGCGATCTGCCGGTCGCTCCGGCGGTGCTGGAAGCCGCCCGCGCCGCGGGAGTCGCGATCGTCAGGTCGCCGCACGACACCGCGATCAGCGTCGACCTGGCCCGGGGCGCGGTCCAGGTCGCCCGCATGCTGGAACCGGAACACCTCACCTTTACCCCGGAAACCTTGCTCGAAGAGGTTCG
This sequence comes from Chthoniobacterales bacterium, assembly GCA_046593335.1. GTDB lineage: Bacteria > Verrucomicrobiota > Verrucomicrobiia > Chthoniobacterales > UBA10450 > Palsa-1392. The sequence continues at coordinate 26,804 of JBKJNW010000081.1, read as the reverse complement.
CGAAAAGGCCGCGCATTCGGCCGCCTTTGTTTTCCCGATCCTCGACGAAGCGGGAGTTCTGGTGGGAATCCTGGCGAAAAGTAATCTGCTCAAATCGGCCGAGCGCCAGTTGATCCTGGTCGATCACAACGAGCTTTCGCAGGCGGTGAAGGGCGCGGACAAGGTCCGGATCGTCGAGATTCTCGATCACCATCGGATCGGCGGCTTCGCGACCGATTCGCCGATCCTTTTTTGGAACAACCCCGTCGGTTCGACCAGCACCATCGTCGCCCTTTGTTATCAGCAGGCCGGGGTGCCGATCCCACGCGATATGGCTGGCCTGCTTATGGCCGGTCTGCTCTCCGACACCCTCAATCTCAATTCGCCGACGGCGACTTTTGCCGATCGCCTCATCCTGGAACAGCTCTCGCAGATCGCGGAAGTCGATCCGGCGGTTTTCTCCGAGGAAATTTTTTCGGTCGGCTCGCCACTCCTCACCCTCAAGCCGGAGCAGGTGATCACGGCGGACTGCAAAGAATACGAAGAAAACGGCGTCCGCTTTACCGTTTCGCAAATTGAGGAGCTGAGCTTTTCCCATTTCCCCGAGAAACAGGAGGCGCTCCTGGCCGCGCTCGAGGAGCACACCCGCAAGGGTCAGCTCTTTTTTGCGGCGCTTCTCGTGACTGACATCAACACCCAGACTTCGCTTCTCTTGTGCTGTGGCGCGCCGGAGTTTTTGCACCGGATCGATTTCCCCGCCCGCGGCCCCAACATGTGGGAACTGGCTGGGGTGGTCTCGCGCAAGAAACAATTGCTTCCCTACCTGCTGCAACGCCTCGCCGCTCTGCCCTCGGCCTGAGGGCATCGCTCGTTCATTTTCGCTCCGGCGGTTTCGGCGCGCTCCGGCGGGCGCGACGGCTCCCTTTTTTGCGCTTGCTTCCGGGGCGAATTTTTGCGGGGATGGGACCTTTCCTAACGAACAAAAGACAGGGGGCTTGGAATGATGAACACGAAATTCTCTTCTCGATCCGGTTTCTATCGCTGGCGTCTCTTTCCTCATCTGGGCGCGATTCTGGCCAGCGTTTTCCTTCTCCAAGGGATTCTTGGTCCCGAGGCTTTCGCTCGCCCGCGTTCGGCGACGGAAAACTTTTGGACCTCGACCGGTGGTCCGGAGGGAGGCGACGCCCTGGCCATGGTCACGAATGCCAGCGGCGCCACCTTTGTCGGGACGCAGGGCGGCGGCGTTTTTCGCAGCTCGGATAACGGCGCGACCTGGGTCGGGCTGAGCAATGGCCTAACGACCACCGACATCCGCGCCCTCGCCGCCAACGCCGCGGGCGATCTTTTCGCGGGAACTTTCAGCGGCGTTTTTCGCTCGAGCGATAACGGCGAGAGCTGGACGGCGATCAATAACGGTTTGGATTATCCCTTCGTCATCTCGCTTGCGGTCGGCCCGGATGGCGCGCTCTTCGCCGGCACTTTCGAGGGCGGCGGGGTCTATCGCTCGCTCGACAACGGCGAGACATGGACCCTCATGATCAACGGCCTGACCAATACCTACGTTTATGCGCTGGCGGTGAATGCCGGGGGCGACATTTTCGCCGCCACCTGGGGCAGCGGCATTTTTCGCTCGACCGACAACGGCGAGACCTGGGTCGAGATTAACCTCGGCCTGACCGAGCCCTATGTGATCTCCCTCGCGATCAACGCCGGGGGCGACATCTTTGCCGGCTGCGATTTCGGGGGCGGCGTTTTCCGTTCGACGAACAACGGTGACAGCTGGACGGCGGTCGATAACGGGCTAACGACTTCGAACAATGTCAATGCCCTCGTCATCGCTGCGAGCGGCGACATTTTCGCCGGCATCTACGGCGACGGGATCTTCCGCTCGACCGACAATGGAGATAGCTGGACCGCGGCGGACGACGGCCTGAGTGCGACCTTTGTGCTCTCCTTCGCCATCGGCGCGAGCGGCGATCTTTTTGCCGGAACCTATTTCGGCGGCGGCGTTTTTCGCTCGAGCGACAACGGAGAAAACTGGAGCGAACAAAATCACGGCCTGGTCGCGACCGACGTGCGTGTCGTCGCGGTTAACGCGAACAACGACATCTTCGCTGGAACCTATGGGATCGGGATTTTCCGTTCGATCGATGGCGGAGGGAGCTGGGCCAAAGTGAACAGCGGGCTGCTCGGTCTCTACGTCCGTGCGCTCGCGATCAACGGGAATGGCGACATTTTTGCCGGCGCGGATTTCGTCAACGGCGCCGGCGGCGTTTTCCGATCGACCGATAACGGCGACACCTGGGAGGAGGTGAACCAAGGCGTAATTCCGAGCGATGTGCGGGCTCTGGTCATCAATTCCAGCGGCGATATTTTTGCCGGGACTTATCCGTCCTTCGGCGTCTATCGCTCGACCGACAATGGCGCGAGTTGGACGGCGGTGAACAGCGGACTGACCTGTGGCAACATCTGGTCGCTCGCGCTCAATTCCGAGGGCGACATCTTCGCCGGAAGTGCTGGTTGCGGCGCGGGCGTGTTTCGTTCGACCGATAACGGAGACCACTGGACGCTGGTCAATAACGGCCTGACTTCGACCGACATTGGCGCGCTCGTGACGAACGAGGCGGGCGATGTTTTTGCCGGGACCTTTTCGCAATTCGGAGTCGGCGGCGGGATTTTTCGCTCGACCGACAACGGCGACACCTGGACGGAACAGAACAACGGATTCACCGCCTTTGATGTGAACTCACTCGCGCTCAATTCCGCCGGTCACATCCTCGCCGCGGCAAACGGTGGCGAGTTTCTTTCGACCGACAACGCCGAGAGCTGGAGCGAGGTCAGCAGCGGTCTCGTTCCAGTCGGAGGCAACGCCTGGGCGGTGGCGTTCGATCACGAGGGCTTCGCTCTGGCGGGCACCGCCGGCGGCGGAGTTTTCCGTAGCGTGCAATCGACCACGGTGAACGCCTGCCCGCACTCCCGGCAATATTGGAAAGACAATCCCGCGCTCTGGCCGGTGGAGAGCCTGCTTCTCGGCAGCCAGACTTACGCGAAGATCCAGCTCAAAAAAATTCTCGAAGCAAAAGGAGGCAATGGCGACGCCAGCCTCCGTCTCGCGGGTGAGCTCATCGCCGCCAAGCTGAATCTCGCGAACGGCTCCGATCCCGCGCCGGTCGGCGACACGCTGGCGGACGCAGATGCGCTCCTGAGCGATTTTGTCGGCGAGCTGCCTTATTTCGTTAGGCAGGGAACGCCCACCGGCGCAGCGATGGCAAATGATGTTGCCGTCTTGATTGAATATAACCGGGGCAACCTCACTCCCGGTTGCGGTCCCTGACAAAATCCAACCCGTGAAAACAATCTTCCTCCTTGTTCTTGCCCTCTCGTCCCAGATCCTTCCCGGACCGCAGGCCGAGGACTGGGGCGCCTACCAAAATCGGCCGCTGGATCTGCGCGATCTGGTCCCGCCCGACGGGCGCCGCTTTTCTCTCCCGCACGACTTCAATTATCTCGACCCAAAAAAGCAGCTCTGGGAAGCGCCCGCCGGGTTGATCGTGGATGGGCCGACCATTCCGATGCCTTTCTGGAGTGTGATTGGCGGGCCTTACGAGGGTTTGTATCGGGAAGCCTCGGTCATCCACGATGCCGGCTGCTGTGCGCGGACGCGGCCCTGGCGTGAAGTGCATCGGGTTTTTTACGACGCCATGCGCTGCAGCGACGTCGGCTGGGTAAAAGCCAAGACGATGTATCTGGCAGTCTGGGCGATCGGACCGCGCTGGACGAAACTGAACAGCAGCATGCCGAAAGATTGTCTGCTCGCGGCGCCGGCCGGAACGCCACCGGGGATGAGTTCGCTCAAGCTCCCAGCGGCGGAAATCGCGCAGCAAGTGATGCGCGCGGTCGCACAAGGGCTGATCTCCTTGCCGGAAGCGCGGGCGGTGGCCCGGCCTTTCTTCAACCGGAGCGCGATGTCGGACCAGGACGCTACTCAGTTCGTCGCGAAGTTAAAAGGAAGGCAGCTCTCGGCGGCGGAAGAGGCCGTGATCAGCCTCTCCGTCTGGCAAAGCGAATGGGTCAGCGAGGAAGAAGTGCGCGGACTCGAACAGTGGGTTGAGAGGGAAGATCCATCCTTCGAGAAACTGGAAGCGCGCGCGGAAGAACTGCGGCGCCGCCGGGTCACGGAGTTGCGCCTTTTCCCGAAAGTGGAGGTCTTGCGACAGGCGCTCGCGGCGCGGAGCGAAGACCTCCGCTGAAAAGGCACCGCCTCGTTAGGCAAGCGTGCGCCCCGCGGGGGAAGAGATCAAGGCTGACGAAAAAGCTGGCCGCCTTTCATGACAAGGCGGATTTGCCTAACGACTCCGATATCCTTCGTCGGGTCGCCTGCGACCGCGACCAGGTCGGCCAGCTGGCCGGCGCTGATATTTCCGCGATCCGCCAAACGGAAGATGACGGCATTGCCGCTCGTGGCTTGGCGCAGGACTTCCAGCGGAGTAAAGCCGCATTCCCGCACCAGCAACTCCATCTCGCGCGCGTTTTCGCCGTGAGTGAAAACGCCAACGTCGCCGCCCATGGCGAAAGTCACCCCAGCCTCGCGTGCCGCTTTTACGCTGGCGCGCTTCTCCGTGATTCCTTTCGGCTTCGGTGCGCTCCCTTTTTTCCAGCCGCGATATTGTTCGATCGCGTCGCCCGCCGCGACCGTCGGGCAAAGCGCGACGCCGCGCTCTTTCATCAGCTTAAAGACCTCTGTCGTGCCCTCGTCGCCATGCTCGATCGTTTCGACCCCGGCGAGAGCGGCGCGCCGCATTCCTTCGGCGGTGGTGGCATGGGCCGCGACCGGGCGGCCGGCGTCGTGCGCTGCTTTCACGGCCGCGTTCATCTCTTCCTGTGAGAAAGTGGGGCGGCCTGGCTCGCCCGCGCCCCAGCGATAATCGGCGTAGAGTTTAATCCAATCGGCGCCTTTGCCGATTTGCTGGCGCACGGCCCTAACGATCCCGTCGACCCCGCTCGCTTCCTCCGCGCCCTGGGGCAGATCCAGATCGGTCGAGAGTTTCGGTCCGTAACTGCCCGTCGCCACGATCGCACGCGTGACGACGATCATGCGCGGGCCCGGGACGAGACCTTGCTCGATCGCTTTCTTTAATCCGACATCAGCGAAGCCCGCGCCTTCCGTCCCGAGATCGCGCACAGTGGTGAAGCCGGCGAGCAAAGTTGCCCGGGCATGGGCGGTGGCCGCGGCGGTCCGGAAAGCGAGCGACTCATTGTTTACCTGCTCGTTCCAAGGCGTCTCGTTGTAGGGATGGAGGAAGAGATGGGAATGGCCTTCGATCAGGCCGGGTATGAGGGTGTCGTCTGGCAGATCGATCGTCTGGGCGTCGTTAGGCGCGATCAACTCCGCGGCTGGCCCGGCGGCTTCGATTTTGGCGCCATGGACTAGGACAGCCCAACCGGGGTGCATTTCCTTGCCATCGAAAACCGCCGCGGGTCGAAGCAGAATAGCTTCTGGTTTCGCCGGATCGCCCAGCGCCACGACGGCCAGTAAAAGACTGGCCAGGCCAAGAAGAAAGCGGGTCATCATCGGGCAGAATTTACCACAACCCCGACGACATGAGAGGCAGGCTTGCCTAACGAAGAGCCGGTCGCCGGCGCAGAACGCGCCGGCGACCGATTTGCGCAAAAGGTTATTGATCGCCTGGGATCGTCAGGCTGACGCTCGTGGGCGTGTAATCAGGATTGTTGATCGTAGCCTCCGCCACAACTGTGTTGTACTTGCCGCCCGGAGCGCTGACCGTGTTGGTGACGTTGATTTCGCCTGCTCCCTTTTCCGTCCGCACTTTGCTGGCGCTCTGCACGGGCTGCACGATTCGAACCTGAATCCCTTGCGCATCTTGGAGTGAGCCATGCGGGCCGTCCTTGTGGGCGGAGGCCTTGGCAATGATTTCCTGCTGATTGCCGTTCATCTTCTGTTCCACCGTCAGGACCAGCGCGAGGTTACGAACAAAGTTGGGATCGTTCTCATTCAGAGTACGGGCGCCAAGACGGGTCGTAAGGGCGAATTTTTGTGCGCTATGGGGTCCAAGCTGAGATTCGGCGGTCGCTCCGCCGCCACCGGGAGCAGCACAGGAGGCGAGGGATAGAGCAGTCGCAGTCGCGAGCAACAGATGCGGAAGGTATTTCATGGCTGCACTTTGGTTAGGCCGAAAGCAGTCGTCAATGACTTGTTTCGGTGCCCTCGGGGCTCAGGGGCTTGGGGAAGGGAGTAGTTCATCGAGCGGCCGCGTCGTCTTCCGTTCGTCGGCCCGGGGACCGTGGTGTCGCGGGCCGTTGCGCGGGCCTTTTCTTTCCCGATCGGCCTGCTGGATTTGCTGGAGCCGGGAACGCTGCGCCTCGGTTAATTCGGGCTGGAGCGCGCGATTTGTTTCCGACATCACTTGGCGCACTTTGGTGCCGGTCTCGGCCCGAATTTCCTGCAATTGTTTGCTCGCGTGATCGAGGATCGGCTCGATTCTTGCCACTTGTGCCGGAGTCAGATCGAGCTGCCCCCGGACGCGGTCGCGCAGTCGCTCGGTCAGGAGATGCGGGTGATGACCGTATTCGGAGCGCCACTCCCGGGCATGATGAAAAGTGAAATAACCGCCGGCTGCGCCCCCGGCGAGGAAGGCGAGGACGAAGCCGGCGACCAATTTGGCTTTGAAGTAGGCGGTCATGGTCCTACCACGTTGCTGATCGAGTTGTCGGCGATCGCGTATTGATCATAAGCCTCGCCCGGATCTTCAAACTGGCGCAGTTCGTGGACGACGCCAGCCGCGGCAAAGACAATGACGGCGAGCGAAAGCAGGACAACACGGTGCAGGAGTCGGCCGACATCGACCAGGTCGTGGTCGAGGCCGGAGCGCCAGCCGGCCAGGACACGGGCCTCGAAACCAAACGGCATTTCGTTAGGCGATTCCGTTTTCTGTGCGGCCGCGGCGGCTCGGAGAAGACGGTCAAGCGCGGAGTTTTTCATCGGTTGCCCTCCGCGTTGAATTGATCGAGCTGGCGTTTCATTTTCTGGCGGGCGCGAAAAGCGCGCACTTTTACGAGCGACGCGCCCCAGCCGGTCAGGGCCTGGATTTCCGCGACCGAGCGCTCCTGCAGGTAAAGCAGATCGATAATCATTCGTTCCGCGGGCTGAAGCGCGGCGAGCAAACGCTCCACCAGGTCGCGCGCGGCGAAACTCCGGTCCGGCCCGAGTTCTTCCGGCGTCGCCGCGAGATTTTGGATCACGGCCACCTCTTCTTCGCTCAGATCGGAGTGGCGAAATTCCGGGCGAACGCGCTCCGCCTGGATCTGGTTGATGCAGGTATTAATCGCGATGCGCGAGACCCAATGCTCGAGCGGGACCTTGCCGGAGAATTGATCCAGTTTCTGAAAAATCTTCACGAAAATCATCTGGCAAAGATCCTCCTCGGCGGTGCGGCGCGGACGATGCGAGCGAACCAGTTTAAGAACGAGCGGATAGAGCCGGCGGACGATTTCGCGCGCGGCCGATTTATCGTGCCGACGGGCCGCCGCGACCAGCGCGTCCGCATCCAGTTCCTCTGCCATCTCATCCAAGACGTCTCCACACTACGGGAATGACCGGGCAGTGCCCGCCCTGGTTACAAAAATCGCGCCACCCGAAGTCCTAGGCGATTACAAAAAAGCTGTAACCGGTCGGGCTCAGCCCCGGTCATCAGCGGCAACATATGAAAATCACACTTTTTACACTGAGCGCGATCAGCGCGCTTTCCTTGGGCAGTCCCCTTTTCGCGCAGGCGCCAGACGCCGGCGGGCAGGATTCTCATCGGGGCGGTCGCGGCCACCACAATGCGCTCGAGCGCATGACCGAGAACCTCGATTTAACCGCGGAACAAAAAGCCAAAGTGCAGCCGATCGTCGACCAGGCTACGCCGCAACTCGAAACCATCCACCGCGACGCGATGGAGAAAAGTAAAGCGGTGATGGAGAATGCGATGGCGCAGATCCGCCCCATGCTCACGCCTGAGCAGCAGAAAAAACTCGACGACGCCCAGAATGAGCGGCACGGCGGCCGGGAAGGACGCGGCGGCCGAAAAGGACATCATGGACAAGGCGGGCAGGACGACGGGAACGATGGATAACAATCCCCGGGACTGAATTTAGGAGCGGCGGCGCCCAGTGGGAGCCGCCGCTTTTTTTCTTAGGCGCCGGTCGTTAGGGCGAAAGTCAAAACCGGCAATTCGCGCGCCACTCCCTCGATTGCGCTCGGGATAGTGGCAACGCGCACGGCGCCCATCCGGAGATAAAACGGCTCCGCCTGCGGATCGGCATCGATCGTTAGGCAGGTGGCTCCGCGGGCCGCGGCGCGGGCGGCGGCGTGCTCAAACAAACGGCGGCCGATTCCCTGGCCCATCCATTGCGGCAGGACCCAGAGGTGTTCCAACCGGATCGATTGCTCGGTGGCCCGAAGGGCGTGGAAGCCCACGATTTGTCCTTCCACCTCCGCCGCATAAGTATCCTCTGCGGCGACAAACTCCGGCGTGATCGTCAGTTGATCGCGCCATTGCTCCAGCCATGACATTGGATAACCCCAATGAGCCTTGGCCGCTCGCGCGAGCGCGCTCAGGGCGGAGGCGGCGACGGGGTCGGCGCGGACGATCTTCACCGTCGCATCTTCGTCCGGACGCGAGCTTGAGATCAAGTTGTTTGCGGGGGGATTCGTTAGGCGGAGGAAGAAATCCTCCGCCCAACGATTTCAAGAAAGGCGGTTCTACTTCTCGAACACTTTTTTCACGTCGCCGACTTTGTTCTGGACTTTGCCTTCTGCTTTTTGCGCTTCGCCCCGAGCCTGCAAATCGCGATTGCCGAGCGCTTCTCCGGTCTTTTCCTTCACCGTGCCGATTGCTTCCTTCACCTTGCCTTCTGCTTTGTCTGCGTTGCCTGAGTTCATACTTATAATTCGTGTTTGGCGGACACGCGGGCCGTGTTGAAGTTCAGCGCGCGCATGAATACGCGGAAGGCAGCGCTCGCTTTTATCCTCATCACCGTCGCGCTCGATATGATCGCGCTCGGAATCATCATCCCGGTCCTGCCGACCCTGATTCTGAATTTTCTCGGCGGGAGCGCGTCGCAGGCGGCCTATTGGCTGGGCATTTTCGGCACGGTCTTCGCGCTCATGCAATTCTTTTTCATGCCGGTTCTCGGGGTCGTGTCGGACCGGGTGGGACGGCGACCGGTCATCCTGCTCTCGAATGTCGGACTTGGTCTCGATTATTTTGTCATGGCGCTGGCGCCGACGATCGGCTGGCTCTTTCTCGGTCGGATCATTTCCGGCGTGACCGCGGCCAGCATCACGACCGCGATGGCTTACATCTCGGACGTGGTCGCGCCGGAAAAACGGGCCGGCGCCTTCGGGTTGATCGGGGCGGCTTTCGGTTTGGGTTTCGTTGTCGGGCCGGCGCTTGGCGGTTGGTTAGGCGCGAGCGACCCGCGCCTGCCGTTCTGGGTCGCTGGAGCACTCAGCCTGCTCAATGCCGGTTATGGTTTTTTCATCCTGCCGGAATCGCTGCCCCGGGAACGGCGCCGGCCCTTTACCTTTCGCCGGGCCAATCCCGTCGGTTCGTTAGTCCTGCTCCGTTCGCATCCGGAACTGTTCCGACTCTCCGCCGTGCAATTCGTCGGCTACACCGCGCACGAGGTGGTGCAGATCTATGTCCTCTACGCCATCTATCGTTATGCCTGGGGTGAGAAAGCCGTCGGGCTTTCGCTCGCCTTCGTCGGTGTTTGCACTGTTATCATCTCGGGTGGCATGGTCCGCCCGATCGTGGCGTCGTTAGGGGAACGCCGCACGCTCTACCTCGGATATTTTCTTGGCGCCGTCGGAATGGTGCTGATGGGCTGGGCGGGGAGCCCGTTGGTTTTCATGATCGGTGTCACGGTGATGAGTCTCTGGGCGCTGGCCGGCCCGGCGGCGCAGGGGATGATGACTCATCGGGTGAGCGCGTCCGAGCAGGGTGAACTGCAAGGAGCGATCAGCAGCCTGCGGGCGATCGCGATGCTGATAGGGCCGGGCCTTTTCTCTTTTACCTTCGCCTCGTTCATTAACCCGCACCACGGCTGGCGCGTGCCGGGCGCGCCCTGGTATCTGGCCGCGAGCATGCTATTCCTGGCGGTCGCGATGGCCTGGACGGTAAAACAGCCAGACCTGACCGAGTCCCGCGCCTGATGTGCACGATCGGCAGGCTCTTATTCCTAACGACGACTGGCGCGGACGATCTGGAAGACGTTCCCGCTCCCGATGTCGCAAATGTAAAGCTCGCCGTTGGCGTCTTCGCCTAACGACGTCGGATTGAGCAGCGGATAGTTCCCCACCTTGGTCGGGAAGAGGTCGGCCGTGATGTCCTGGAAATTGGAGGCCACCGTCCCATTAAAGTTCAGGGTGAAAATCTTTCCCGTAAAATTGCCGGTATTCGGTCCGAGATAGTCGGCGAACACATAGGTGCCGACCAGGTTCCGCACTTTACTCCCCCGGTAAACATAGCCGCCGATCATGGTCTGCCCGACGTTGTGGGCATAATCGTAGGCCGGGTCGACCGCGTTGGGCGGGATCGGGTCGCCCGGGTAGGCCGGGTTCTGGATCGAGCCTTCGCGCACGCGCCAGCCGTAGTTCTGCCCGCCGGCCTGGCCGGTGGCTTCGGCGTCGATCTCCTCGCGCTGCGCTTGTCCGACGTCGCCAATGAAGAATGTGCCTAACGAGCGATCGAAACTGTCGCGGAAGGGATTGCGCAATCCATAAGCCCAAATCTCTTTCCGGACGTTGCGCGTGCGGGCAAAGGGATTATCGGCCGGGATCGAGTAGCTCCCGTCGGTGTTAATGTGGATGCGCAACATTTTCCCGAGCAGAGTGGTCAGGTTCTGCGCGTTGCCGCCCGGCTCGATGTGGCCGGTGCCGGCGTCGTTGCTCGCCCCACCATCGCCGCTCGCGATGTAGAGATTTCCTTCGTCGCCGACGCGTGGGCTGAAGCCGATCCAGCCGCCGTTATGATTGTTCTGCGGTTGATCGTAGGAGAGAATGATTTTTTCGCTCGCGGCGTCGGCGACATCGGGATTGGTCGAGACGCTGAAGCGCGAAATGCGGGTCAGGCCCTGGAAATAGATGCCGCCTGGGAAGACGTAGTTGACGTAGAAGTAGCCGTTGCTGGCGTAGTTTAAATCAAAGGCCAGCCCGAGGAGTCCTTCTTCGCCGGCGGTCGAGACCATGTCGGAGATATCGAGGAACGGCGGTTCCTTCACCGTCTGGCTCGCGAGATCGATGATTCGGATCTGGCCGGTCTGTTGCACCACGAACAGCCGGGCGGTGTCTCCGGGAGGCGCGGTCACGAAAACCGGCAGATTAAATCCGCCGGCCACGCGGGTCGCGTCGAGGTTCCGCACCGCTTGCCCGCGCACGGACCCAAGGGAAAGAGCGGCGAGCAGGCAGAGAAGAGCGGGGCCAATCAGACGCGAGGTTCTAAAATTCATGAATTCCAGAATAGAGAAGTGGTTCTGGTCTGGCAACGGATTTGAAGAGCTCGTCGGCACCAAAGGGAAAGGACGCCGCGGCGCGCGCGAAGAGGAGCATTGAAAGGCCGAAGGCTCCGGTTACTATGGAGGCGCGGTGGTCAAACGCACTCAACACAATGCCTGGAATGAAGTCTACGCCCTCATCCTACTCGGGGTCGGGACGTTACTTTTCCTTGCCCTGATCTCCTACGTCCCGAAGGACATCCCGACCTGGTTCCCCCTCCTCAATTCCACCTCGGCGCCGAACCGGCCGGCGCAGAATTTCCTCGGACCGCTCGGCGCCATCGTGGCCGGGCTTTGTTATTTCCTCATCGGCGCCGCCTCTTATTTGCTCGCGGCGACGCTCCTCGGCTTTGGCGGTGCCAAATTATTTCATGGCGAATTGAAGGTCAGGCGCCGGATCGTCTGGATCGTCCTGTTCATCGCCTCGGGCGCCTGCCTCTTCCAATTGCAGCCCTGGTTCCTGCACGATTGGCACCGCGTCTTTAACATCGATGGCCCAGGGGGCCGGCTCGGTGCTTTCTTTGGCCGCCGCGTCTTCCGGGTTTTCATGGGCAAGGGGTCGGTCATCGTCCTCTTCGGCATTTACGTCACGAGTTTGATCCTCATGACCGGGCTGCGGCCCATCCATCTCGTTAGGCAAAGTGTGCTCGCCGTGCGCCGCGGGGTGGTCGCGCTGCGGCTTTGGTTTCTCCATCGCCGGATGCGCAAGACCGACCTGAAAGGTCGCCTCGAGATCAGCCAGCAGGAGATCGCCAAGCAGAAACGGGCGATCGAGAAAAAGCTCCGCAAAAAAGGTGCACCGATGTCGAAGGAGGATTTGCCGCCGGAGGTGCTGCTGGAGGAATTTGCCAACCGACCCGAGCCCAAAGTGGTCGACACCACCGCGCTCCCGCCCGATTCGACTCCGGCCCGGAAGAAGCCTTCCCTGGCGGAATTAAAGCGCGGCGGCAAAAAAAGCGCGGAGCCTGCCCTAACGACGGCCGGAAATTGGGAGGGCGAGAACTACGAATTGCCCGGGATCGATTTGCTCGAAGAACCCGACAGCGAAGGTCGAGTCGCGGCCGATCCCGCCGAGCTGGCCGAAATCCAGCGCACGCTGATCGAGACGTTAGGCCAGTTCGGCATCCAAGTGGCGCCGGGCGACATCACCAAAGGCCCGACCATTACCCGCTACGAAGTCTATCCTGCCAAAGGCGTGCGGGTGGATAAGATCGTGAGCCTGGAACGCGACCTGGCCCGCGCCACGCGCGCGGAGCGGATTAATATTCTCGCTCCCATCCCGGGCAAGGACACGGTCGGGATCGAGTTGGCCAACAGCCGCAAAGTGAAAGTGACACTGCGCGAGTTGTTGCAGTCGGAGGACTGGAACGCCAGCACGGCGAAGCTCCCGATCGCGCTCGGGAAGGATGTCTACGGCAAAACCATCATCGCCGATCTCGCGCAAATGCCGCATCTCCTCGTCGCCGGCACGACCGGGAGCGGCAAGAGCGTCTGCATCAATGCTCTTATCGCCAGCATGCTCTACCGCTTCACGCCGGAAGAACTGCGCTTCATTATGATCGATCCCAAGGTGGTCGAGATGCAGGTCTACAACGAGCTGCCGCATCTCATCATCCCGGTCGTGACCGATCCGAAGAAGGTCCTGCTCGCGCTCCGGCACGTCATCATCGAGATGGAAAATCGCTACAAGATTTTCGCCAAGAGCGGAGTGCGCAACATCACCGGTTTCAACGCCCGCCCAAAAAAGAAAACGCAGAAGGAATTGGATACTGTAGCCGGGGACGCTGTCCCCGGTGAGGGAGAGAACGTTTTGCCTAACGAACGGCCCGGGACAGCGTCCCCGGCTACAATTTCCGTGCCGCGCGATGACGAGCCCATCATCCCGGACAAACTTCCCTATATCGTCGTGATCATCGACGAGCTGGCCGATCTTATGCAGACCGCGCCGGCCGATGTCGAGAGCGCGATCGCGCGGATCACACAGATGGCGCGTGCGGCTGGCATCCACCTCATCGTCGCCACCCAGACACCGCGGGCCGATGTCGTTACCGGCGTGATCAAGGCGAATATCCCGAGCCGGATCGCGTTCCAGGTCGCGAGTAAGATCGACAGCCGCGTCATCCTCGATGAAAACGGGGCCGACCGATTGTTAGGCCAGGGCGACATGCTCTACCTGCCGCCGAGCACTTCGCGCCTCATCCGCGCCCAGGGCGTGCTCGTGACGGACGAGGAAATTCACCGCTTGGTCGACTTTGTTTCCGCGCAAAGCCCCGCCGCCTACGACATGGCGATTCACGAAAAAATTTCGAGGAGCGAGAGCGGGGAAGCGGGCGAAGACGTGACCGACGAGGACGAAGAGTTGGTCGAGAAATGTCTCGAAATCATCCGCCAGGAAAAGCGCGCCTCGACGTCGCTCCTGCAACGCCGTCTCCGCCTCGGTTACACCCGCGCCGCCCGGATCGTTGATATTCTCGAGCAGCGCGGCATATTGGGCCCCGGCGAAGGCGCAAAGCCGCGCGAGATTCTCGTCGATCTCGACGCCGCCGTCTGATCCCGCCGCTCCTGATGGAACCACTCGGCAAAAAATTACAAGAGGCCCGTCTCCGGAAGAAAATCTCCGTCGAGGAAGCATCGCGTGTGACGAAGATTCGCGCTTCGCGTTTGCAGGAAATCGAGGCGGAAGATTTCTCCAGCTTTTCCAGCCTGGCCTACGCCAAAGGTTTTCTGCTCATCTACGGCAAATATCTCGACGTCGACGTCACGCCTTATCTCGACGCCTTCGAAACCTCACGCGAGGTGAGCGTCGATGGTTATTCCTATTTGCAGGACGCGCCCTCGACCGCGCCGTCGCCAATCGTGCGCCGGCAGCCCGCGAAACGCCCGGCCTTGCTTCCGTTCATCATCGCGGTGGCCGTGCTCGTTTTCGGTTTGTACCTGGTCAAGCTCCTGCTCGACATCCAGCGCATTACGCCGACTCAGCCCCGCCCCGGCGCGGTCGCTTCCGCGACGCCATTCCCGGTGCCGACCGAAAGTGGAAGAGTCATCGCACCGCGCGCCCTGCCGGTGGAAAGCACGCCTTTACCCGCAGTGGCGCAGGTGACCGTCGCGCCCACGGCCACGCCCGCTCCCGCAACTCCCGCCGCCACCGAACCGGAGGTGCGCCGGGCCGAGCCGGTCCGGCCCGAAGACCGGGTTGCTGCGCCTAACGAATCGACGCCGCTGCCACTCAACCGGGTGCAGGTCACGCCGATGCGAAAAACTTTTCTGCGCGTCACCATCGCCGGTGAGAACGAACCGGCCTTTAACGGCTGGCTCGATCCGGCCGACGCGCCGCTTTCTTTTCGCGGGCAGCGGGTGACGATCAAGGTGCTCGAGCGCGGCGCGGTCCAGATCACGAAAAATGGAGCGACGCTGGCGGTGGGCGATCCGGATGTGACCTTTGAATAGTCTGTCTGAAATCGAGCCCGGCCTAACGAAGGTCGGCATGATCAGCCTCGGCTGCGCCAAGAACCTGGTCGACGCCGAGATCATGCTCGGCAGCGTGCTCGAGCGCGGGATGCAGATCACCGCCGACGCCAACGAAGCCGATGTCCTGGTCGTGAACACCTGCGCCTTCATCGATTCGGCCAAGGAAGAATCGATCGACGCCATCCTCGACGCGCACCAGCAGCGCGGGCTGGCGAAACGTCCTAACCAAAAGCTGATCGTGAGCGGCTGCATGTCGCAGCGTTTCGCGGCGGAACTGCGCGCCTCGCTCCCGGAAGTGGATGCTTTCATCGGGCTCGACCAAGTGCGCGAGCTTGGGGCGATCATCGAGCGCGTCGTTAGGGGAAAGGGTGCGCAGGGCGAGAATTTCGTCACCGCGCGGCCGACGTATATTCCCGATTGGGACACGCCGCGGTTTCGTCTCACCCCGGCGCACAGCGTTTATTTGAAAATTGCGGAGGGTTGTAATCATCCCTGCAGTTTCTGCGTCATTCCGCAAATGCGCGGCCGGCATCGTAGCCGTCCGCCGGCCTCGGTCCTTGCGGAAATGCGCCGCCTCGTCGCCGAGGGCGTGAAGGAGATCAACCTGATCAGCCAGGACACGACCTATTACGGAATGGATCTGTGGAGCGCGAAAGCCGGGCCGCGCCAGCCGGTCGATTCCTCACGCGGCCCGACCCTGGCCGCGCTCCTGCGCGAAATCGAGGAGATCGAGGGCGATTTCTGGGTCCGCCTGCTTTACACCCATCCGGCGCATTGGAGCGACGAGCTGATTGAGACAATCGCGCAGAGCAGCAAGGTGGCGCGCTACATCGACATGCCTTTGCAGCACATCGACGAAGCGATGCTCGGCCGGATGCGTCGCGAGACCTCGCGCGCGCACATCGAAGATCTCATCGTTAGGTTGCGGGCCGGCGTGCCCGGAATTGCCCTGCGCACGACCTTCATCGTCGGCTTCCCGGGCGAGACGGAAGCGGAATTTGAATCGCTGCTCGAATTCATCGAGCGGGTGCGCTTCGAGCGGCTCGGGATTTTTAAATACTCGCAGGAAGAAGGCTCCCGCGCCGCGAAAATGCCGGGACAAATATCGGCCGCGCAAAAAAACGCCCGCTTCCGGCAGGCGATGACGCTACAGCAAAAGATCGCGCGCGAAGTCGCGGCCGAAAGAGTCGGCCAGGAAATAAAGTTAATAGTTGACCAGCCACTGATCGCACGCACCGAGGCCGACGCCCCGGAGGTTGATACCCGGGTAATTCTGGGCCAGGCCGCGCCTGTTGGTCAGTTCGTTAGGCGAAAAATTCTGGGCGTGCGCGGCTACGATTTGCTCGCCTGAGGCAACGATGAGGGTTGACACCCGGGGCAGGGTTTGAGAGACACGTGGCCGTCTTTCCCGGCGCGGAGGCGAAATTCTTGTTATGGCCGATCTGAACGAACCGAAAAAAGAGACAGTGCGCATCACCCTGCCCCCGCGCCCAACGAACCGCCCGACGGTGCCGGTGGAAAAGGAAACGGCCCGGATCAATTTACCGAATCGCCCGCCGGCGCCGCCCTCCGCGCCGGGCACCGGTTTTCGCCCGCCTTCTTCCGGTGCGGTCCGCCCGCCGCCTTCGATGGCGCCGAAGCCGCTGGCCCCATTGGGAGGCACCCCGCCGGCGCGCCCACCTTCGCCGCCGCCCCCCGCCGCGCCGCCTGCGGGTCCCGCTGGAGCGGTTCGTCCTCCGAGCAAATTGCCGCCCGCGCCAGGTTTCAATCCACCACCGCCGCCGATAGCAAAACCGTCCAGCCCGCTCCCGCCGGCACCCGTGTCCAGCCCTCTTCCGCCCCCGCCGCTCGCGAAGGCTCCGGTTCCGCCTCCGCCCCCGGGCGCGACCTCGGCGGTCCCGTCAGCTCCGAAAGGACCCGTCCCGCCATCACCCGGCAAAGGAATTTTCCCGACGCCGCCCGCAAAAAACCTCGCCCCGCCGCCTCCGCCTTCCGGGCTGAAGCCGCTCCCGCCCGGTCCGGCTCCGGCCGCGCCTCCGAAACCGATCTTTCCGCCGGCCAGTCGCAGCGTCGCGCCGGCCGGGCCGCGCAAGGAGACCGCGCGCATCGCGGATTCGCCGATGAAGGCGACCGTCAAACTGGGCGCGCAACCGGCCAGCGTGCCATCGGCTCCTGTCGTTCGGTCCGCGCCGCCGGCAGTTGCAACACCGCCGTCGCAAGGCTTAGTTGAATCGGTTCCAACGCAGCTTTGCTGGGCTTTGCTCGGCGTGTCGGCGTTGACCTTGCTCATTCAACTCTGGACTTATTTCTCTTAAAAAAATCATGGAAAATTCCGCCGCGGTCACGATCGACGAAGCAAACTTTGATAACGAAGTGGTCAAAAGCACGCAGCCCGTGCTGGTCGACTTCTGGGCCGAATGGTGCGGCCCGTGCAAGATGATCGCGCCGATCCTGGATGAGATTGCGAAGGAAAAAGCTGGTTCCGTGAAAGTGGGAAAAGTGAACGTCGACCACAACCAGAGCCTCTCCGCGCGCTACAACATTCGCGCCATTCCGACCCTCCTCCTCTTCAAGGACGGGACTTTGCGCGACCAGATCACCGGCATGACGAGCAAGAAGGATCTGCTCAGCCGGCTGGAAGCTCTCGCCTAACGAGGCGGTCGCCTCGGCTTGGTTGGGCAAGGAAGGGCGCTTTGTTAGCGCCCTCGGCAGTTACAAACCGCCGCTCCTTGTTCCGCTCCGCGCTGCGAAACGCGAGAGTGCTTGGTCACCTGGTGCGCGAGACACCGGCCCGGTTGTGGCCGGGGTCGCTGACCCCGGTCGGTTTCATCTCGTTGTCGCTGACCCCCGACCCGGCTACCTATCCCTCGCCGAGGCGAGTGAGCCCGGCTCCAATCGCGGTGGACAGGCGGCGCCTGCTCGCCGCCTGAGGGCTGGCAACCCCGCCTACAACTACGGCACGACGGTAAGCGTGAGGTCGTTGCCGTCGCCGCCGCTGTAACCGGCCTGGAGGTTGTTGCCGTTCACGTTCACGATCGCGCCGTCGGGCAGGTTGCTGAAGGTGCCCGCGATCGGCAGTGCGGAGGTGTTCTTGAGCAAGGTTAGAACGGTGTCCTGCGTCAGCATCCCCTGCGTTTGACCGCTTAGGTCGAGGACTGCACCGCTGTTGATCGTGACTCCGTTGGCAATCACCTTGTCGGTTTTCGATTTGTTCCGCTTCGCTTTGAAGCCGTAGGTGTAGGTCGCGTCGGAGTTGAAGGTGAGTGCGCTCTGGATTGTGAGGGTGAGTTGCTTGTTCGTGCCTGTCGCCGGAGCCAGCAAGGCCCCGCTCCCGCTCCCCGTGCCGACGGTGACCGGTCCGGAGATGATCCCGCTCCCGCCGAGTGTGCCCGCCGTCACACTTACTGACCCTGTGCCAGTGGCAGACCCGGAGGTATTGGCGACAACCAGGCTACCCGTGCTCACGGTCGTGCCGGCGGTGTAAAGATTTGCTCCTGTAAGAGTGAGTGTGCCGCTCCCAACTTTGGTCAACGCGCCCGTGCCGCTCCCTCCGCTGGAGCTGCCGGGATGGAGCACGCCGGAAAAGGTCGTGCTCAAATTATTCGTGCCTACCTTTAGAATGGTCTTGCTCAAATAAATTTGGCCGTCGCCTTCGATCGAGCCGATCGACAGACTGTCTGCGGAACGGCCGCTCATATCCATGTAGCCATTGCCAAAGACTTCCAGCCGGGCCATCCCGCCCAGCGAGCCATCGCGAAACTCGAAGAAGCCGCCACCGCCACCGTTGCTCCCGCCATTGGCAATGAGAGTGGCGTTGCCAGCGGTCGGGGTGCCCTGCGAGAAAGAAGTCGCCCCCCCGATAGCCCCAGCGGCAGTCGCGCCCTCATTAATGATCGTGCTTTGGTCGGCAGATGTCTTGTTATGGAAAAAATCGGTGCGTCCGCCTACGCCGTCCGCCACTGTCGCTCCCAAGTCATGGAAGGTGGCGTCACCCGCGAAGGATCCTGTCTGAAATTGAACAAAGCCTGTGGCCCCGGTATCCCCGTTTCGAGCTTCCTGCGTAAAGGTGACTGAGCCCGTGATCGTCGGCCCGCTGAAGCCCTGGCCAAAGAAGACGTAGCCTCCCGAACTGCCGCCGCTGACAGGCGAGACGAAGTTTTGCTCAACCACGGAGAAATTGGAGATGCCGACACCTAATATCTCCATATAAGTACCCGACGGAGCACTGATCGTAAACGCATTGGCACCTGAGTTGAAGGTGATGCCGGAGACGCCGAGAAATGCCGAAACCGACACGTTGGTGGTATTTGAGAGCGCGAACGCCGCTATGTCGGTTGAGCCAGCAGGCACGGTGCCGGAGGACCAATTAGCAGCGGTATTCCAATCGTTACTAATCGGCTCGGCGAGCCATGTCCCGCTGTCGGCGGAAGCAGGCTGCGATAAGAGTGAAAGAGCGAGCAAGGCAATCAGGAGTGGTTTGTTCATTTGGTCATATACTCATTAAGTGATCGTGAAGGTGTAAGGTCATCGCGCAGCGCATCACTGCGGTTTCAGATGAGCGTCAAGGAATTCGATCACCCTCGTGCTGATTAACTTGGTTACAGGATAGCCGTCGTCAGTTTCAAACCAGAGAGCCTGGGCGTGGGCCGACGAATCGGGAACAGTAATGACCGTATAAAGCGATGGGTTCACGCCGTTTGACTGAAAGGCGCATGTCAAATCGAAGATCTGGTGGTAGGGCATCGGGTCATATCGACTGTTAATAAGCATAACCGGCTTGAAAGGGGTTGCCGTTGGGACAAGTGAGACCGGCGAGAGGTTCTTCTGAGTGGTCAAATTTGTCGTATTGGTGTAGTTGGTGACGTCGTAGGCGAACGTCTCTACCGGGTCAGCGTGATGGACGCCATAATCTTCCGGCGTACGATCAGAGTAGTCGTAGGCGCCGGATAAGCCGACCGCGCAATCGGGACGGAGAGTGGGCGACCAACCCCCGGACGTGCTGGTATCGAGCGTAACGAAGAGAGCATGACTTGCTCCCGCCGATCCGCCAACGACCCCGACCTTGCCATTGCAATGGGCAGTGTCAGCGCGGATCGCGCGAATTTCTGCTTTTACATCATTGGTTTGTTGGGGAGGCCGCCCCGTCGCTGCGTCGTCAATATGGCAAGGCTGTCCCTCTATTTGGCCACAAGGAGCCAATCGGTAGGAGGCAACGAGAGTGTAGTAACCAGCGTTTGCCAGGTCTTGGGCCACCAACCCCAGAACTTGCCCATACATGCTTCCCTTATAAAAGCCGCCTGGATGAAGGAGTAATATGCAGGGCCACGTTGGGCCCCCGCTTGGCGGAGTGAATGGCCGCCATTCTAGAACGCCTTGACCCACGGGCAGCTGATACGGACTTGGGATCGGCGTCGCAGTGGGCATGTCGGACGGGGTCGCGTGTGGCGAGCATTTCGCGCATGCCGTTGGAGTGGGACTCGGGGTAACCGCCGGCGTCGGCGTTACCGTGTAGGTGGGAGTTGGCGTAACCGGCGGAGTTGGCGTTTGGGCGCTAACCGTCGAAGCTGTTCTGAGGCTCACTAATACAAACAGAAAACACCCAACGATCGAGAGCAGGCATAGTACTATCTGCCTAAAAGCGTTGGAGCGTTGGAGCGTTGTTCTTGAGGTTCATCGCGTCGGTCATATCAAGTTCGAGATTTTCTGTCACGCCTTTTCTCGCCGCGGCGTAAAGCCGACGCAGGCGCGTTGTAGACGTTTCGCTCTGCGAAACGCGAGAGTGGTCGGCGACCGCCCCTGCGAGCCACGCACAGACCCGCGCTTCGCAGAGCGAAGCGTCTACAACGGGCGCGGTCACCGCAAAAGTTGCAACTTCCGCCTTGCTCAACACGGCCGCGCTTCGCTAACGTCGCCGCCGATTAGCCCGCCTATGCATAAACCGCGTCTCTCTCTTTGGCAGATCTGGAATATGAGCTTCGGCTTTCTCGGTATCCAGTTCGGCTGGGGCCTGCAGATGGCGAACATGAGCGCGATCTACGAATACCTCGGCGCGCGCCCCGACCAGATCGCCAAACTTTGGATTGCCGCGCCTCTGACCGGTCTGCTCGTGCAGCCAATCATCGGCGCGATGAGTGATCGCACCTGGGGACGATTCGGGCGGCGACGCCCTTACTTTCTCGTCGGCGCCATTCTCAGTTCGCTCGCCCTGATCGCGATGCCGAACGCCAGCGCGGTCTGGATGGCGGCCGGGCTGCTCTGGATTCTCGACGCCTCGATCAACGTCAGCATGGAGCCGTTCCGCGCTTTCGTGGCCGACAAACTGCCGGCGGAACAGCGCTCAACTGGCTTCTCGATGCAGAGCCTGTTCATCGGCCTCGGCGCGGTCATTGCCTCGGGCCTGCCCTGGATGATGACCAATTGGTTTTACGTTACGGAAACGGCCGGGGCGACCCACGCCATTCCGGTCACGGTCCGCTACTCGTTTTACATCGGGGCGGGAGCATTTTTCGGCGCCGTGCTTTGGACGGTGCTGACTTCGAAGGAATACCCGCCGGCCGACGAGGAGTCCTTCCGCCAGCTCAAAGCGCAAAGCCGCGGGATTGGCGCCACGGCGGCGGAAATCTTCACCGCGCTCAAGGAAATGCCCTCGACCATGAAACAGCTCGCGTTTGTCCAGCTCTCGACCTGGCTCGGGCTTTTTTGCATGTGGCTTTATTTCACTCCGGCGGTCTCGAATCACATCTTCGGCGCGCCCGACCCGCAGTCACCCCTTTACAGGGCGGGGAATGAGTGGGCCGGCCTCTGTTACCTGACGGAGAATGCCGTCACCTTTTTCTTCGCCTTCATCCTCCTTGGCCTTGCGAGTAATTTGAACCGCCGCCACGTCCATTCCTTCTGCCTGCTTTGCGGCGCGGCCGGGCTCATTTCGGTCGGTTTCATTCACGGGATCGAAAATCGCGGCTGGCTCCATCTGTCCTTAGGCTTGGTCGGGATCGCCTGGGCCAGCATCCTGGCCATGCCGTATGCGATGCTGGCGGGCGCGCTGCCGCCGGAAAAGACCGGGCTTTACATGGGCATTTTTAATTTCTTCATCGTCCTGCCCGAGATCGCGGCGGCGCTTTGCTTCGACAAGCTGATGGGGAGCGTCCTGCACAATAACCAGGTGCTGGCGGTGGTGATCGGCGGCGGCTTTCTCTTTCTCGCCGCCCTCCTCACTCAGTTCGTTAGGGAAATGCCTTCCACGCTCGAGCAACTGGAGCGGGTGGTGGAGGAGGAAGGCCTGTTGCCGACGATGACGCCGCCGGAAAGCCCGCTGGCCTAGAGCGTGTCATGCACTTTGATGGAAGATAGAAGTGAGCATCAGGGTAAGAAATGCGAGCCAGTGCAGTCCGGCCAGAGAGGAAGGCAACCTTTCGTAGTCCCGGGCGAGGCGGCGGAAGCGGGCGGCCCAAGCAAAGGAACGCTCCACCACCCAGCGTCGCGGCAACAGGACAAAACCTTTTCGGGCTTGCTCCAGCTTGACCACGATGAGCCGGACTCCGGCTTGGGCGGCAGCGGCGGCCGGTTCTTTTCCGGTGTAACCTTGATCCACAAAAGCTACTTCCACTTTCTCGCCCGTCACTTGTTGCACTTCTTTGACCAACTCTCCCACCTGCGCTCGTTCCTGCTCGTTCGCTGGAGTGACTTTCAAAGCCAGGAGATGACCCAAAGTATCGACCGCCGCATGCACTTTGGAGCCCTTTTTGCGCTTATAGCCATCGTAGCCCGCGCGGTGGCCACTTTCGGGGGTGGACTGCAAGGTGCGGCCATCGAGGATGACGGCGGAAGGTTGCGCCGGTTTCTCCGCCGCCACCCGCAAGACCTCGCGCAGATCGTGCGCCATGGCTTCAAAACAGCCCGCCTTGATCCAGCGTTGCGCCTGCTGATGAACCGTAGACCACGGCGGCAAGTCGTTAGGGATCATGCGCCAGGGACAACCCGCCCGAATCATATAACGCAGCGCATTGAAGAGTCCGCGCAGGGGATAATCACGCTGCGGCGCCTCCTCTTGCATCAAGGTCAGATGAGGAGCGCAAAAGGCCCATTCCTCATCGCTCACATCGCTCGGGTAATCGGTCCGGGTTCCGCGGGTTTTGAATACTTTCTTTGCCATCCCAAGCGTAATGCTTGGCAGTAAGTAAAAAGTACAGCTTTTTCGTCAAGAAAGTTCATGACACGCTCTAGTGAGGGCACGCTCGTGGTGAGTAATACGACCGGCTCGGGGACAGGCACAGGATCAGTCTCAGTCAACGCGGGCACGTTAGGAGGGAGCGGCATTATCTCCGGGGCGGTCACGGTCGGAACGGGGAGTGGCACAGGTGCTTTTTTGGCCCCAGCGCATGGAACGAAGATGCCCGTGACTCTCACCGTCCATGTCAGCGTGACCTTTAAGGCGGACGCGACCTACACCTACACCTTCAAAGCCAAGCGCAACAGGTCGAAGACCGACAAGGTGGTGGCCAACGGAGTCACGATCAACAGCGGGGCGAGCTTCAACCTGAGCGGCACGGCGCAAGGGACACTTACCCAAGGTACCCTCCTGACCGTGATCAAGAACACTGCCGCAACGCCGATCAGCGGCGTTTTCAGTAATCTGCCGACCGGCGCGATTGTAACCGTGAACGGGAACAACCTGCAAGCCAGCTACAGCGGAGGCGACGGGAACGATCTCACGCTGACGGTCGTGCCGTAAACTGACCAACCTCTGGCGGCGGTTCGCGCAGACGAAACGGCGCTCAGGAAGGTCGATTGCGGCGCTTCTGCGCGATGCGCGTGATGATCCATCCGAGGAGCGCGAGGGCGACCGCCCAAGGTGCGAGGAAGGCGAGCGCCACTCCGATCATCCGCGCGCTCCACATCAAGGCGGCCACGCCTTGGCCTAACATCCGTCGAATCGTTGCGGCCAGTCCGGTTTCATCGGAAACGATCTTGCCCGGGCTGTAAATTTGCAGGCTGATCTCTGCCGGCGCGGTCGCCGGGTTGGCGGTCGTGCCGGGCTGGTCGTTGCGCTGCACGCTCAGGTCCTTGACCTCGCCCAGCTTCTCGAAAGTTGCGACCAGGGCCGCGTAATTTTTCATCGGCACGCGCAGGGTGAGATTGGCCACTTCCTGTCCATCGGGGTTGCGCGAGAAGGTCGAGCTGCGGAGCGCGCCGTCCGTCTGGGCGAGGGCGTTTTTCAATTGTTCGACCTTTTCCGGGACCGACGGGGTGATGATGCGCAGGCTGGTTTGCTGCACCGGTTGTTCTTCGCCGAGACGCGAGATGACGAGATTAAGCTGCACCTTGTCGCGCTCGACTTTCGCGGTGTTTGACAAACCGGAGCCGTTTTGCGCCACGCGCTCAGTCTGGACGTTGAAACTCTGGACCCGCCCCATGCTCTTGATTCGCGCAATGATCGCGTCGCTTTCTTCCGGGGCGAGAAGCAGCGTCAGGCGCGCGGTCGCCTGGCCGGAGTTGTCGCGATCGAGGGTCGATTGCACGACCTGGGCCTTGGCGTTCTGCAGCGCGCCCTTCACTTCGGCGAAGGTTTTCTCCACGTCGGCCGAGAAGAGAGCGAGGTTCGCGGTCTCCCGGAGGAGGAAGGCGGCCGGCTCATCCAGATCTTTTTCCGCGAGGGAAATCGTGACCGTCGCGTACTGCACGAGGGCGTCGTAATACTTCAGCTCGCCCTGCATTTGCTCGATCGATTCGCGCACCCGGGCCAGTTCCTTTTCCACTTCGAGCAGGTCGGAAACCTTGCCCGTTTTCTTTTCCAGCATCTCGAGCAGGCGTGTTTCCATTCGTTGCGCATTGCGCATCCGCGCGTCGGTATCCAGGTACGCCTTGGTCACATCCTGCGAGCCGAGGGTCTGATTCTTCAGCTCGCCGAGTCCGCGCGCTTTTTCGAGAAAGCGATCGAGATTTTCCGGCAGGACTTTGATCACTACTGAGCCCTGCAGCTTTCCGTTAGGCAGTTTCGAGGAACTCTGGGTCGCGACAAAACCGCCTTGCTCGCTGGCGATGGTCGTGAGGCGCTGCACCGCGGCTTCATAATTCAGGACCTGGAGTTTGAGCTGCGCGCTGCGGATGAGCTTGCGCGAATCTGCCGGGGTGACCGGCGCTGGAAGGGAAGAGCCTTCGACGCGGTTGGCGCCGGCGTCGCCCGGTTGATCCAGGCGATCGTCTTCCTTCGCCTGCGCCGTGGCCATTTCGGCGGGCGCCTTTGCTTTGTCGACCAGGCCCCTTTCCAATGTCTCCCGGTCACGCGAAGCAAGCGCGTCGATCGTGCTCGAGTTCCCGGCCTGCCGGCTGACTTCCGCGGCGGCGGGAATGTTGGAGCCGGTCACGATCGGTCGTTCGCCGGCGGATTTTTTCTCGCTGCGCAGCGGCGGCGGCGCAAAAGCGACAGTCGTCTCGGCGCGGAAAGGATCGCTTCGTTCGCCCGTCACCATTTTCCCCACCTGCACGAGAGTGAGAAGAAGCGCGGCGACGGCCGTGACCTGAGCCGCGCGCATCCGCAGGAGACCGCTAAAGAAGGCGAGCAGACTGCCGCCCCCTTCCGGGACTTTATGGCGGAAGCGACTCAGCATGCGTTGTTCGAAAGCCGGGTCAGTGGCTTCGGTGGCGAGTGTTTTTTCTAATAGTTGATTCATTTGTTTTTCCTCTTCCTGCAAAGCGCGGCAGGCGGCGCAGCCAGCCAGATGTTGCTGGAGGGCGGCGCGTTCGTCGGCGGCAAGCTGGTCGTGTACTTCCGCCGCCAGCCAGCTTTCGATCTCGTCGTGAATGGTGTCGTTAGGCATGTCGTTACTCCAGGGTGGCGAAGGCGGGACGGAGACGCTGGCGCAGAGTTTCCATCGAACGCCCGAGAATCCCGCGCAGCGCCCCGTTCGTTAGGCCAAGGGTGCGCTCGATCGCGGCGTAGTCCATCGCTTCGAAATAGCGCAGGGTGAGCGCGGCGCGGTGCAGCTCGGGCAGAGTGGCGAGCGCGGCCCGCACTTGTTCGCTCATCGCCTGCTCCTTCGAGGCCTGGGCCGCCTCTGCAAATGGATGGTCGGTCGGCTCCGCCGCCTCGGCCGGGAAAGGAACGCTCCTCCGGCGCCGCGCCACATCATGGGCGCGGTGCCGCGCGATGGTGCCGAGCCAGGCCGGGAATTTCTCCGGATCACGCACCCGCCAGCGCGTTTTCCACCCTTTGACGAGCGCGTCCTGCACCACGTCCTCGGCTTCCTCGCGATTTTGCAGAATGCCGTAGGCGATGGCGAACAAGGCGCGGCTTTGCTGGCGGATGATCATTTCAAAAGCGTCGCGATCCCCGTGAATGGCCGCTCGATAAGTGTCGTGTTCGGTGGAATCCATCGGTCGATCTAAAGCCTAGACGCGCGAAGGTTTGAAACTGCGCGAAAAATCTTTTGCGCCGGTTTTGTGAGGCAGGCGGGGTGCCTGCTTTCTGTGCGTTTGCTCTGCGGCCGACACGGCCGCCGCTACACTAAAAAATATTTACGACGGTCCCGGGGCTGATCATGTCTTTCAGCCGCGCCGCGTCCCAGTTCGCCGTCCGGATGCAGCCGTGACTTCCGGCGCGCCCAATCGTTTCCGGATTGTTCGTCCCGTGAATGCCAATCCCGGGCTTGTTCAAGCCGCACCAGAGAATGCCGACCGGATTGTTAGGCCCAGGCGGGATGTTGTAGAAATCGCTCGTCCGCACGCCATGATTGAGGACGCCCTCGTCGTGCCGGAACCAGGGCAGGGTGGCGATCCCGAGAATTTTCCAGACGCCCTTC
>JBKJNW010000078.1:0-15052 GCA_046593335.1 Chthoniobacterales bacterium | reverse complement strand
TTCGGCCAACAGGCGGTGGCGGTCACCGGCGTCGGAAGCGAGCTCGATCAATTCGCGGAGAAGAACGGCTGGCTGGCGCGTTTCCCGATGTTTGATTGGATCGGCGGCCGGACCTCGGTCATGAGCGCGGTCGGGCTTCTGCCCGCGGCGCTGCAAGGCCTCGATACGCAAGCGCTCCTCGCGGGAGCGGCGGCGATGGATGCGCACACGCGCGCGCCGGAGCGCGATGAAAACGCCGCCATGCTCCTTGCCCTGATGTGGTTTTACGCCGGCGACGGCCAGGGCAAAAAAGACATGGTCATTCTGCCCTACAAGGACCGGCTCGCGCTTTTCAGCAAATATCTGCAACAGCTCGTGATGGAGTCGTTAGGCAAAGAAAAGGATCTGGCCGGCAAGGTGGTGCACCAGGGGATCGCGGTTTATGGCAACAAGGGCTCGACCGACCAGCACGCTTACGTGCAGCAACTGCGCGACGGCGTGCCGAACTTTTTCGCCACCTTCATCGAGGTGCGGCGAGATCGCGCGACCGACCGGTTCGAAGTGGAGCCGGGGGTGACGAGCGGCGATTATCTGCAGGGTTTTCTGCGCGGGACCCGCGCCGCCCTTTACGAAGGCGAGCGCGACTCGATCACGCTCAGCATCCCGGAAGTGGACGCCTTTCAGGTTGGCGCGCTGATCGCGCTCTACGAACGCGCGGTCGGGTTCTACGGTTCGCTGGTAAACGTGAACGCCTACCATCAACCGGGAGTGGAGGCGGGCAAGAAGGCGGCCACGCGCATCCTGGAACTGCAGCCCAGGGTGCTGGGCGAGCTTTCGGACTCGGGCAAAACCGCTGAGGCGATTGCCCATGCGATCGACGCCGACCCGGAAGATGTTTACCACGTGCTGCGGCACCTGGCGGCGAACGATCCGAAAATGCAGGCAACCGGCGAGGAACCCGGGGACGAAAAATTTTCGCGGATCGGGTAGCGCACGCCGCCTCACCGCCTAAATTCGCTCCGCCCGCGCGCCGAAAACGACGCGCGCGGCTCTCCTACAAATTGCAAGCTGAGCCACAAATCCCATGGAATGAGCTGACGAAATTCGTCGGCCAGCTGAGTCACGATCTGCGCAATCACCTGAACGCGATCGAACTGCAGGCGGCCTTTCTGAACGAGCTCGCGACCGACCCGGAAGCGAAGAGTGAGATCGGACGGCTGCGCGAAATGACGGGCGAAATGAACACGCACCTCCAGCGTCTTTCCGCCTCCCTCGCCCGTCTCCAGCCGACCACGATGCGTTACCTGGCGGCGGAATTCGTCGAGGACCTGCAGGCCAAGCTCGGGATGGAAAAGCCTGAACTGGCCCAGGCGATGGAATGGAAGGTGTCGTTAAGCGAAGAAGCCCTGGAAATGGATCCGCATCTTTTGCAGGAGGCATTTCTCGAGCTTCTAAACAACGCCACCACTCACGGGCGCGGGGAAGGCGCGCTCGTTTTCGAGGCCCGCCGCGAGGGCGAAGCGGTTGAATTCACCCTGCGTGAACCGAAGACGAAATTCGAAGGTTCGACGGAAAACTGGGGGCACCGTCCGCTCGGACGGCTCCGGAGCGGCCATTATGGTCTTGGCCTCTTCCGGGCAAACGCTATTTTTGAAGCGCACCATGGCACGCTCCGCGCTCAATTCGATCCGGCCACTTCCACCCTGGTCACGACGGTCGCGCTTCCGCTCCTCGTTTCCTGAGCCGGCTCTTTGCCGCAGCCGCAGCTGGAACCTTTCATGACTTTGGATAATCGACGCATTCTCATCATCGACGACGAGCGTCCGATCCTGATGACGCTCGAGGCATTGTTAGGCCGGCATGGTTACCAGGCCGATGTCGCGGCCAATGCTTCGACCGGTTTTCGTCTCCTGCAAAGCAAAGGGCACGCTCTCGTCCTGCTCGATCTGCAGCTGCCGGATGCGGACGGGCTGCAGATGCTGGAGCAGATCAAAGCTGAACATCCCGACACGCAGGTCGTCATTCTGACCGCGCATGATTCGCTGAACAACGCGATCGAGTCGATCAAGCGCGGCGCCTACCATTTCATCAGTAAACCGTATGCGCCGGAAGAGCTGCTCAGCCTGGTCGAGAAAGCGCTCGAGAAACAATCGCTCCTGCGCGAAACGATCGAGCTCCGCCAAACTACTCAGAATCTAAAACAGCGCCTCGCGCAGGCCGAGACCCGGCTTGCGCCTATTTTCAAAAGCCGGGCAATGCAGCAGATCGACGAGCTGATCACGGCGATGGCGCCTTCCGAGGCCAACGTCCTCATCACCGGCGAGAGCGGCGTGGGCAAGGAAGTGATCGCGAACGTCATCCACAGCCGGAGCCGGCGGGCGGAAAAGCCGATGGTGAAACTGAATTGTGCCGCTTTCCCACAGACGATGATCGAGGGCGAGCTCTTCGGTTACATGAAAGGCGCCTTCACCGGCGCGACGAATGATTTTCGCGGCATGATCGCGGAAGCGGACGGCAGCACGCTTTTCCTGGATGAAATTTCCGAGATGCCGGCGGATTTGCAGACCCGCTTCCTGCGCGTTTTACAGGAGCGGGAATTTCGTCCGTTAGGCAGCACGAAGACGTTGAAGGCAAATTTCCGGGTGGTGGCGGCAACCAATCGCCCGATCCAACAGGCCCTGGCCGAAAATCGCCTGCGCTCGGATCTTTATTACCGGCTAAACACTTTCCAGATCGAGCTGCCGCCGTTACGGGAACGGAAAGAGGACATCCCGCCGCTCGTCGCCAGTTTCGTGAGATCATTTGCGACTCAGCTTGGAAAAGCCGAGCCAACGATCGAGCCGGAAGCGTTCCAAAAGCTGCTCGACTACGGCTGGCCCGGCAACGTGCGCGAATTGCAGAACGCGATCGAATACGCAGTCGTGCTGGCGCGACAGGGACATATCACGGTCAAGGAACTCCCGGCCGAAGTGCGGTTGCCGGTCGCCCTGCAAAAAACGGAACGCGCCGCCGCAGCCCAGCAACCGGCCGGTTCGGCGCGGAGCCTGTGCGACATGGAGCGGAACGCAATTCTCGACGCACTCGCCCAAACGCACGGGAACAAAAAGAAAGCGGCCGAACTGCTCGGGATCCAGCGCCCCACGCTCTACAACAAGATGCGGCGCTACGAGATCCAGTTGTGACTGGGAAATCCGAATCTCGAAATCCGAAATCCGAAGGAAATGGGGAAAGCTCGAATGAGCAAACCCTCGGGAACAGCCTCCTCGGTTCTTTCTGAGTTTACACGATTCGAAATTGTTTCGGATTTCGATATTCGAATTTCGAACTTAACGTCCTCCAGTGTCCGATCCTCAGGAAAAAGTGCTGGAACATGCGCGGCGCGAACTCGAGCTGCCGCCGGGCGTGGTCTCGAACCATCTCCTCGCGCTCTACCAGAAATTCCTCAAGATCGAGAATCATCGCCTGCGTTTACGCCACCAAGCGGGCGGCGGAGGACGTGAGGTGTGCGCCAGCCGCGCGTCACTCATCGATGTCATCCTGCGCCATCTTTTTGCGACCGCGACCACCGCGGCCCAGGAGAAAGAAAGCGCGCGGATCATCCCGGTGAGCTTGGTCGCGCTGGGCGGTTACGGGCGCGGCGAACTCAACCCGGAGAGCGACGTCGACGTCATGTTTCTCCATCCGCACGTGGGAAAAGAAGTACCGGATTCGCTCAAGGAAACGGTCGAGCAGGTTCTGTATTTTCTTTGGGACATCGGTTTTAAAGTCGGGCACTCGACCCGTTCCGTGCGGGAAGCGATCGCGCAGGCCAATGACGAGATGCTGACCAAGACCGCGATGCTGGAAGCGCGCCTCCTAACGGGCGACACGGAACTTTTCCAAAGATTCCGGGCGCAATTCCGCAAGCAGTGCGTGCAGGGGCACGAGAAGGAATACATCCGGGCGCGAATGGAAGATCAGGCCGAGCGGCACGAGAAATTTGCCAACAACGTTTACCTGCAGGAGCCGAATGTGAAGCGCGGCTGCGGCGGCTTGCGCGATTACCAGAATCTCCTCTGGATGACCTGTTTCAAGGAAGGCGCCCTAACGACAACGCACCTGGTGGGCAAGGATTGGCTGAGCGCGAGCGACCGGCGTCGGATCGATGTCGCTTACGATTTCCTCCTCCGCGTCCGAACCCAACTGCATTACACCAACGAGCGCGCGACCGATGCTTTGCATCTCACCCAGCAATCGGAAATCGCGCGCCGGCTCGGTTACAGCGGAAAAACGCCGGTCTCCCGGAACGAAGCGTTCATGAAGGATTACTACGAGCACACCCGGAACATCTTTCGCATCACCGAACGCCTGACCGAGCGCTTCGCCACCGGCACGGCCACGACCACCCGCCGGCTTTTCTTCCCGCTCCTGCCGCGGCGCCAGGCGCCGGAGGAACAGTTCGAAGAGTTCTTCAGCCGCGGCGGGCAATTGCACGTGAGCGATCCGCAGCTCTTTACCCGGGAGCCGGTGCAAATCATGAAAGCCTTCGAACACGCGCAGGAGCGCAAGCTCAAACTGAGCCCGGAGCTGACCGATCTGCTCAGCCGCCGCTTGCGTTTCGTAACGCGGGAATTTCGCTACAGCAAAGCGCCGCGCGAGATTTTCGCCCGCATCCTGCGTCGCAAAGGCGAGGTCGGGCGCATCCTGCGCATGATGCACGAGGTCGATTTCCTCGGGCGCTATTTGCCGGAGTTCGGTCCCCTCACCTGCCTGGTGCAGCATGAATATTTTCACCGTTACACGGCGGACGAGCACACCCTGGTCTGCATCGAAAAACTTGATGCGCTCTGCGAAACGGAAGAGCCAAAACTGCAGCCCTACCGAAAACTGTTCGCGACCATTGCCGACCCTTACGTGCTCTACCTCGCGCTGCTCATGCACGACACCGGCAAAGGCGTCGGCGCTCGGCCGCACTCGGAAGCGAGCGCGCTCTTTGCCCAGGGCGTAGCGGCCCGGCTTCAGCTCTCGTCCGAGCAACGCCGCGCCCTCATTCTCTTGGTCGATCATCACGTCACCCTCTCCAACATGGCGCAGCAACGGAACCTCGATGATCCCACGACCGTGATCGAGTTTGCCAGCATTGTGAAATCGCAGAACCACCTCGATACCCTCATGCTTCTCACCCTGGCCGATGGGCAGGGCACGACCGACGCCTGGTCGGACTGGAAAGAATTGCTCGTCTGGCAGCTCTACCATGCGACTACGCGTTATTTGCAGGACCAGGAAGGCTTCATTTTGCAGACCAATCTCGCTCGCGACCGATTGCGCGATGCCGTCGCGGCCAGGCTCGCGGCAGATTTTGCGGACGAGATCGAGGCCCATTTCGATTACATGCCCGACCACTATTTCCGAGCCTTCGGAGTCGAGGAAATCGTGGCGCATCTCGATCTCTTCCGCAGTTTTTGGCGCGGCCTCTATCTCGGCGACGAGCCCGCCTACCTCCCTGCCGTGCGCTGGGAAGCGCAAGCTGAGCAGGGTCACAGCGTGGTCTCAATCTGCACCTGGGATCGCCAGCAATTGCTCGCCAGCATCGCGGGCGCCTTCGCCGTCGCTTCGGTCAATATCCTGAGCGCCGATCTTTTTGTCCGCGGCGATAACCTCGTCCTCGACGTCTTCCGGGTCCGCAATGAGAAGTTCGGCCCGGTGAGCGATCCGCGCGAGATCGCCACCGTCGAGTCCGTCCTGCGGATCGCGCTGGCGGGCGAACGCTTCGACGTGACCCCGCTCCTGGCCAACGTCCGGCGGAAAAGTCGCAAGGTGACGCAGGAGATTGAGTTTCCCACTGGGATCACGATCGAAAACAAAAGCCATCCCGCCTCCACTCTCATCCAGGTGGAAACGGCCGACCGGCTCGGTCTCCTGCACGACCTCGTCGCCTGCCTCGGGCGGAACAATGTTCATATCGCGCTCGCTCGGATTAACACGGAGAAGGGAGCGGCCATCGACACCTTTTACGTGACCGACGCGCAGAGTCGGGGGAAGATCACCGACACGAAACGGATCGACCAGCTGCAAGAGGAATTGACCGCGGCCACTCTCCCGCCGCGCGCCTAACGACAGCCGGCAACGAGCCCTTTGCGAAATGGACGGCAGCGTCTATTTTCCGCTTCCGCAATCGCCATGAACGTTCTTATTCTCGCCGCCGGTTACGCCACCCGCCTCTATCCGCTCACGCTCACGAAAGCGAAGCCGCTCCTCGAAGTCGCAGGCAAGCCGATGATCGAGTGGGTCCTGGACAATCTCGCTCCGATCCCGGGAATCGGAACGGTTTACGTGGTGACGAACGACAAGTTTGCGCAGGATTTCCAGGACTGGGCCGATGGCTACGCGAAATCGCAGCCGAAGATGAAATTCAAAATCGTTAACGACGGTTCTCGAAGCGACGCCGATAAGCTGGGCGCGATCGGCGATATTCGGTTGGTCATCACGCGCGAGGAACTCACGAGCGAACCGTTGCTGGTGGTGGCGGGCGACAACCTGTTCAGCGAGCCGCTGACCGACTTCGTCGCCGCCGCCCAAGGATCCGCCGCCACCCTCGCGACCTACGACGTGGGCGATCTCGAGGCGATGAAGAAATACTCCGCGATCAAGACGGACGAGGAAGGGATCATCACGCATTTCGAAGAAAAGCCGGAGAAGCCGGAAACGACTCTGACCGGTATCGCGCTTTATTATTTTGCGCCGGAAACGCTCGAACTTTTTACGACCTACATCGCGGCCGGGAACAACCCGGACCAGCCCGGGCGTTTCATCCAGTGGCTGCACACCCGCCGCCCGGTGAAAACGTATCAGCTCAAGGGGACGTGGTACGACATCGGGAGCAAGGAGACGCTGGAGGAGGCGAACAAGCTTTTCGCCCGCTTTGCCTAACGTGGGAGGGGCCTTTGCGCCCCGATCGGTTAAGCATCGCTACACGGGATCGGGGCGCAGAGGCCCCTCCCACATTTATTTCAGCCGGTCCTCATCGAATTCGATGAGATCGAAATAAGTGCGGATGTCTTTCCGTCCGGCGCCGCCCGCTTCTTTCAGGAAAAGGACGAAGCGCGCCTTCTTTTCCGCCGTGTCAGGATGCCGTGAAATCATCGCCTCGTTCCATTGCTCGATCTCTTCCGGGGTGTGTGAGATGCCGTTCGTGCGCACCCAGGCCAGGATGGCGGCGTCGTCCTCGAGTTCGTTAGCCTTTTTCTCGAAGGCATCGGGATCGAGTTTCAGGAAAGCGAGGAGATGCTTGTCGAAGCCGACGGTTTTGTAGTTATAACCGTCGAGCAAACCCTGGCGATGCAGCCGCGCCTTGTCGATCAAGCGCGGCAGGTGAACGTATCCCCCGAGGCGCTCGTAAGGACTGCGCGGAAGCAGCTTTTGCATCGACTGCAAAACTAGGAGGTGGCCGGTAAACCGAAAGGATGCGGCGGTGGCCGACGCGATTTTGCACCGAGGCGCGGCTTCGTCGTTTCCTCCACCCCCGGGATCAATTCCGCCTGCTCCCATTTCTTCTGGCCAATGATGAGCTCGCCGGTAAAGGTCCCGCCCTTTTCAACGTTGATCGAGCGCGCAATGACATTGCCGTCGAGCGACCCTGTGCTACGGATGGTCACGAGGGTTTCGGCCATGATTTCACCCGACATTTTTCCCCGGATCTCAATCGAGCCGACCTGGAGTTGCCGGAAAAATTGCACGTCCGCTTTTCTTCCAATCAGCACCTCGGGCGCGCTCAATCGGCCCTGCAGTTTGGCCGGCGCGCGGAATTCCGCCTTCTCGGTGCACTGCAAACTGCCGCGCAGCTTGCCATCGATGATCGCCGAACGACAGACCACCGTGCTGCTGCTCAGGTCGCCCGCGGCGGTGACGTGGACCTGGCCGTGGGTGCGAATGGATCGGCTGAAGGAAGTGTTAATTTTATAGTCGCGCAGATCCATATGGACGCTGCACGACGGACAAATCGTGGAGGTCGCGACCGAGTTCAGTTCCTGGACCGTCCCGCAATCGAAGCACGCCACCGAAGTAATGCGTTGCCGGTGCCAGAACCCCTCGACTCGCTGCAACAACGACTGCCCCGCCGCCACTCCGCCGATTTCCAGCGTCGCCTTGACGACCTCGACACGCTCGGCGTTGTCGACGACGAAATGTTTGCCGCACTGGCGGCAGAGCGTGCTCCTGGCCGCGACATACTCCATCTGTTTGAAGCCGCAGTGTGGACACTCCACACTAACCTTGGGAGGCGACTTGGACACAGAGGTGCCGGCGGAGCTATCGTTTAGGAACGACCGGCAAAGGCCGTCTTGACCGGCGCCGGAGTCTCATCATTCCGCACGATCTCAGGACGGGTCGCCCCGGTGTTGGGGGTGGCCGGCGCCTTGCCGCTGGTCACCTCGGACTTGCCGATGAAGGTCGCGCCTTCTTCGATCACGAGACGAGCGGCCTTGAGATCGCCCTGCAAGGTGCAGCGCGATTTCAGTTCGCAGCGTTCACCGACAGTGATGTTGCCGTGCACTTTGCCGTAAACGGTGATCGACTTGGTTTTGATTTCGCCGCGGATATCAGCGTTTTCACCGATCGTCAGCACGCCATCGGAGTTGATCTCACCCTCGACTTTGCCGTCGATCATCAGCTCCTTTTGAAATTTAATGCTTCCCTTAATCTCGACATCTTTCGAGAGGACATCTTTGCCAGTGTGTTCGGCCATATATTTTTGCTCGGTCATGATTGGTTGTTTAGGTGTTTCCTCCCGAAAAGAAGGAACGGGGTTCTCCTCAGCAAAAGTCGAGCCGGGCGATGAACTTTCGCCCGAGGGCGCGAGCCTTTGCGGGATGAATTTCTTTAACACGCAGCATTACTAGAAGGCGGCAGGTGACATGTCAACGCCCCGCTGCCGTAAAGTCCTCATTTTCCGGGCAAATCGACCACCCGGTAGAGCACGCAACTGCCCTGTTTACCGACCAAGCTTAGAAATGCGGGAACTTGTGGTTCTCCTCCCTCCAGGCGCAAACAAAGCGCGTTCACCGGCACAGGCGTCCCGAGAATTGCGGCGGAATTCGGGGCCACCCGCCCGGCCTCATCGCTCAGGACCCATTTGACCCGATGCTGCCGCAGGATTACAGCGGCTTCCTCTGGCGAAGTGGAGAGAAAAAAGCGCGCGCTCGCAACAATCCCGGGCAGACTTTCATGCGAACTGCCGGCCACGACCGGCTGGCCCGACCAATAGGCTGTCGCCGGCGCCAGCCACCACGGCGCCAGAATCGGACCCGGCTCCCGCGCGCCTAACGAACTCGCAACCGCGCGCCATTGCTCCAGCGCGATGCGCTCCGCCGCCCGGGCCTGCGCCGTTTCGTCGTCAGGCCAAAAAGCGTGGTCCCAATAGAAAAGGAGCGGCAGGACCAAGCCGGCGAGGGCGGCGGCGCCGAGCCATCTTTGCCTAACGAGCATGAGCTGCGCTGGAAGGGTCAGGAGAAAGAGGAGGGCAAAGAAATATCCCCAGCGCGCCTGCGCGAGAGTGAGCAGAAAAGAGAGCGCCAGCAGAAGCGCGAAGGTCCAGGGAAGAAAACGACGCCGCGCTGCCGGGAGCAGGAGAAATGGACTAACGAAAAGCAAACCGCCGCACCAATACAGCCAGGCCGGGTTCGTTAGGCCAACCGGCTGGAGTTCGCCAATCGTCCCCGACCAGTTGGCAAAAAACGGTTCAGAGCCGGGCCACTCCGGCAATCGCCTCTCCACCAGCGCCGCCAGGATGACGATGCCGATCAAGATCCACCAACCACGCCGGCGCGCCGGGGCCGTGAGCTGGGAACGGCCCGCGATCGCAAGTGAAAGCAGGAGCGCTCCGAAGAGGATGAGCGGTTCGTAAAGCGAGACCCACAAAGCCAGCCCCCAACCGATCCCGCTGACCATCCCCCACCCGCCCGACGTCTGTTCCTGTAGCCGATATTCGGCAGCCAAGGCCACGAGCAACGCCACCATGACGAGCGATTGCTGGTCCGGCCGGCCGAGCGCGGTTCCGTGCACGAGGATCGCGCTCAGCGCATAAAGCAGGAGCATGGCGTAACGCTCGGGCCACGCCATCCGGCGCGACCACCACCAGAGAAACCAGCCCCCGCCCAGCGCCAGCAGCGGCGAGACGATTGCCCCCGCCAAATCCAGCGGTTGCCCCGTGAACGGTCGCAAAGCGGCCGCGAGTAGCACGATCAAATAATCCAAAGGCGCCGTTGTATGCGGACTGATCCCGGCCGGGAAATTCTCGAAGTCGTGCTCCCTCACGATCAGACCCGGATGTTCCGCGACCAGCCGTGCCCGGGTCATTCGCGAAAAACAATCGGCATCGATAAAATAAATTTTGCCGTCGACGAAGACGTCGCGGTAGTTCGCGCAGCGGGTCGCGAGCAGGAGCGCACTAAAAAGCGCGATCTCGAGCGCGACCCAAATCCATTGCCCGCTCAGACGTAACAAATTAACAATCGGCAATTGGAGATTTGGCAATGATGTGGGCCCACCAGGATTCGAACCTGGGACCAAGGGATTATGAGTCCCCTGCTCTAACCGCTGAGCTATAGGCCCGGTTGCGCTCGGGACGCGCCACCGCTCAAAACGGCGCCGCGCTCGCGCGAGCGACTCTCTCACTGCGCCGCCGATGTTGGCGAACCTATTCGTGAACTTTTTCCGCGCAAGAAACCGGCTGCTTCCGGGCATTTCGGAGCTTGGCGGCGGAGCGTTTTCCACCTAAAGCGAACATCGTCCATGGCCTACCCGATCATCGTTCCGCTCCTCTTCGGGGTGCCGGTCGATTTCATCCTCTTCGCCCTCACCCTGCTCGGGGTCGCCCTTTTCCATCATCACACCATGCGGGTCGCGCTCACCGGGGCGATCACGATCACACTCTACAAG
Organism: Chthoniobacterales bacterium; assembly: GCA_046593335.1. GTDB lineage: Bacteria > Verrucomicrobiota > Verrucomicrobiia > Chthoniobacterales > UBA10450 > Palsa-1392. The sequence goes on along the minus strand of JBKJNW010000078.1, from coordinate 4,159 downwards.
ATCCTCTTCACCGGCTTCCGTACCGGGCCGGGCCTCGGCGGACTCGTTAGGCATCTCGACCATGAATGGGTCATCCTGGCCAACCTCCTCTGTCTCCTGACCGGCTTCGCCCTCCTCGCCCGGCATTTCGAGAAGAGTCACCTCCCGGTTTTGCTCCCACGCTTTTTGCCTAACGACTGGCGCGGTGCCTTCGTCATGCTCGTAGTCGTCTGGTTCATTTCTTCCTTCCTCGATAACATTGCGGCCGCTCTCATCGGCGGCGCCATGGCCCACCAGCTCTTTCGCGCCCGGGTGCACGTCGGTTACCTGGCCGCGATCGTCGCCGCCTCCAACGCTGGCGGCGCCTGGAGCGTGCTCGGCGATACCACCACCACCATGATGTGGATCGACGGGGTTTCCCCGGCGACAGTTTTCGAAGCGATCATCGCCTCCGGGGTCGCCCTGTTCGTTTTTGGAATCCCGGCCGCGATCCTGCAGCAGAAGCACTCCCCGATTTTGCAACACGCTCACGCGCACACCCGCCTCGACTGGGCGCGGGTCGGGATCGTCGCTCTCATCCTCCTTCTCGCTCTCGGGACGAACATCCTGGTCAATTTAAAATTCCCCGCGGTGGCGGCGCACTTTCCGTTTATCGGCGTCGCGGTCTGGGTCGCGATCGTTCTTTCGACCGCGGTGCGGCGGCCGGATTGGGAAGTATTGCCGGAGACGCTGCGCGGTTCCGTTTTTCTCCTCTCGCTCGTCCTCTGCGCGTCGCTCATGCCGGTAGAAGAGTTGCCCCTCGCCTCCTGGCCCACTGCGCTCGGCCTCGGCTTCCTTTCCGCGGTCTTCGACAACATTCCGCTGACCGCCCTCGCCCTCCACCAAGGCGGCTACGACTGGGGCTTCCTCGCCTACGCCGTCGGTTTCGGTGGTTCCATGATCTGGTTCGGCTCCTCCGCCGGGGTCGCGTTGTGTAATCAAAATCCCACCGCCAAGTCCGTCACCCTTTGGGTCCGGCACGGTTGGTTCATTATCCCGGCGTATGTCATCGGCTTCTTTGTCATGCTCGCGATCTGGCAATGGCACCCGGATACTCCGCACCGGGTTCGAGTTCCGGCTGCGGCCACGGTACCCTGACCGCTCGTGCGGCAGGGTTTCTGCTGGAAATCCGCGCCGTCTCGCCGCATACAGGCCTCCGCACATGTCCAAGCCAAAAACATCGCCGCGCAAACATCGCCGCATCGTGCTCAAATTCGGCTCCGCCATTCTGACGACGAACTCGCGCGGACTCGATTTGAAACAGTTTGCCCGGATCAGCGCGGAAGTGGCCGCTCTCATTCGTCAAGGCTACCAATGCGTCGCCGTCACCAGCGGCGCGGTCGCGGCCGGAACGAGCGTGCTCGCGCTGCGCGAACGCCCGACCGATCTCGCCACCGCCCAGGCCAGCGCCGCGATTGGGCAATCGAAACTGATGCGCGCCTACGAAATGGCGTTCGGTCGCTACAAGCTGAACGTCGCCCAACTCCTCCTTACTCACAGCGATCTCGACAGCCGCCGTCGCCGCGCCAACGCCGGCAATACGCTCGAGCGGCTCCTCGCGGAAGAGAACGTCGTCCCGATCATCAACGAAAACGATTCCGTCGCGACGGAAGAACTGACCTTCGGCGACAACGACCGCCTCTCCGCCGAAGTTGCCACCCTCGCCGGCGCTGATCTGCTTATTATCCTCACTCAGGTCGACGGCCTGCTCGATGCCGACGGCAAAGTGATCCCGCTCGTGCGCGACATCGACCGGGTAAAAAAACTGGCTAACGGTGATCTCGGGCCTTTCTCGCGCGGCGGCATGATTTCCAAGCTCGACGCGGTCAAGATGGCGGTCGACGCCGGCATCACGACCGTCATCATCAACGGCCGCCGGCCCGAGCAAATCCCCGACGTTATCGCCGGGAAAAATGTCGGCACTCGTTTCCTGCCCAAGTCTCAGCGCCGTCGTTAGGCCATGACTGCAACCGGGGAAACCGCCGAGACTGACCTGAAGGAACAGGTCCGCGACTTCGGGCGCCGCGCGCGCGCCGCGTCCCGGAAACTCAGTCAGCTTTCCGCCGAGCAGAAAAACGCCGGGCTACTCGCGATGGCGGATGAGATCGCGGCTCAGTCCGAGGCGATCCTGGCCGCGAACGAAAAAGATCTCGTCCACGCCCGCGAACAACAGCTCCCCGCTGCGATGATTGACCGCCTCACCTTGAGCGCAGCGCGCGTCGAAGCCATGGCGCAAGGAATCCGCCAGGTCGCCGCGCTCCCCGATCCGGTCGGCGAAATTTTACGGGAGTGGACTCCGCCGAACGGGATCCGCATTTCCAAAGTCCGCGTCCCAATCGGCGTCGTCGGCATCATCTACGAATCGCGCCCAAACGTGACCAGCGACGCGGCCGTCCTTTGCACCAAGACCGGCAACGCCACCATCCTGCGCGGCGGTTCGGAATCGATCCACTCCAACGTCGCAATCGCAGAGGCGCTCCGGGCCGGGGCCAGCCGGGCCGGCTTGCCTAACGACTGCATCCTCTTCATCCCGCGGACCGACCGCGCCGCTGTCCGGCACATGGCGGAGATGGATGAATTCATCGACCTGATCGTCCCGCGCGGCGGTAAGGCCCTGATCGAGGCCGTCGTCAGCGCCGCGCGCATGCCGGTGATCAAACATTCCGAGGGCATCTGCATTGCCTACATCGATCGCGAAGCCGACCTGGAGATGGCGCTCGAGATCGTTTTCAACGGCAAAACGCAACGCCCCGGCGTCTGCAACGCGCTCGAGACCGTGCTCGTCCATCGCGAAGTCGCGCCGGCGTTTCTGCGCCTGTTCGCGCCGCGTTTTGCGCAGAAGAAAGTAGAACTGCGCGCCGATGAAAGTGCTTTCGCCGAACTCTCCGCGCTCGATTACCAGCCGCTCCGGCGCGCGACCGCAGAAGATTGGCGGACGGAGTTTCTCGACTACATCCTCGCCCTGCGGGTGGTCGATTCGCCTAACGACGCCATCGCGCACGTCGGTGAGTTCGGCTCTCACCACAGCGATTGCATCGTCACCCGCAACGCCGAGACGGCCGAGCGTTTCCTGCGCGAAGTCGATTCCGCTACCGTTTATTGGAATGCCTCCACTCGTTTCACCGACGGCAGCGCCTTCGGTTTCGGCGCCGAGATCGGAATCAGCACCGACAAGTTGCATGCCCGGGGCCCGATGGGTCTGGAAGAACTAACGACCTACAAGTATCTCATCCGCGGCGAAGGCCAGGTGCGAACCTAAGAAACGCGCCGCGGCAAACTCCGGGGAGCGCACGCGCCCTCGCGTGCCGGTAACATCGCGCAGCAATAAAAACCCCTACTCCGTGCGCAAAGCTGTCATCGGCGTGACCCGCATCGCGCGCCGCGCCGGCAGAAAACAGGCCAGCAACGCCGCCGACCCCAGCAACACACTCGACGCCAGCAAAGCCAGCGGATCGCTCGGGCTCACCTGGTAAAGCATCTTTGCCAGGACGCGTCCGAGACCGAGCGCGAGCAACAATCCGATCCCGAGCGCAAACGCCGTCTGGAGCGCTCCCTGTTTCATGATCAACGAAAAGACGTCGCCCCGGTCCGCGCCAAGCGCCATGCGAATGCCGATCTCACGCGTGCGTCGCGCCACCGCATACGCCTTCACCCCGTAAACGCCCACGACCGCGAGGAGCAAGGCCACTCCGCCAAAGATGCCGAAGAGCACCGCGCCGAAACGAATCGCCCAAAGGCCGGCGTTCTTGTCCACGATGTCTTCAAACGGACCAATGCTCAGGATCGGAATCGCCGGATCGACCGCGCGCAAGGTTTCGCGCAGCGTCGGGATCATGGCGCTGACCGAGGCGCGATCGTCTCGCGCGAGGCGGACCTGCAGGATCACGCCGCCGTTGTAGGCCTGCGCCAGGGGCGCGAAAATCCGGCGTGGCATTTCGTCGCCCAGCACTTCGTGTCGATGCTGGCTCACGATCCCGACAATTGTGAAATCGTTAGGCGACCCGTCGCTCGGCGGCAGGGTGTAGCGCAGATGCTGCCCGAGGGCGTCGCCCTTCGGGAAAAGCTTCTTCGCCAACATCTCATCGATGATTAGAACCGGGGGCGAATCTTTCTGCTCCGTTTCCGTCTCGGTGAAATCGCG
>JBKJNW010000189.1:0-5349 GCA_046593335.1 Chthoniobacterales bacterium | reverse complement strand
TCTGGGTGCTGGTGGTGCTGCTCCCGTTTCTCTGCCTCGGTGCCTATCAGGCCTGGAGCCAGCACGATCTCGTCAAAGCCAAGATCCTCGCGCGCGACATGCGCCGCGGCCAGACCTGGCTGATTCAGAACGCGCGCATCTTTGTCGGTAACGGCAAGGTGATCGAGTCCGGCGCCGTCCTCCTGAAAGGGGGTAAGATTGCCGAGGTTTACGACGGCACATTTCCAGATGCGAAAACCCTGAACGCCGAACCAATCGATGGCGCCGGTAAGACGATCCTGCCCGGGTTGATCGACATGCACGTGCACATTGGCGGACCGGGGGGCTTTTACGAAGACTGGACGAAATTCGACCCGGCGAAAGCCAACGAACGCGCCTTGGAAGCCTACCTCTACTGCGGCGTGACCGCGGTTCGGAGCGTCGGCGACAAGGTCGATGACATGATCAAGCTGCGGGCGCGTTTCAATAGCGGCGAAAGGCTAGGCACCGAATTATTTCTCTGCGGCCCGCTTTTCACCGCCGAAGGCGGTCACGGCACTGAGTACGCTAAGAACATGCCGGAGATGGCGCGCTCCAGTTTCAATGCGCAGTTCCTCCGCATCCCGAAATCGGAAGCGGAGGCGCACAAACAAGTGGATGAGCTGGCGGCCAAAGGGGTGAACGCAATCAAGGGCGTCCTCGAGGCCGGTGTGCCGGGTTACAGTTTTAACCGGATGGATCTCAAACTCCTCGGCGCGGTCGTGCAGGAGGCGCACGCCCGGAAATTGCCCGCCTCCATCCATACCGGCGACGCCCGCGACGTGACAGACGCGGTGTCGTTAGGCGCGGACTCGATCGAGCACGGCTCTTTTCGCGATGAAATTCCCGAGGTCACGATCGCGGAGATGAAGGCCAAGGGAATCGCGTTCGATCCGACCCTGAGCGTGGTCGAGGGCCTCTCGGATTTTGGGAAAGGAAAAACCGATCTGCTCAAGCGTTCGTTAGTCCAGCAGGTCACGACGAAAGAGCTGCTCAGCGGCACCGAGAAGGCGGCGAGCAGCGCGGAGATGCAAGGGATACGAGACGGGCTCAGCCATTATCCACTTTCGATGGAACTGGGCGGGCGCAACCTGCTCAAGGCTTGGCGGGCCGGCGTGCCGCTGGTCACCGGCTCCGATGCGGGGAACTTCCTTGTCCTGCACGGACCGACCGTGCAGCGCGAGATCGAGCTCTGGGTCGCCGCGGGAATTCCACCCGAGGTGGCGCTGCAAGCCGCGACCGCGAACGCCGCGAAACTGCTCCGCGCCGACAATCGCATCGGCACGATCGAAAAGGGGAAGGAAGCCTCCTTTCTTATCGTGGACGGCAACCCGCTCCAGGACGTCCGCGCGCTCTCCGCTATCTCCAACGTGTTCCTGAAAGGGGAGCGGGTCGCGCGGAACACTCTTTTCGAGCAGAAATAACGCTTCTTCGGCGGGCGCAGCTGCGGACTCGATAGTACGAGCCTTGGGACCATAGCCCGGTCGTGTAAAGCTCCGCGCTGCTTAGCGGTTCTCCGGTATCGTCCTCGCCGGCGACAATCATCACGCGGCCGTCTGACAGGATCGCTGTCGTGGGCAGGTAGCCGCGTTGCTCAAGCCGACCGTCGTGCCCCAGGTGGCGGTGGTCGGTTCGTAAATCTCGGCGCTGGCCAGCGCCTTGCCATTGAATCCCCCGGCTACCAACACTCGTCCGTCCTGGAGCAGGGCCGCGCTGTGTCGCTCGCGGGCCGCAGTCAGGCGCTGACCACGCTCCACTGAGCGGGGGCCGGGTCATAGACCTCAGCCTGGGCGAGAGTCTAATACAGCGAAGGCGTTCCACTTGCCGTTTCTTGGATTGTAAAGCTCCGCACTGGTGAGAGCGTACGAATCATAGTTATACCCAGCGGCGACCAGGACCCGGTCATCGCCAGAAGGACGAAGAGGAGCGCCGGCACTTTCCGGCGACTGGAGCAGGAGTAAGACATTGTAGTGATTCCTTCCGTAGTTCTTCTATCTGTCGTCGCCGTCGCGCGCGAAAACGGATGCCGATACCGGCGGATCGACCAGGACGAGTCAGGGTACAGTGTAATGGATGGTGTGCGTTCCAAGTGTGACAAATCCTACCCCCACCGCCCAGACATCAGAAGTCGAGGAGGCAGATACGCCATAGAGGACCCCTTGATTCGGGTTGGGGACATTGCTCCAGCGCCGGCCGTCCCAATGAAAAGTCACGTACGAGACGTTCAGCCCAATCAAGCCTTGCCCGACCGCCCAAACGTCGTTCGTGGCGTTGGCTGTAACGCTCGCCAGATAGGAGTAACCGCCTAATCCTACCGTAACGGCCTTCCAGCGCGAACCATCCCAACGATAGCTCCGCGCACTACTGGAAGGATTGCCGTTGATATCGAAGAAATTGTAACTGCCGACGGCCCACAAGTCATTGGCCGCGACACCTGAGACGCTCTTGAGCCCGATCCACCCGCCGGCTTCCGTTGGAAAGCTCACTCTTTTCCATGATCTTCCATTCCAGTGCAGGACAAGGCTTTCAAGGTTTGCTCCCAGGCCAATCCAGCCCATTGCCCAAGCATCATTCGCCGCGAGTGCGAAGACCGAGGAGAGCTGGCCAAACGGGAGTTGCGCCTGGCTGATTGGCAGCCAGTTCGTGCCATCGTAGTGGAGAATGAGGGGAGCCCAGGTCGATTGCGAAATCCATGTCATGCCGACGGCCCAGATATCGGTCGCGGAGACCGCCGCGATCCCGTGCAAATAGTTTGCCACGTCAGGATTGGGGCTTCCGACCTGCGTCCAGGAGGCTCCGTCCCAGTGTTCAATGAGCGTCTGTCCACAAATGCACGAAGGATCGTCCGAAAATCCCGCCGCCCAGATGTCGCTGCTGTTCACGGCAACCAGAGATTCGAGCTGAGCCTTGGGCCGCGAAATTGGGGGCGTCGGAACAACCGACCACCGGGTGCCATCCCAATGCTCCGCCAGGGGCGCGGTGGGGATTAGGTACTGATTTGGCAATGCGCCGACGGCCCATACATCCGTTGGCGAGACCGCCTCTGTCGCGAGAAGGATATTACCGGCAGCCTGGGGGCCACCGTTAGCGCTCGGCACGACTTTCCAGCTTCCTCCGGTTGGTGTGCTCTGCGCCGAGAGGGTGAAGACTCCACTAAACGTCAGCAGCAAAGCGAGCAAACCTAATCGGCCGGTTTTGGCGAAAGACTCATTCATGAACATACGTCCTCCTTTAAATCGCAACTGCAAGGTTAAGAGAAAAGAATTCAGTGACTCTAGACCAGAAGACCAGCAGCTCCAACCACCGGCGGCGGGCGCGCCGGTGGAAGGGGCGGCTTGCCCGAGATCAGTTGCCATGACCGGCGGCCACCCGCCGCCGGTCATCGCCAGAAGGATGAAGGGGAGCGCCGGCACTTTCCGGCGAATGGAGCAAGAGTAAGACATTGTAATGATTCCTCCCCTAGCTCTTCTATCTGTCGTCCTCGTCACGCTGGCGGACCGAGCCGGGGACGGACGGATCGACCAGGACGGCATCGCCGTCGACCGTGTAGCCGCGCTGACCAGGTGCGAAGCGCGGCGCGAGCAGTCCGTCGTCGATTTCACGGGTCATGGCATAACGATTAAAGGCCGTTACCGGCAAATAGAGCCGCGTATTGGCCAGCCCGTCGGATGTGCCGTTGATATCGGCCTCGACGAAGGAAAGAATGCCGTCGCCATTCTGGTCGACCAGCGACACTTCGTAGGCATAGGCATCGTAGAAACGTTGGGCGACATCAGTCACCGCGGGTTCAAACGACGCAATCCGCACCATTACGTCGAAGAGGATTTCTTCGGTCAGGCGGCTGGGGATGAAGCGATTGCGAGTCTCTAGATGCGCAGGGTTGCCCGGCATGGGCCGATCGGGATCGTTTACGTTGGTCACCTCGGCGCGGTCGGGATCGCGCGGATCGTCCGGATTATCTCCATAGACCAGCGGGTCGTTGCCATCGAGGATGCTGCGGAACGGGAAGGGACCCGTGCCGCTCGGGCCCGAGCCCGGGACGATCGAAGTGATGCCACCGATCGATCCGGCCTCATAGGTTCCCGGCACGCCACCGGTGAAGAGCAGCTCATAATGCGGGAAAATCCAGTTGGTTCCCGGATTAAATTCCCAGTATGCATGCACGTCGCTTTGTTGCAGTGCGTTGAAACTTCCCAGGCTGACCGGAATCGGAACGACGTTGGATTGGATGTCGGGAAAGACATCGTTTGGGCTGATCGGGCGGAAATCGAGCCCGTCGGTGGTCACAAAGTTACCGGTGATGGCATTGTTACCCGTGCCCTTGGCGGCATTGGCCGCCTCATCTGCCGCGGTCATCGATCCGTACTGCGCACGACCGCTGGCCCGCGGTGGCAAGACGCTTGGCACCTTGATATCGCGGATCGTCCAACCTTCGTACCAACCTGCCTCGTTATTGATCACGAAAAGGCCGGAGACATCCGTGAACATATCGATCACTGCGCGGGGATCATTCGGATCGGTCGGAAAACCCAGCTTAGGTTCAACCACGACGCGCACCGCCCCGATCGTCGGCAACTGCCGATTGGCGGCGTTGGCCGCGGTGGGCTTGGTCCCGTCGTTAATTCCCGGGATGATGGTGGTAAAGATGTTTGGCTGAAAATCCGTCGTATCGAGCAGGAAGTACTGCACCAACCGGCTCCGATCATCCGCTTCGCTGAAAGCGATTTGCGGTGGATAGGTCTGTGGCCGGTGCGCCAATTCGATCATCCGCTCTTTCAGCGGTGCGGGCAGAGACCGAATATCGCCTCGCTCTGCGAAGTTGTTCGCCTTGTCCTGGGCGAACCCATTCGGAATCAGCATCGTTAGGCTGAGCAGCCCCGCCATCATTCCCCAATTTCTTCTTTTGTTTTTCATGATTTTTCTTTCGTTTTTTTATTTTAATGAGGGAATTTCGGCGTTCTCCAGCCCTCCTAAGACTACGACCTTCGGAAAAAACTGACCGGTTGGTTCGTCGATTCGTTAGCCGCTTGAGAACTCGTTCCCTGCCTATGTGAACAAATCACGACTCGAGAAAGTTCCCGAAGTGCAAGAAAAGAAGAATCAAGCTCCAACCGGCTCCAGCGATGAGGCGGGGTTCGCCGCGCGTTTCGAGGCGACGGCTTTGCCCTTCGCCGCGGCCCTGCACAACAAAGCGCTCTATCTCATCCGGCAGCGGGAAGGAGCCAGCGACCTCGTCCAGGAGACTTATCTGCGCGCCTTTCGCACCTTCGCCAATTTCCGCGAGGGAACTAACTGCAAGGCCTGGTTGTTTACCATTCTGTACTCGATCTT
>JBKJNW010000047.1:0-21235 GCA_046593335.1 Chthoniobacterales bacterium | reverse complement strand
TCCTGCACGATCTTGGAGCAACCGCCGGTGATCGCGAAACGTCCGATCCGGCAGAATTGGTGCACCGCCGTTAGTCCCCCGATGACGGCGTGGTCGCCCACCTGCACGTGACCGGCGAGGGTGCCATTGTTTGAGAAAATGACCGCGTCGCCCACCGTGCAATCATGGCCGACGTGCGAGTAGGCGAGGAAGTTTCCGCCGCTCCCAACCCGCGTCTTTCCGCTCCCGGTGGTGCCGCGATTGATCGTGACGAACTCGCGAAAAACATTCTCGTCGCCGATCTCAAGGTAGGTCGGTTCCCCGCGATATTTCAGGTCCTGCGTCTGCTGCCCGATCGAGCAGTAGGCATAAAATTTATTACCGCGCCCGACGGCAAGCGGCCCTTCGAGGGTGACATGCTGCTGCAGCCAACAGTTTTCCCCTAACGACACCCCCGCCGCGACGATGCAGTAAGGGCCAACGACCGTACCCGCGCCGAGCTCGGCTGCGGGATCGACCATCGCGGTCGGATGGACTGTCACCGCGCTCATTTATCCAGGAAGGTGAACATCAGTTCGCCTTCCGAGACGACGACGTCGTTCACGATGCAGCGACACATTGCCTTGGCCAGTTTGTTCCCGCGCGATTTCGTCAGCTCGGCGTGAATGAACAGGGTGTCGCCCGGGAAAACCGGTTTGCGAAATTTCACCCCGTCCGCGCTCATGAAATATCCCACCCGGCTCGCACTTTGGCTGATTCGCATCATGAGCACACTCGCCACCTGCGCCATGGCTTCGACCTGCAGGACGCCCGGCATGACCGGGTGCCCGGGAAAGTGCCCCTGGAAAAACGGTTCGTTGATCGTGACTGATTTAATTCCGACGCACTTCTTGTCGCCCTCGAAGGAAAGAATGCGATCGACCATGAGGAACGGATAGCGATGCGGCAGAATGCTCATCACCGCATTGATATCGAGCCCGCCTTCGCCTGCTGGGAAATCGCGCTTCGGCAGCATCGCCTCCGTCGCGGCCAGCGCCTTGGCCACGGCGCGTGCCAGATCGGTATTGGCGCCATGCCCGGGCCGCACCGCCACGACATGGCCGCGGATCGGGCGCCCGACGAGCGCGAGATCGCCGATGATGTCGAGAATTTTGTGCCTGACGAATTCATCCGAAAAACGAAGCGGCTCCTTGCTCAGGACCGATTCACCCCGGACGACGATGGCGTTCTCCAGGCTGCCGCCTTTGATCAGGTTCTTCTCCATCAAGGCCTGAACGTCTTCGTAATAAACGAAGGTGCGGGCGGGTGCGATTTCACGCTCGAAAATCGCGGGCGTGATCGCGGTCGACATGAATTGCGTGAAGCGTCCTTCCGGCCCCGCCTGGGTGCAGGAAATCCGAAACACTTCATCCGGCAAAAGGATGAGGAGCGAGCCACTCTTGGTCTCGATCGAGATCGGTTCGCGGACATGGAAGAAAAGGCGCGGCGCTTCCAGCGCGACGAGGCCCGCCTTTTGAATCGCTTCGACGTAGAGCAGTCCGCTGCCGTCGCCGATCGGAGGTTCATTCGCGTCCATCTCAATCACGGCGTTATCGACCCCAAGAGCGGAGAGCGCGGCCAAGACATGCTCGACCGTATGCACCCGCATCGAGCCTTCGCCGAGGGTGGTGGCGCGCTCGACCGTTTTCACATTCGCGATCGTGGCGTCGATCGTCGGCTCGTCGGCCAGGTCTTTGCGCTTGAACTTGATCCCGGAATTGGCCGGCGCGGGTTGGATCTTGAGCGAGACCTTGGCGCCGGTGTGAAGGGAGGTGCCGCTGAGGGTAGCGGCTTTGGCGAGCGTATGTTGGAACTCGGTGGCGGAAGGCATGGCCCGCTACCTAACAGAATCTGGCGCGGCTGGCCAGTAGCGGTTGCGAGCGACGTTCGCCCGTCCAAATGCGAACGGACCGCAGGCTCGCGTCGCTCAGAGGGCAAGGTCTACAACCCGCGCGTGTACCAGACGCCGCCGGGGCCGTTGTAGCTCGCGCCTTCGCCCCAGATCACGTGATTCACACCTGCCCCGTCGACCGAAAGCCCGAGGTAATCGCCGTAGGGAAAGCTGTAACCGGCAGCGTTTTTGTAAGGCGCTCCGTCGACGCGATCGGATAACTTCACGATCTCGCTCCAAGTCGCGCCGCCGTCGGTCGTGCGACGATAGAAGGTATTCCAGCCGTGATTGTTTCCATCCGTCGTGCCCTGCCAGACGACACGGAAATCTCCCGCGACCGGCCCGGCCGCGAGCGCGGGGAAGCCGTTGGTGGCTTCGTCGTTAGGCTGGGAAATCTGCGTGCGCGGGGTCCAGTTGATCCCATCGGTCGAGGTCGAGACCCACATCGGCTGCCGCTCTTTCTCGACGTCGCCGGCGTGATAAATCACCATCAGCTGCCCGGCTTGGTCGACCGCCACGCCGCCGGTGGAGGAGAAAAATCCATAGCCGCAACCCGGCACCCCGGAGCATCCCGGCGGCGGGGCCGAGGTATCGACCAGCGTCGTCTGCCAAGTGGCGCCGTGGTCATGCGAACTCACGACCGTGATCTCGGCCGGGCCGCGATAGTTGAGGAAGAAATTAATCACGAGAAAATAGACACTGCCATCCGGCGCGATCGCCGCGCCATTCGCGTCCCACCAGTGGCCTCGCTGCGGCTGATTTGTTTTGATCGGCGTGGCAAAAGTCTGGCCGCCGTCATGCGACGAAACCACGTAGCCGTCGTCCATGTTCAGCCCGACGTAGACATCCTGCCCGTCGGGTGATACCACCAGCCAGGGATGATCGGTCCATTGCAGGGAAGGCGCGATCACGACCGGCTCCGTCCAGGTCGCGCCGTGATCGTAGGATTTGATCAGCGCGCTTTTCCAATTCGGCCCGCTCAGCCAGACGGCGTAAACCGTTCCATTGCCATCCACCTGCACCTGCGGGTCAGCCTGCCAGACCTGCACTCGCCTAACGAGCTGATCTGCATCCCAGGTTTGTCCGCCATCGGCCGAGCGCCGGATGAAAATGCCCGACAACCGATCGCTGAAGCGCGTCGTCATCTGGTAGACGTAATCGGAGGTGCGATCGGCAGCGACGAAGGGCTCCCAGTCGTCCTGCCCGCTCCAGACCCGCTCCGATTCCCAGCCGGCCGCCGCGAGGGAAATGCGCGGCTGCGCTTGGACGTCGGTTTGCGCGGCAAAATTGCGGCCGGTCGAGTGCTCCTTGCGCTCGCCGTGCGACCGGGTGGTCTCCCGCGTCGTGGCCCAGGCCACGCAGGCAATGGCGAGGACAAGCAGGACGGCAGCCACGCCTAACGAACGCGCGAAATGCTGTTTCTGCGACCGCGTTGGGGTGCGGGACACGACTCGCAGAACGCGGTCGCTACGGAAAGGAAGACGCTCACTCATCGGGTTGCCGAGCATAACGAAGTCAGGTTATTTTTGGACAGCGAAATCCGGCCACGGCCGTTCCTTCTTCAGGAAGGGCGTCTCGACCTGTCCGTCGGATCACTTCTCCGGGGGAAGGGGCGGCGCGCTTTCAGGCACCAGCTGGAAATCCCGGCCGAAAGGCGCCCGCGGCAATGGCTATCGAATGGACGCTTGTCCCTCTCCCGCCCGAAAGGCGAGGAAGATATTCCGCACGTAGCGCGAGCTGGCGATGAAATCCTCCGGCAGGGTGGAGCAATCGAGAAAGCTGGACCATCCTTCGCTCGGAGGCCGCTGCCGGCCGAGATCAAGAAAGCCCATCGTCCAATCGGGAAAATCGCGCACACCACTGGGGCCGGTCATGATGAGCGAGACCCACTTATGGCGCTGGTCGGCGGCGATGACCTCGTAGCGTTCCCGCACCGCCGCTTCCTCGCCTTCGAGGAGTTGGAGAAAATGTCCTTCGTGAAAGAGCAGGAGACCGGATATCTGGCGGCGCTCGTTATTCGACCGGCTGCGCTCGAGCATGATGAGGAGTTCCTCCGGAGTGAGGTATTCCGTGGCGGTGCTTTTATAGACGAGCTGAAAGATCATGTCGTGCGGTCTTATCCAATCGCACTGCAAGTGGCGATGAGTTTTGCCTGATGGATTTAGCCCCTGCTAGCGGTGGCTTGCTCCGGTTGGTAGGAAGATGTGCGTTACCAAAGCCGGGTTTAGAAAAAAAAACGGCGACTGCGGGAAAGTTAACGGCTCGATCGGCGAACTTTTGTCGCTCTGCGCACCGGGATGGGTGTGGCTTCGTCCTGGGGATATTTCTTCGTGCTCGGCCAGATCAAGCGCCACGGCTGGGAGCGCAGGGTGGCGGTGAAGTCTTTCGTGTTGTTGATCGTCTCTTTCAGGTCTGGGCCGAGGTTGTCGAGCGCGTTCTTCAGTTTCTCAGAGCTATCCCGGAAGTTGGCCAGAGTGACGGTAATGTTGTCGTTCTTGGTCAGCTGATTGCTCAGGTCTTCGATGTGGGCGAGTGACTTGGAAAGGTTGCTCTCGGGCGCAGTGAGCTCGTTCAGGTGCTCGGTGAAAATCTTGAAATTTCCCAGGGCCAGGTTGAGCGGAGAGTCCTCGCCGGTGATTTTATTCAGGTTGGTGGCGGTGCCTTGCAGGGTCTTCATGGTGTTGGTCGCCTCGGCTGCGACCGGGCCAATAATCCCGATGATCTTGGCAATGGCTTCCCCAAAATCGGGCACGCGATTGCCGACGAAAACCTGCCCGGCTTCCGCCCTGCCGGAGTGATCGTTCCCTCCGGAAATGTCGATCGCCGTTTCGCCTAACAATCCCAGGGTCATGAGGCGGACGTTGGAGTTCTTGTAGACCACCGCCGTCCGGTCGACCTCGATATCGATCCGCGCCTCGAAACGCGGAAGGACCTTGGGGCCGCTGGCTTCCGTGCCGGTGACGGTGCCGAGGTTGCCCGCCGCCTCGAGGGCGTGGGCAGCTTCCTCGCGGGTGACGGGCGAGTTGAGGGCCTTCACCTGGCCGACTTTACGTCCGGCGAGGAGGACGGGCGCGCCGAGCTTGATGCCGGCGGCGTTATCGAAATAGAGCCGGTAAGTGACGAGTGGCCGGAAGAGGCCGGGCGCGCCGAGCAGGATGAGGATGAAGGTGAGGACCGCGACCGTGCTCAGAACGAGCAGGCCGGTCATGATCTCATTTCGTCGCAACTGCATCTTTGCTTCCTTCCAGGATGGGACCTTCGGTGCTGCCGCTCAGGAATTGCTGCACCACCGGATGATCCGATTGCTTGAGTTGCTCGGGCGTGGCGTCGGCGATAACGACACCTTGATAGAGCATGGCCATTCGCGTGCCGATGCGGAAAGCGCTGTCCATTTCATGAGTGACGATAACCGAAGTCACTTTGGAACGCTCGGTCAGGCTGATGATTAATTCGTCGATCACAGAACTGATGACCGGGTCAAGCCCGGCGGAGGGTTCGTCGAAAAGAATCAACTCGGGATCCATGACGAGGGCGCGAGCGAGGCTGACCCGTTTGCGCATGCCGCCGCTAAGCTCGGACGGCATCTGGTTTTTCGACTCGATCATCCCGACGAGCTCGAGCTTTTCGTCCACGATCTGCTCGATCTCAGCGTTGGTTTTGCGGGTCAATTCCTCCAGCGGGAGGGCGATGTTGTCGCGCACATTGCGCGAGCTGAGGAGGGCGGAATATTGGTAAACCATCCCGATCTGGGCGCGGACTTGCTGGAGCTTGCGCCGTTTCAAACGCGAGATCTCAAATTGCTTGAAGAAGATCTCGCCCGCGGTCGGCTGGAGAATGCCAAGGATGAGGCGCAGGATGGTGCTCTTGCCGCTCCCGCTCTGACCCATGATGACGAGCCGGTCGAGCGGCTCGACTGTGAGCGAAACGCCATCGAGGACTTTCTTCCCGGGAAACTCAAGCTGCACATCGCGCAACTCGACGATATGAGTGGGCGCTTCGCTCACGGAAAAAAAATGATGTAGACGATGTTAAAAACGGTGTCGAAAGCAATCACGACCGTGATCGCGGTCACGACGCTCGAGGTCGTGGCAGTGCCGACGCCGGCCGCACCGCCTTTTACGGTCAGCCCGCGGTAGCAGGCGATGGCGCCGATAAGCAGGCCGAACATGAAGCTTTTCAAAATGCCGGTGACGATGTCGCGGATAAGGAGAGAGTGCAGGACGAGGTCCTGAAAATAAACGAAGGCGATGTTGAAATAAGCGCGCGAGATAAGTGCGCTGGCGAAGATCGCCGCCACGCTCGAGATCACGCTCAGACAGGGCATGAGGGCGAAGAGTGCGAGCAGGCGCGGAGCGACGAGGAAGCGCAGCGGGCCGATGCCCATCGCTTCAATCGCCTCCACTTCTTCCGAGACCTGCATCGTGCCGAGCTCAGCCGTGAAGGAAGCGCCGATCCGCGCCGCGAGCATGATCCCGGTGAGGAGCGGTCCGAGTTCGCGGGTAAAGGCGATCGCGACCAAGCCCGGGACGAGCCGTTCCATACCGAAGCGCTCGAGCTGGTAGCCGGTGAGAAGCGCCATGGTGAGGCCGAGGAAAAACGAGACCATCGCGACCAGTGGCACCGAGCCCACGCCGGCGCGCGCGGTGTAGCGAAAGAAAGTCGCGGCCTTGAAGGGGACGCGCCCGCGCCGGATGCGATCGGTCGTCTCGGTTACGGTATTGATGATGAACCAGAACATGCTCCCGACTTCCACGAGCACGGAACGGCTTTTCTCACCGACTTCGGCGACAAGGTCGGCCGGCGCATTGACCAGTGTCTCGGCGGTCCCTGGAGGTGGCGAAGGGTTCGCGGCCATTGGGGTTGAAGTTGCCTTACTTCAGATGAGCGGCAAGTGTTGCGGGCCGCCGGGCCGGATCCTCCGACCCACGAGCAAATTTCCAATATGATCCGATTCCATCTCGTCACCTGGCTGAGCAGTCTGCTTCTGGCCGGTTCCATCGCAGCGCAAGAGAAAGCCCAACCCATGAAATTTGGAATGGTGATCCATGGCGGCGCCGGGACAATCGAACCCAGCACGATGACGCCGGAAAAGGAGAAGGCGTATCGTGCGGGGCTAGAGGAATCGCTCAAGGCCGGCTATGCCGTGCTGGAGCGGGGCGGCGCCAGCTTGGATGCGGTCGAGGCGGCGATCCGCGTGCTGGAGGACAATCCACTTTTCAACGCCGGCAAAGGCGCCGTCTTCACCCACGAGGGCACGAATGAACTTGATTCCTCGATCATGGACGGCAAAACGCTCGCCGCCGGCGCGGTCACGGGAGTGAAGCACATTCGCAATCCGATCAGCCTGGCGCGGATGGTGATGGAGAAATCGCCCCACGTCATGCTGACGGGCGAGGGGGCGGAAGCTTTCGCGAAAAAAATGGGTGTGGCGCTGGTCGACCAGAAATATTTCTACACGGAAGAGCGCTGGCAGGCTTTACAGAAGGTCAAAGCCTCACCCGCGCCGGTGAGCGACAAAGATCGCCATGGCACGGTCGGCGCGGTGGCGCTCGACAAAGCGGGCAATCTCGCGGCCGGCACTTCCACCGGCGGCACCACGAACAAGCAATTCGGCCGGGTCGGCGACTCCCCGATCATCGGCGCCGGAACGTATGCAAACAACGCCACGTGCGCGATCTCATGCACGGGTGACGGCGAGTATTTCATTCGCGCCGCGGTCGCGCACACCGTCTCGGATTTGATGATGTATAAAAGTGCGCCAGTGCAAGAGGCTGCCGAAGCCGCGCTGGAAAACGCGAAGAAACTCGGCGGCACGGGCGGTCTCATCGCGCTGGACAAGGACGGCAATTTCGCGCTGCCGTTCAACACCTCGGGGATGTATCGCGGCAAAGTAGGGCCTGACGGCAGGGTTAGCGTCGAGATTTACAAATAGCCTGGCGGTATAGCTGCCATGTCGCCCGAGCGCTTGGCAGAGCGAAGCGTCTACAGGCTCGCATTCCAAGAGGTAATCCTGGACCCGGCGTAGACAAGAATCCGGAAATGCGCAGAAAAGCGGAAGGTTACTCGACGATATCGAGCGTCGCCTTTTCACCGTGGCGAGCGGCTGCGCTTGAGAGCAGCGCGCGAATGGCGCGAATGGTCTGGCCGTTGCGGCCGATGATACGTCCGACGTCGGTCTGCCGCATCGCCAGGCGGAAAATGGTCATGCGGCCGTTTGCGACTTCCGAGATCATGACTTCGTCGGGGAATTCGACGAGATGCCGGATGATGAACTCGAGGAATTGTCTCACGCGCCCGATTGTAGCGGCGCGTCCGCTTTTGTCCAACCGGAAGCGGGATCGCTGATCCCGAACCCGGATTTATTCCGCCGCGGCGGTCTCTGCGGGAGCGCTTTCTGCCGGAGCGGCAGCGGCGCGGGAGCGATTCTTTTTCAGCAGGCTGCGGACAGTGTCGGAAGGCTGAGCGCCGCGCGCGATCCAATGCTCGACCCGGTCGATCTTCAAGGTGCTGTTATCACCCTTCACCTTCGGATCATAGGTCCCGATGATTTCGATGAACTTTCCGTCGCGCGGACTGCGGCTATCGGCCACGACGACCTTGTAATAAGGGCGGTTTTTCGCGCCTTCTCTGCGTAATCTAATTGAAACGGCCATGCTGCTAAAGTGAGGTGTTGAGGTTACGGGCGTTCGGGGGAGGGAATGAATCGCCCAATTCGCGGAAATCGCAAGTCAGCTCTTCATCCGGGACATTTGCGACATCATCCGCTTCATCTTGCCCGCGTTTTTCATCATCTTGCGCATCTGGTTGAAACGCTGGAGAAGATCATTCACCTGGGTCACGCTGCTCCCGCTGCCCTTGGCGATTCGTTGCCGGCGCCGGGCGTTGAGAATGTCGGGACGCTTGCGCTCCTCGTCGGTCATGGAGAGGACGATCGCTTCGGTCCGCTTGATCTGTTTCTCGTCGATATTCATGTCCTTGACGTTACCCATGCCGGGCAACATCCCCAGGATGTTTTCGAGCGGGCCGAGTTTTCGCATCATTTTAAACTGGGCCAGGAAATCGTTGAAATCGAAGGAGGCGGTGCGGAGTTTTTTCTCCATCCGGGCGGATTCCTCCTCGTCGATCGCCTCGGCCGCTTTCTCGACCAAACCGACGATGTCGCCCATCCCGAGAATTCGCCCCGCGAGACGGTCCGGCACGAAGGCTTCGAATTGATCGAGTTTTTCCCCGACGCCGGCAAACTTGATCGGGCGCTGCGTCACTTCGCGCATGGACAGGGCGGCGCCGCCCCGCGCGTCGCCGTCGAGTTTCGTCAGGACGATGCCGGTGATGCCAAGCGCCTCATGAAAGTGGGTCGCGACGCTGACCGCCTGTTGCCCGGTCGCGGCATCGGCCACGAGCAACACTTCCTGCGGCTTGAGGAATTCCTTGAGCTGCTTGATTTCTTCGATCAGGACCTCGTCGATCTCCTGCCGCCCGGCGGTGTCGAAAATCTGCACGTTGCCGGTTTGTTCCGCGGCCCAGTCGAGACTGGCGGCGGCCGCGCGCTTCACATCTTTTTCGTTAGGCGAAGGGGCAAAGACGGGCACGCCGACTTGCTTGCCGAGAGTCGCCAGTTGTTCGATCGCGGCCGGCCGATGCAAATCGCAGGCGATGAGCAGCGGGGTGCGCCCCTGCTTTTTCAGCCAGGCGGCGAGCTTGGCGGAAGATGTCGTCTTGCCCGCGCCGTTCAAGCCGACCATGAGGATGCGGGCCGGCTTGTCGAGATTGAGCGGCTCGGCATCGCCCCCGAGAAGTGCGGTCAGTTCGTCGTGGAAAATTTTCACCACCTGCTGACCAGGCGTCACACTGCGCAGAACATCTTCGCCCAGCGCCTTGTCCTTCACCCGGGCAACGAAATTTTTCGCGACCTGGTAATCGACATCCGCCTCGAGCAGGGCAAGCCGCACCTGGCGCATCGCATCGGTCACGTTCACCTCGGTGATCGAGCCGTGACCGCGCAGATCCTTGAAAATGTCCTGCAGTTTATCGCCGAGTTGTGAAAACATATTCGTTAGGCCGGGAGGCCGTCTTGGGATTGGTTCTCTAACACGAACCGACCTTCCTTGCCACCACGCCCGACCTCGATGGTGGGGCGAGACTCCGTCGAGCCGGGAGTACTTCGCCGCGGTCCGCGCCCCCAATCTCGACGGAGTCTCGCTCTACCGAGGAACAAGCCGCCGATTCGCCAAATCGCTCGCCCCGATTCATGTTGCACGCGATGACCGCCTCTCGATGAACAACACCGTCCTGCTCCATATCGTGGAACGGCTTGAAGGCTTCCTCGGCAAGCTCCCGGATTCGATTCGCAATCCGGTCCTGAACGAGCTCACCCCGCTGAAGGAACTCTTCCTGCAACAACGCCCGCCCCTTTTCGTCCTGACCGGCTCGCACCCCATGCCGTTGCTGGAATTTGCCGCCGCCATTTTTGCCGAGGGCGCCCAGGAAATGCCCGCGCGGGAAACGCTGACCGGGCTTTATCGCTGGCAGAAAATTTCGCTCGGGCAGCACGGGTCGATTCAACTGCTCGACGCTCGCGGGGCGGATGAGGCCGCGCTCGCTCTCGTCCGGGAAGAATTGCAGCGGCAACCGGCCGATCTCTTTTTCTTTCTCCCGGCGGAGCAGGATGCGAAAATCGCCACCCGCCGCGAAGCAGAACGGCTGGAACAATTGCTTAACTGGAACAGCGGCTCCGGTGTCGGCGCGAAGCTGATTGAGCTGCGCAGCAGTGGTAGCGACTCGTCCTGGCCGCTCGCGCAGGTGCCGGATGCACCCGCCATTCGCGCCAGTCTGCTGGGAGTTTTCCCGCTTGGCCGAAACCTCCTTGCCACCCTGGCGAGCGAATTGCCTAACGAGGCCCGGGTCGAGATGGTGCGGATCGGCGGCGACCGCGAAGCCCAGGCCCAGATCGCGGAGATGCTGGTCAAATCGACCAGCGCGATCTGCGCCGCGGTCGGCGCCCAGCCTATTCCCCTGGCCGATCTCCCGATCCTGACCACCCTGCAACTGGTCATGGTCTCAGGCATCATGTACATCAGCGGGCGGGAACGAAGCATGCGCGCGGCGACCGAATTCATCGGCGCGCTCGGCGCCAACGTCGGCCTCGGCATGGTCCTGCGCGAAGGCACCCGCGCCGCCCTGAAGTTTTTCCCAGGGTGGGGAAATGTCGTCTGCGGAATGGTGGCCGGGGCGGGAACGTTCGCGATCGGTCGCGCGGCGACGGTCTATTTCATCGAAGGCGCGACCCTGCGCGATGCCCGCCGGGCCTTCGTGGAAAACAAGAAGAAACGCATCGTGCTCCCGGGAAAGAAACCGAAAGCCTTGCGCGAACCGACTCGAAAAACCTGAGGCTGTTCCTTGCCGATTGCGCCGGGGAAAGCGTTTTTGCAGCACGAAACGAGCAACGAATAACTTGTGAATAAATCTGCGCCTTCCTCCGCATTTTGTTCACAGGAAATTGTGAAGAGTTTTTCTGCCCTAGACAAACAAGCGAGGCGTTTTTTGGGCACACGATGAAGCTGTCGGAGATCGGAAGCACTCTGCGCGAGATTCGTGTCGTGCCGGTGAAGACTCTCGGCCAGAATTTTCTGCACGATCAAAACCTGGCGCGTTGGGTGGTGCAAGAGGCGGGAATCACCGCAGCAGATTTCGTTTTGGAAATAGGCCCGGGTTTGGGCGCACTGACGGAGCCCGCGCTCGCGACCGGCGCGAGAGTTTTGGCGATTGAAAAAGATGGACGACTCGCGGATTTTCTGCGGGCCCGTTTCGTTGATCGCCGTCTTGAAATTGTCCACGGCGACGCACTCGAGTTTGAAGTGCGACGGCTTTTTCCTAGCGGGCCGGTGAAGTTGTTAGGCAATCTGCCGTACTATATTTCGACGCAACTTCTTCTGCATTACCTCGAGCAGCCAAGTCCTATTACGCTGGCGGTGTTAATGTTACAAAGAGAAGTTGCAGCCCGTCTCTCGGCTGCGCCTCGTTCCAAGGATTATGGAATTCTTACCCTTGTCGTACAACTACAATGCCGCGTCGAATTTCTGCGCACCGTTCCAGCGAGCGTTTTTCTCCCGCAACCAGACGTCGATTCTGCTTTTGTCCGGCTGACGCCGCGCGCGCCTAACGAGCTGCCCGATCACGACCGAGAATTACTCCTTTCGCTCGTCCGGCGCGGTTTTTCGCAGCGGCGAAAACAACTTGGGAAACTTCTGAAGCCGGAGGTTGCGGACTGGCCCCGCGCCGCCCGGGAAATAGGCGCCTTGCTGACGGCGCGCGCGGAAGAATTGTCGCTTGAGCAATGGATCGCGCTCTCCAATCTTGTCCGGCCGCCGCCTGCGCGGAGCGAGGGAACCGATCTCTCCGAACCGTTCGCGGTTGTGGATGAAATGGATCGCGTCACCGGGTCCGCTGCGCGACGTGAAGTGCATGGGAATAACTTGCGGCACCGGGCCGTTCACATCTTCCTTTTCAATCCCGCCGGGGAATTGCTTTTGCAGAAACGATCGCGTTGGAAAGACCGGCATCCGGGCGTCTGGGACTCAAGCGCGGCCGGCCACGTCAGCGCGGGCGAGGATTACGACGCCACCGCCGCGCGGGAGCTGGTCGAGGAACTGGGCGTGACGGCGAAGCTGGCCCGGATCGGACAATTGCCGGCCTCCGAACAAACCGGCCAGGAGTTCATCTGGCTCTATCGCGGGGAGCACGCGGGGCCATTCCAGCCTGCCCGGGCGGAAATCGATGCCGTGCAGTTCTTCGCGCCGGCCGCGGTCGCGCAATGGCTGAAAGAAAGACCGGGCGACTTTGCGCCCGGTTTCCTCGAATGCTGGCGGCTTTACCGTTCCGGGGACGAGGCCGCCTAACGAGGCTGCTCTGCCTAACGTTTCTTTTTCGCCGGCTTCGAGCTCTTTTTGGCCGCCGTCTTTTTCGCCGGCGCTTTGCTCTTGCCACTGCGGGCCGAAGCTAGTGTCGTCCGCGGCGGGAGATCGCCCATCACTTCGCGGCGATATTTGCGGGCCGCCTTGCGGGCCTGCTCTTTGCCACCGTAAACCGCGTCGCTGAACATCCGCGTGCCAGTCGACGAACCGCGGACGAAATGGACCTGGAAACCGTGCGTCTGTTTCTTGGCGCGCGGCTTGGTGTCGATGCGTTTGATGTTTTGCTCGGAGTCGGGATTGGATCGTTTCCTCATAATAAGAATTGTTTTGGCCTAACGAGTGGAGCGTAAGGTCAACTTTTCCCTTATGCAAATGCAGGCCGCACGAATTCTCAAATTTTTCAACGCAGCGCACGCGCGGGCGCGGCCGGTAATCCCCAGGCCGCACTTTTCTCGGCATAGACCGCGCGCGGCAGGAGGACATAGCAGGGATGTTCCTCCGTCCGCAGCCATGTGATCAGGTCGACGAGCGCGCTTTCCGCCATCGTCGTGCAGCCCGCACTGGGGCGCGCTTCACCGCGGCGAATGTGGAAGAAGATGGCGCTCCCCTCGTTAGGCTGAGGCGGATCGGAGTTGTGCCGGATCTCAACCAGCCAGCGGTAGGCGAAGTCGTTATGCCGCATCTTTTGTTTGAGAAACCAGGGCGGGGGATGCTCCGGGTCCTCGATCGTCACCAGAGTGTTGTAATCGGGCCGGGCCGGGTCATCGATCCAGGCATCGGCTTTGCTCACTTGGTGAAAAGGAAACTCCGCCCCGGCCGGCAAAGCGGAATCGTAGGTGTAAATTTTTCCGAGGCGAAAAATTCCCGCCGGCGCCCGGCCGTCGCGCTCCTTTTTGTGCAAGCCCTCTTCCCTCTGGCCGGAGAGGCCTCGTCCCCAAGCGAGGCCATGTTTTCCAAAGAGCACCGGGACGGACTGGCCGACCGGTCGCCAGGGACCGGAGCCGCTCCGCTCGAAGCGTTGCAATTCCCCCCGCATCGAGTCCCAGTCGGGCGCGAGGGCGACGATCAGCTGGCGGCAATCTTCCGGCACTCCAACGGCACGCACACTGCTGGGCAGGATGAGCAACGCGGGCACGATGAAGAGGCAAAGGAAGCGCATTAGGAAAACTTAGACGCGCAGCCGGCGCAATCTGTCCAGTTGATTTCGAGATGAAGAAGAAAATCGCAGCGTTTCTCCTCATCCTTTGCGCGCTGGGCGCTTATGCGCCGGCCTTGCGCAATGGATTTGTCTGGGACGATCACGCGCTCATCCTGCGCGATCCGCTCATCCGGAGCTGGCAGCTGATCGGAGAAGGTTTTACTCATTTTCTTTTCACCGACGCGGCCGCTTCGGATTTCTATCGGCCGCTGCAACGGCTCAGCTACACATTGGATTACGCGGCCTTCTTCATCTCGCCGCTGGGCTATCATCTGGTGAGCCTTCTCTGGCACGCCGCGGCGGCCGTGGCGCTCTTCTTTTTTGCAGAGGAATTTCTGGCCCGCTACGAGATGGAGCGCGTGCGTCGCGGCTGGGTCGCGTTCGGTGCGGCCCTGGTCTGGGCGCTGCATCCGGTGCAAAGCGCGGCGGTTGTTTATGTGTCCGGTCGAGCCGACCCGATGGCGGCGGCTTTTGGTTTCCTCGGGTTGTATCTTGGTTTGCGCATGTTGCGTTCTGAGGGGAATGCCCGCTGGGGCTTTGGGGCCGGCGCGGGATTTCCCTTTCTCGCCAGCGCGCTGAGCAAGGAAGTGGGTCTGATCTTTCTTCTCGTCTGGCTCATCATTGCCCTCGCCCGGGGACCGCGTCGGGCATTGTTAGGCACGGCCGGTTTGCTGGCGGGCGTGCTCTTCGCCTATCTCAGCCTGCGGCTCCCTGCCGAGCACCTGGCCCCGCCAGCCGCGCCGCCTGTGCCGTCTCTCGTTCGGCCAATTCTCTCGAGCCGGGCGGTGGCGGAGTACGCCGGGCTGCTCGTCTTTCCGGGGCGCCTGCACATGGAGCGCGATGTTGAGACGCGCCCGGATGGTTATGACCCGGACAGTATGACGGCCGCTTCCTGGCGAGAGCTGCAAACTCTCCTTGGTCTGATCCTAACCGCCGCAGCTGTCTTCCTTCTCTGGCGAGCCCGGCGGCGGCCCGCGATCGCTCTCCCGCTTTTTCTTGCCCTTATCTGTTACCTGCCGATCAGCGGCCTGGTCACGCTCAACGCCAACCTCGCGGAGCACTGGCTCTATCTCCCGAGCGCCTTCCTCTTTCTGGGCGCAGCGGCGGCGCTCGCTACCTCCGGCTGGTTGACGGAAAAGAACCTTCGTTCTCGCGCCGTCATCGTTTGCCTAACGACATGGCTGCTCTTCCTCCCGGTTCGGACTTTTTTGCGCACTTACGATTGGAAAGATCAGCGCACTTTCCTTACCCGCACGATCAGAGACGGCGGTGACTCCGCCCGGATGTGGATCAATCTCGGAGGTCTGGAATTATCCGAAGGCAATCTGGTCGCTGCACGGCAGGCGCTGGATCGGGCGCTGGCCAAGGACCCGGGAAATTCTCTCGCGTTGCTCAACCTGGCTGCGGTCACGATCAAGGAGGGCGATTTCCCCAAAGCGCGTTCGATCCTGCAAGGGATCAAGGAACCACCTGAGCTGCGGGCGCGGGCGGAAGAGAGCTTGGCCGTGCTGGAGAATCGCGAGAGCGGGAAGGTGAATTTGATGCGCCTACGGCTGGCAGCGCGGCTGGGGACCCCCAACTGGATGATCGAGAAGCGCTACATCAAGGCGCTGGCCGATCTCAACTATCCCGAGCGCGCGATCACGGAATTGAAGACCAGCCTGGCGGTCGCGCCCTACCGGGCCGAGAGCTGGCAGATGATGAGCACGCTGCTCCACCGGATCGGCCGGCCTAACGAAGCCGAGCTGGCCCTTTCCGTGGCGGAAGCGAATGACGTCCACCTGCGCGCGCGCGGAACCGCTCCGCTCTAGGGAATTACATCCGCCATGAGGAGCGTTCCCGATGCAATGGTGGTGAGACGTTTTTTCCAACTGGCAGCCTTGGTGGCGGTGTGTGCCTTCGCGAACTCCGTGCTGGCAGACCCGCCGGCCGAAACGGCGACCCCGATTCCGAGCATCCCGGCCGGGCCGCGCCCGACCGCGACGGTCACTCCGCTCCAGGAAACGCCGCAGCCGACTAGCACCGTGACCCCACTACCAAGCGCTTCGCCTGCCGGAACGCAGCCGCAGACGACGAACACGGTCGCGCCGAGCCCATCGCCGTCGCCGCGCTGAGAACGCTTCGTTAGGCGAGCGCGGGGGGACTCGCGTTTTCCACCCGCTCAGTGTCGGCCCCGAGCGTTTTCATTCCGAAGAGCCAGATGACGCCAGAAACGAGCATCATCCCGGAGATGAGGAAGAAACCGACGTTCATGTTCGTGTGTCCCGAGATGTAGCCGATCGTCGGAAAGGCGAGGGCGTCGCCGAGGGCGTGGATCACGAGAATGTTCAGGGCGAACGCGGTCGCGCGCACGGCCGGCGGAGTGACGTTAGCGAGCGCGGTGTTGGACGGACCAGTGTTGAGGAAGGCGAAAAAGATCGCGCCGAAAAGGAACCCCCAGGCTGCGGGAAAGGGCGTAAAGAGCATGGCCACAAACAAGGGGGCGGCGATCAGCATCCCGATTCCCGAGACGGAAAAATAGGAACCGGGATGGCGCGGCCTGAGCCAATCGGCGACCACGCCGCCGGTCAGGGTGGAGAGCAATCCGCCCACCGCGGTGATGAGTCCGAAAATGGCGGTGGACGACGGCGGCAGGCCGCGAAAGCGCAGGTAGGCGGAGATCCAAAAGGCCAGCCCGCCGATGGCGAAAGTCATTGCGGTCTGAGCAAAGCAGTTGATCACATACGAGCGGTTGTGGAAGAGCGCGCGATAGTCGCTCCAGTTTGGCCGAGGCTGCTGGACGCGATCCTTGCCGCGGCCGCGCGGGTCTCGCTGGGTGAAACAGAACAGACCCAGGAGGAGCCCCGGCGGAGCGACGAGATAAAAAGCCCAGCGCCATCCGAGATGGGCGTTGATCAATCCGCCGAGGACGTAACCGAGCGCGCCCCCGACCGGGATGGCGGCGAAGAAAACCGAAAGCACCCGGCCGCGGACCGAGAGCGGAAAAAGATCAGCCAGGATGGTAGGCGCGGCCGGACCATAACCGCCCTCGCCGATCCCGACGAGAACGCGGGTGAACAGGAGAATGCCGAAGGTGGCGGCCAGACCGGACGCGCCACTGGCCAGGCTCCAAAGCATGACCGCAATCCCGACGATGACCCAGCGCGAAAAGCGATCGGAGAGCCAGCCAAGAGCCGGAGCGGAGAGCATGTAGGTGACGAAGAAAGCGGTGCCTAACAAACCGGTTACGGCCATCGCATTTGGGTCGTTAGGCGGAAAAAAGGCGGCGCGGATTTCCGGTTCCACCGCCGCCAGGACGTAGCGATCGATGTAATTGAAAAGGTTAATCGCGAGGAGCAGAGCAAGCGCGGTGAACGCGCCGGGCTTGAGCTGGGATCGAAGAGTCATCGGAAATGCCGATTGCAGTAGGCGTCGCACAGATTGTAAATCATAAAGCGATGCCGCCAATTTCTGCGACCGAGCGCCTTCTCCGTTTCTTTGGCATCCCGCTCATGCGGATGATTTATCGGATCACGCCGCTCGGATTGGAGGGCCTGCCGGCAGGTGGTTTTTTGCTTTTGCCCAACCACATCACCTTCGTCGACGCCCTCATTCTGCTCGTCGCCTGTCCGCGCCCGATCCGCTTCATCATCGACCAGGAATATTACGAGAACCGCTTCCTCCACCCGGTTTTGCAGGCGGTCGGCTGCATTCCGATCACCTCGCGCCGGGCGAAAGCCGCCATGCGCCTGGCGGCGGAAAAGATTCGCGAAGGCGAAATTGTTTGTCTTTTTCCCGAGGGAGAACTGTCGCGTTCCGGCACGCTGCTGCGCCTCCGTCGCGGTTATGAAGTGATCGCGCGGCAGGCGGACGGGCCGGTCGTCCCGGTCTGGCTCGATCAACTTTGGGGATCCATTTTTTCCCACCAGGGCGGACGCTTTTTCACGAAATGGCCGCAGCATTTTCCCTATCCGGCGACGGTCGCATTTGGAAAGCCGCTTTCGCCTAACGACGCCGATATCGCGACGGTGCGGGAAGAATTGCTCAAGCTGGGAGAAAATTGCTACAGCCGCCGCCCGGCGCTGCGCGGACATCTCGGGCAGGCCGCGGTGCGCGGTCTCGCCCGTCATCCTTTTCGGACCGCGGTTATCGATGGATTGGATCAGAGCGAGCTGAGTCGAGGGAAATTGCTCGGAGCCGCCGCCGCTCTCAGCCGCCATTTGCGCAAAAATTTTCCGGAGAACCGGATCGGCATCGTTCTGCCGGCGAGCAAGGGCGGCGTCGTGGCCAATCTCGCAGTCGTGCTCGCGGGCAAGGTCCCGGTCGGGCTGAATTTCACCAGCGGTCGGTCGGCGCTGGAGCGGGCGCAGGAGATCGCGGGCCTAAAAGTGGCCATCTCGGCCAACGCCTTCGTCAAGCGCCTGGCGGATTTCCCCTGGCCGGAGCATGTCGTGCAGCTGGATGAACTACTACCCGGATTGAAGACGAAGATTCTTCTCTGGTGGATGGCGGCGATCGTCCTGCCTGGGAGCTGGTTTGCCCGGCTACTCGGGCTGCCGCGGGCAGGGGATCGTGCCGAAGCGGTCCTGCTCTTCACCAGCGGCAGCTCGGGCGACCCGAAAGGCGTCGTTCTCAGTCATCGCAATTTGATCGGCAACGTCTCGCAGTTTCGCGTCATGCTCGACGCCACGCCAGAGGACCTGATTCTCGCCTCGCTGCCGTTTTTCCACAGCTTCGGCTGCACGGTCACGCTCTGGTTTCCGCTCATCGAGGGGGTGCGAATCGTGACCTATCCCAATCCGCTCGAGACGGCGAAGTGCGCCGAGCTGATCGAACGCAACCGCGTCACGATCGTGCTGGCGGCGCCGACTTTTCTGCGCGGATATCTGCGCAAAGCCGAACGCGAGCAGATGGCGAGCGTGCGCCTAACGATTACGGGCGCGGAGAAATTACCGCGCAGTTTAGCCGATGCTTTTGCCGAGCGTTTCAGTAAGCCGGTTTTCGAGGGTTACGGCCTGACCGAGACCTCGCCGGTGGTGAGCGTGAACCTCCCCGAACCCGAGCCGGCAAATCCGGGCGAACCGGTGCAGCCCTCGCAGCGGCCCGGTTCGGTTGGGAAAATGGCGCCGGGAATTGCGGCCGAAATCCGCGACCCGGAATCGGACAAGCATCTCTCGCTCCATGAAACGGGCATGCTCTGGCTGCGCGGCCCGAACATCTTCGAAGGCTACCTGCATGATCCGGCGCGGACGGCGGAAGTGCTCCAGGATGGCTGGCTCAAAACCGGCGATCTCGGGCGGTTCGACGAAGATGGTTTCCTTTTCATCGAGGGACGGCTTTCGCGCTTTTCCAAGATCGGGGGCGAGATGGTGCCGCACGAGACGGTGGAACAAAAAATCCTGCTCGCGCTCCAACTGGGCAACGAAGGCGAACGCACGCTCGCGGTCACCTCGGTGATCGACGACCAGAAAGGCGAAGCGCTCGTTCTTTTAAGCACGATCGAGATCGATCAGGCGCAACTGCGGACGCAATTGCACGAAGACGGAGTGCCGAATCTCTGGATCCCGAAAATCATTCAGCGGGTGGAACAGATCCCGGTCCTGGCGACGGGAAAACTAGATCTGCGGCGTTGCAGTGAGATCGCGGCCAGCGCGACGGAGTGAGCGGGCGCGGCGGTTCCGCGCCTAACGAGCCGTCGAGGGAGTGATCTGGCAGGAGCCGCGGAAGGCCCCGGGATGATTATCCAGGAAACGCTGCAGGTTGCTTTCCCGAACCCGGCGCTCGCGCCCGTTGTCGCAAACCATGACGAAAGTATCCCCCGGATTAAAACCACCGCCGCCCCCGCTGAAAAATGGCGGCGTGGTCGGAGCGCCAAATCCAGGACCTTCCTCCGGAATATCGCTGAGCGCTTCTTTGCCATCGAGCATTTCCTTGCCGTCCAGCATCTCTTTGCCGTCGAAGGTTTGTTTCCCGTCGTTTTGCGTATTCTCGGTCCGGGTCTGAACGGAATCGGCACAATCGGGCGCGGTCGCGATCGCGGCATCATCGATCACCGCAGCCGCCTGCGGCCAGGCGACAATGCCAGCCGCGACAATCGCGCCGGTAAGCTCGCAATCGATCTTTTCCCCGTGCGCGCAACGGATGGCGGTCGCGACGATGTCACCGGCGTATTCATGATGGGCGGTGACCGCGGCCTTGGTGATGCTGGCGGCGGATGCGCGATTGCCTTTCACGGCGGCGCAGATGGCAATGAGAAATTGCGGTTTGCCCGCGGTCTTCACCATCATCCCGGGAGGCAAGCCCGCCTCGATCATTTCCGAAGGCGACATGAGAACAGCGTTAGCGACGGGGAGGGTGGCGACCCAGAGTGCGCCGACAAGGCCAGCTCCGAGCAGGAGAGTCAAACCAGTTTGCACCAGTCGTGCGCCAAGCCGCGAGTCGCGAAAAGAGGAGGTCATATAAGGGTCAGGTCGCGTCCTTGTATGAATGATTCGCCGAGGGAGGTCAAGTTCAGAGAATGGCGCCGCGACCTGCCTAGACGTCGGCGTAATCCGGAATGAGGGCCGATTCCGGTGAGTCCCGGCGTTCGACTTCGCGGTCCGGCTTTTTCTTTCGCCCTTCGTCGTGCGTGCGCGCGATCAGGACATAAAGCGAAGGGACGATGAAGAGAGTGAAGAGGGTGCCGATCGTCATGCCACCGACGAGAACGAGACCGATCGAGTTTCGCGCCTTGGCTCCGGCGCCGGTGACGAAGACCAGCGGCATGTGGCCGGCGACGGTCGCGATCGTAGTCATGAGGACGGGGCGAAGGCGAATGCGTGCCGCTTCAGAGACTGCCTGGATCTTATTCCGGCCGTCGGCCTGGAGCTTATTCGCGAACTCGACAATGAGGATGGCATTCTTCGCGATCAGCCCGACGAGGGTGACCAGCCCGACCTGCGAGTAGATATTAAACGAGGTAGTAAAGGCATTGGTAAAGAATGCCATGTTTGGGTTCGGGATTTTCAGGAACATGAAAATCATCGCGCCGAAGAGCGCCAACGGGACGGAGCCGAGGAGGATGATGAGCGGATCGCGGAAGCTGTTAAACTGCGCCGCGAGAACCAGAAAAATGAGCACGACGGCGAGACCGAAAGCGGGAAGAAACTTGTCGCCTTCAACGCGGAGCTGGCGCGATTCGCCGGTGTAATCGATCGAGTAACCGGCGGGCAAAATCTTGGCCGCCTCGTCCTCGAGCAA
>JBKJNW010000249.1:0-6899 GCA_046593335.1 Chthoniobacterales bacterium | reverse complement strand
TTCCTGCACAACTCACTCAATCTCTGGTCGCGCCTCTTGCTCCTGGCGGCAGCAATTTCAGTCGCGGTTTCCGTTCTCTTCCCGCTCTGGAAATTGCACCTCGTCGCGCCGCAATATTCCGATGGCCTGACGATGCAAATCTACACCTATAAAATCCACGGCGGCGGCCTCAATGGGAATGACATCAAGGAGATCAACAATCTCAATCATTACATCGGGATGAAAATGATCGATCAGGCTGATTTTACCGAGATGCAGATCATGCCCTTTATGTTTGGTGTTTTCATTCTGCTCTCCCTGCGCGCGGCCGTCTTTGGCGAGATGAGAAACGTGATCGACCTTTTCGTCCTCTCCTCCTACTTCGGAGCCTTTTCGATCGGCGCGTTTTATTACCGACTCTATTGGTACGGGCACAACCTCGATCCGCACGCGCCGATGACGATCAAGCCTTTCACGCCGCTTATCTTCGGCACGCAGAAGATCGCGAACTTCACCCAGTCGAGTTACCCAGAAATGGGTACTTATTTGCTCTGGGTTTTCATGGCGCTGCTCGTGCTGGCCGTTTGGTTTTCGCGCAAGGAGAAGGTGCTCGCGCTGTGAGCCGGTGCGCTACGCGGATTCTCGCATTCGCGCTCTGTGGCCTCACGACATCGGCTTCGGCGCTCACGCTCCAGCAGCAAATTGACACCGCCGCGCCTAACGAGGCCGTAAAAGTCACGACTGGCGTTCACCTTGGTCCGATCACGATTAGCAAACCGCTCAAGCTCATCGGTGCGCCCGGTGCCGAGATTCGCGGCAATGGCTCTGGCAACGTCGTTACCATCACCGCGGATAACGTCACCATCAGCGGCTTCCGCATTACCGACTCCGGCCTGCGCTTATCCGACGACAACGCGGCCGTCTTCGTTGCCGGCAACGGCGTCATCGTGGCGGACAACATCATCGAAGACTCGCTCCACGGCGTTTACCTTAAGAAAATCAGTAATTGCCGAGTCATCGGAAACCGCATCCGGGGAAAGACGACCCTGCTGACTTCGACCAGGCCGATCGAAGCAACGCTTACAGCCGGGATCGGCGAACTCTGTGAAGTTCCGCTCAACCAAAACGAGCGCGGCAACGGCATCCACCAGTGGAACTGCGAAGGCAATCTGATCTCAGGCAATGAAATCAGCGACACGCGCGACGGTATTTACTTCTCCTTCTCCAATCATTCCCGCGTCGAGAATAACCGCGTCCATAACGTCCGCTACGGCCTGCACTACATGTATTCGGACAACAACGTTTTCGAGAACAACGTCTTTGCCCAAAACGCCGCCGGTGCCGCCGTCATGTTTTCGCGCGACATCGTCATCCGCGGCAACCAGTTCATCGATAACCGCGGCTCGCGCGCCTACGGCATCCTCTTTCAGTCCGACGAAAACGTGCGGGTCGAGAACAACCTCATCCGCAACAACGCGGTTGGCCTTTCCTTCCAGCAGGCGATCGGGTTCGTCGTGAAGGCGAACGACATCAGCAGCAACTACATCGGCATCCGTTTTTACGGAAACTCAGATAACGATGCCTTCACCGAGAACCGGTTCACCCAGAATCTCCATCCGGTCGATGTCGATGGCGCGGGCGATAATAATCGTTGGGCCGTAAACGGGGTCGGCAATTTCTGGGGCGACCAGGAAACCTTCGACCTCAACCAGGATGGCATCAGCGATCTGCCCCATCGCGAACTCGATCTTTTTGGTCCGGTGCGGCGCAACTTTCCCGCGATCGCATTTCTTTCCGGCAGCCCGGTGGTGAAGTTGCTTCGTTTCGCCAATGACCGCGCCGCCATTCCCGGCCTGCAGGCGATTGAGGATCCGGCCCCGCTGACCGCAAGCTTTTGGACGATCCGCGCTCAGCGTGCGGCCCAGTCCGCCAACCTTGTCCGGCAATGATCGAAACCGGAGATCTGCACAAACGTTTTAGCGGAAAAGAAGTCCTTCGCGGTCTCTCGCTGCAGGCGCTCCCCGGCGAAATCACGATGCTCGTCGGCGCCAACGGCGCGGGGAAAAGCACGACGATGAAACTGCTCGCCGGCCTTCTTCGCGCGGATAGCGGCACGGCGTTCGTCGCCGGCCACGATGTCATTCATGCGAAGCGCGAGGCGCAACGCGCCCTCAGCTACCTGCCGCAAAATCCCGAGTTTCATCCGCGCCTGACCTGTCTTCAGGTGCTGAATTTTTACGCGCGCCTGCGCGGGGTAGATCGCGCCCGCAGCGAAACCATGCTCGAGCAGGCCGGCCTAACGAGCGCGGCCCGCGAACGCACCGGCGCGCTTTCCGGCGGAATGCGACAACGGCTTGGGATTGCACTCCTGCTTTTGCCGGACGCGCCCGTCCTCCTCCTCGACGAACCCGGACTCAGCCTCGATCCCGGCTGGCGCGCGCGTCTGCAGCGGATGTTGAAAGAAGAAGCGACCCGGGGAAAAACCGTCCTCATGACCACCCACCTGATCGCGGAATGGAATGGGGTCGCGCAACGCTGCCTGCTTTGTCATCAGGGCCGAATCCAACGCGAGCTCGATCCCTCCGATTTGCCGCACGACTTCGATGATTTCGACGAGGTCGAACCGACGCTCTTAAATGAATCCGATCAATTACTCCGACTCGCCGTTTGACCAGCGCGCCGCCGGCGCGGTGATCGCACGCGAGCTGCACGCCGCCATCCTCAACCGTTACCTGCAGGTTTTTTGCGCGCTCGCGCTGGCCGGCGGGATCGGAGCTGCGCTCCTGGCCGATTCGCCCGGCGCCGCGCCGATGTTGCTCCTGCAAATAGGGCTTTATTTCGTCTCGCTCTTTGCCCTTCTCATCGGGACGAGCAGCGCACGCGCCGAGAGCCGGGAATGGCCCCTCCTTTTCGCGCAACCGATCGCGCGCCCGATTTTTCTGCTCGGGAAATTTCTCGCCCTCAGCCTCATGTTTGCCGGGCTCCTTGCGCTTTTGTTTCTCCCGCTGCTTTTCGTAAGTCCAGTGGATGCAGCGCTCGCCCTGCTCTACGGCCGGACCCTCACGCTTGCGGCCACCTTCATCGCTCTCGGGTTGACCGCGGGCTTTCTCGCTCGTGATCGCGTGCAAGGCCTCGTGCTCGGGGTGAGCGTTTGGTTGCTTTTCCTTTTCGGTTTGGATCTGGTCGCGCTGCTGGTCGCGCGCTCGTCGCTTCTGCAAGGGCTGCCTGATATTTGGTCGGCCTTCCTGATGTTGAATCCGCTCGACGCCTTCCGGATCGACGCGCTTTTCACCATGGAACGAATCCCGGCCGAAGCCGCCAGCCAGACCGGCCTAACGAGTTGGTGGTTGGCCCACAGCGGACTTTGGTTCGTCCTCATCTCGTCCGCCTGGATGCTGGGATTGCTTGGATTAACCGCAAAACGCCTCGCGCGCTGGGAGGAGTAAGAGGAATGCCGGTGACCTTCAAAAGACTGGATGTCCGCCCCCTCCTCGCCAAAGGCACCGAGCCGTTCGCGACCATCCGCGCCCGGGTGGATGCATTGCATGCGGGCGAAGGCCTGACCGTGATTGCGCCATTTCTTCCCTCGCCCTTGATCGAGAAATTGAACAGCGAAGGTTTTCAATCCACCGCCCAGCATCAGCCGGACGGCACCTGGGCGGTAAATTTCTGGCGGGATAATTAGCTGAAGGGCCGCGATACCGATGAAGAAAGGCGCGCCGGCACCAATGCCGATACCTTTGATGAACTCAACACGGACTACTGCCAGGGTCGTTAGTCGAAAGAATAATTCCAGCAATGGAAAGAGGCGTGGCCATGACGCGCGTCATGAGAGGCCGGACGCACGGAAAAAATTGCCCGCGATGATGCCGTTAGGCGAGTTTCTATTCGAATATCTGCATCGCCGGGGCGTCGGCCACAGCTTCGGGGTGCCGGGCGATTTCGCGCTGCCCATTTTCGCTTGGTTGGAGAAGTCGAAGATTCGCAGCGTGACCATGACGCACGAACCGTCCGCCGGCTTCGCGGCCGATGCCTATTCCCGGGTCAACGGCATCGGGCTGGTCTGCGTGACCTATTGCGTCGGCGGACTCAATGTCCTGAACGCGATCGCGGGTGCGTACGCGGAGAAATCCCCGGTCGTCGTGGTGAGTGGTGCGCCGGGCCGCAAAGATCGGGAGAAAGACCCGCTCCTTCATCACAAGGTGAAGACATTCGAAACGCAGCGGCGCGTTTACGATGAGGTCACTGTCGCCAGCACGGTGCTGCTCGAGGAAGAGCGCGCTGCTTCCGAGATCGTGCGTTGTGTCGAGGCGTGCCTGCGCGAGAAACGGCCGGTTTACATCGAGGTGCCGCACGACATGGTCGGGCGCAAAATTCCGACCGCGGTCATTGCTTCGCCGCCGCCCGAAGAATCCGATCCGCAGGCTCTCGCGGCCGCGGTCGAGGAAACACTTTTGTTGATTCGCGCGGCGAAGAAACCAGTCATCCTGGCCGGGGTCGAGTTGGCGCGCTATCGGCTCGCGCCCATTGTTCTTCGCCTGGCTGAGCGCCTGAAGATTCCGATCGCGGCCGATCTCTTGAGTAAAAGCGCGGTGCCGGAAAACCATCCGCTTTATCTCGGCGTCTATGGTGGCGCGATGAGCAGCGATGAGCACGTGCGCAAGTACGTCGAATCCTCTGATCTCGTCCTCATGCTCGGGTCGTTCATTACCGATATGAGCATGGGCTTTTACACCGCCCGGCTCGATCGGAAGCACACGGTGTTGGCGACCACCGAGCAAACCACCGTGCAATATCATCGCTACGAATCGATCCAGTTCCGCGATTTTCTGGAAGCACTGGCCCGGGCCAGGATTCGCCCCAAACGCTTTCGTCATCCCAATCCGCAGGCGGTTCCTCAGGCGTTAAGAAACAAGGAACATTCCGATCCGCTCTCGATCGCGGACGTCTTCCGTATTCTCTCGCTCCACCTCGACGAGAATTGCTGCGTCGTGGCCGATGTGGGCGACGCCATCTTCGGCGCGGTCGGGATTCGCAGCGCACGCCAGGCGGAATTCATTGCCCCGGGTTATTATATGTCGATGGGCTTTGCCGTTCCCGCCGGCATCGGGATCGCCCTGGGACGGCCTGACCTTCGCCCTTATGTCCTGGTCGGCGACGGCGCGTTTCAAATGACGGGCACCGAAATCTCCACCGCGGTGCGGCTTGGGCTTAATCCGGTGATTCTCATTCTAAACAACGACGGCTACGGCACGATGCGACAAATCCGCGACGGCTGTTTCAACGTCGTGACGCAGTGGAACTACGCGAAAATTTGTGAGCTCATTGGTGGCGGCACGTCGATCACGGTTTCCACCAAAGGCGAGTTGGATGACGCGCTCCGCGCCGCCGACGGCATGAAGAACGTATGCGTGATCGAGATCAAACTTCCGCGCGATGACATCAGCCCCCAACTGGCGACGATCAGTCGTGAAGTGGCGAAAAGGCGTGGGGTCGAATTCCCCTAACGACACCGTGCAACCGGTAGTTTATGCCCGAACAAAGCCGGCCAGGAGGCGCTCGACAGCGAAGCGGCTGATCGGCATGATCATGAAATGCTACTAAACATTTATCTGCCGTTGCTCGCGCTGCACAACGTGGTGCGCTGGTTGGCTCTGGCCGCCGCCCTGGCTGCGATCGTCGTTGCCTTCTCTGGCTGGCGCGACGCCAAACCGGCCGGCGCAAATCTGCGCCGGTTCAGTCTCTCGTTCGTCATTGTGATGGACGTCGAGTTCTTGCTTGGACTGTTGCTCTACTTCGGGGCCAGCCCGATCACGCGCGAGGCTCTGGCGAATTTCGGTGAAGCGATGAAGCACCACGAGTCGCGATTTTTCGCGGTCGAACATAGCGCGCTCATGTTTCTGGCCGTCATCTGCGCCCATCTCGGCGCCGCCCTCGCGCGCAAAGCACGCACCGATCTGATGAAACATCGCGGCCCGGCTATCGCCTACAGCATCTCGCTTCTCCTGATGCTTGCCGGTATTCCGTGGTGGCGCCCGCTACTCCGGCTTGATTTCTGATCGCTCCGCGAACTTGGTTCTTCGCACGCTACAGGATCGAATCCTGCGATTGCGAGTTATACTGTGGATCAAAGCCCGAGCGCATGCCGTAACCGCTCCGGCTTCGCTACCAGATCGGCGAGCGAGTAGCAGTCCAGTGCGGCGAAGAAGGCGGCCGCCGCTTCATCCAGCACGCCTTTTAAGAGACAGACCGATCGGATGCGGCATGGCCCTTCCCGTCTTTTATTGCATTCGATCACCGTCTCGCTTTCTTCGCCCAGTCGGACGATGTCGCCGACACCAATCTTGTCCACCGGCAGTGCGAGGATGAATCCGCCCCCAATCCCGCGAAAGGTCTTCAGGTAACCGTTGCGGCCGAGGTCATGCACGATCTTGACCAGGTGATGGCGCGAAATAGCGAACGCTTCGGCCACTTCATCGACCGTCACCCGGTGCGGGCTGCGCAAGGCGACGTGCATGAGGAGGCGGAGCGAATAGTCGGAATAGGCGCTTACCTGCATTGCAGTCATTCTCCGAAGCCGAGAGAGGAAAATCAAGCTAAAGATGTATTGGTGATACAGCTTCAGTGGAATAACATTGTTCCTGACGCCAAATTCGATGCCGATTCCGACTAATGCCCGCGAGGGAGGCCGAGTGGCTTCGATCAAACGCACATTCCGGATGGCTCTCAGCGTCAGCATGATTAATCGCGTCCTCATCGTGCTGCTCCTGGCTTTCGCACTGGTTGCCTCCCCGGCCCGCGCGGAGACCGCGACCGTGCAAACTGCGTGGCGACTGCTGGACTATCTTGCGGTGGACTATCGCGGCGCAGTCCAGGACGGCGAAGTGATCAGTCCGACTGAGTATGCGGAAATGACCGAG
>JBKJNW010000177.1:0-16733 GCA_046593335.1 Chthoniobacterales bacterium | reverse complement strand
CGCAGCGGCACGCCTTTCTTGATCCATTCCCAGTTCTTCACGCCGCCGCCCAGATCGCGCTGGTCGACATGCACCTCGAGCGGCGCGCCGTGCCAGGTGATGGCGCGCAACTTGGCCGCGAGATCATTCGTGGCGGCGAGGACTGCGTCGCGCGTTTCTGGTTTCGGTGTGACGGGCACGATCACGATGTGAGTTGGTGCAATGCGCGGCGGCAGGATGAGTCCGTCGTCGTCGGCAT
The DNA here is from genome assembly GCA_046593335.1 of Chthoniobacterales bacterium. Lineage (GTDB taxonomy): Bacteria > Verrucomicrobiota > Verrucomicrobiia > Chthoniobacterales > UBA10450 > Palsa-1392. The sequence goes on along the minus strand of JBKJNW010000177.1, from coordinate 16,495 downwards.
GCATCATGATAACGGTGCCGATCATGCGCGTGCTCACGCCCCAGCTCGTGGTCCAGCCAAACTCCTGTTTGCCGTCGCGGGTCTGGAATTGGATCCCGCTCGAGCGCGAAAAGTTCTGCCCGAGAAAATGCGAGGTCCCGGCCTGGATCGCTTTCCGATCCTGCACCATCGCCTCGATGCAAAGTGTCTGGACCGCGCCCGGGAAGCGTTCGCTCTCCGATTTCTCGCCGGTGAATACTGGGATTGCGAGGTGGTCGCGCACGAAGGTCTCGTAAACGTCGAGCATCTGTTTCGTCTCGGCCCGCGCTTCCGCTTCCGTCTCGTGCACGGTGTGCCCTTCCTGCCAGAGGAATTCGGTCGTCCGGAGGAAGAGGCGCGGGCGCATTTCCCAGCGCACGACATTGGCCCATTGGTTAATCAGAATCGGTAGGTCGCGATAGGATTGCACCCACTTCGCATAGCTCGCGCCGATGATCGTTTCCGAAGTCGGCCTAACGACCAGCGGCTCGCCCAGCGGACTGGCCGGCACCATTTTGCCTTCGGCGTTTAACTCCAGCCGATGATGGGTGACGACGGCGCATTCCTTGGCGAAACCTTCGACGTGTTCCGCCTCTTTTTGCATGTAGCTGAGCGGAATGAAGAGCGGGAAGTAGGCATTGCGGTGCCCGGTCGCCTTGAACATGGCGTCGAGCGCGCGCTGCATGTTTTCCCAGATGCCGTAGCCCCAGGGCTTGATCACCATGCAGCCGCGGACGTCGCTCGACTCCGCCATGTCGCCGGCCTTGATCACCTGCTGATACCACTCGGGAAAATCCTCCGCGCGACGAGGGCTGATGGCGGATTTGGGTTGGTCGGGCTTGGCCATAACGGAGCGCGATACTTAAACCGCCACGCCGATATTGGCCAGTTGTGGTTTTATTTACCGCAGAGAGCGCAGAGAAGATGTAAGAGAAAGCATAGATCTCCCTCCTCCGCGTCCTCTGCGGTTAATCCTCTGCGGGCGATGACTCTAGTTGCGCGCGAGGAGCGAGCGGGCCGCGGTCGCCTGTTCGAGGTAGCCGCCGGCAAAATCGATGCTGCACACCGTGCGGTAACGCGCATGCGGACCGACCGCCGCGCCCGCGACATTGAAGGCGGCATTGAAGATGTTCTTGCGATGTTTTCGCCCGCGCAGCCCGTCGTCGATGATGAGCGCGAGGACGATGTCGCGAGCGGTCGATTTGCCGTAGGAAATATTTTCGCCCCACCGCCCGCTCCAGGTGCCATGTCGATTCATTCGCTGGCCCGGATCGCTGCGGTCGGAGCCGTGGTGCCCAAACGCGCCGCCGGCCTGCTCCGCCACATGATCCGCTGCCGCCTGCGTGATTCCCTCCGAGAGCGTCAGCGGCGCCAGCGGCTTCGCAAGCCGCAGGAATCGAATGGCCTCGTCCACCGCGCCGATGCCTTCATGGGTCCGGAGGGCGGTTTTCCCGGGCAGGAGAAGAATTCTTCCCTGAAACCTGCCCCGCAATTCTTCCAGGTAACCCGCGTATATTTCGGGATGCTGCCGGGCCAGATTCATCTCCCGCACGACGGCGGTGCCCGATGCGGTTTGCGAGCGGGGAGGGCTCGCCGGCGCGCTCGGGAGATGGGCCAGGAGAAAAAGAAAAATGATCGCGTGCGCACGCATCCTTGTCCTTGAAGCAGTCGCGATGCCAACGAGATTTGACACCTGCGGCCCTGGCCGCTACTTTCCCCGCCCTTCCCAAGCCTTCTGATGAAAACGTTTTCAGCCAAAGCCAACGAAGTCGACCGTAAATGGTGGATCATCGATGCCCGTGATCAGGTCCTCGGCCGGGTCGCCGTCAAAGCCGCCAAATTGCTCCGGGGCAAAGAAAAAGCCATCGTCACGCCGCACGTCGATACGGGTGATTTCGTGGTCGTGATCAACGCCGATAAAGTGCGAGTGACCGGCAAAAAAGAAGAGCAGAAGACTTTCATGAGTTATTCTGGCTTCGTCGGCGGCCACAAGAGCGAAAGCGTCCGCTCCCGCCGCGCGCGCCATCCTGAGCTGCTCGTGGAACACGCTGTTCGCGGGATGATTCCGCACAACAAACTGGGCCGGCAGGTTTATCGGAAGCTCAAAGTTTACAGCGGCGAAGAGCATCCGCACGGTGCGCAGCTGCCGCAAAACGTGATGTTGGACTAACGAAATATTTTCATGGCTGAGACACAGGAATTCATCGCCACCGGACGCCGCAAGACGGCCGTCGCGCGCATTCGAATGACCCCGGGCAGCGGCAAAATCGACGTCAACGGCAAGAGTTTCGAGGATTATTTCCCGACTGTGCCGCTGCAAAACACGGTCCTCCAGCCGCTGCAATTGGTGAAACTGACCAATGCCTATGACGTCACGGTCAACACCACCGGCGGCGGCTCCACTGGCCAGGCCGGCGCGGCCCGGCTCGCAATTTCGCGCGCGCTCCTCCAGATCGACGCAAATCTTCGCGGCACGTTAAAGGCTGAAGGTCTTCTCAGGCGAGATCCGCGGATGAAAGAGCGCAAGAAGTCCGGGCAACCTGGCGCGCGCAAACGCTTCCAGTTCTCGAAGCGCTAATTGCGGCTCCCTTTGTGGACGTCTCGCTCTGCGCGGCGCGGCGCTCGGGTTCATTCCCGCTCACGTTTTTCGCGCGTGGCGTTGCGTGGTGCCCGCGCTTCGCAGAGCGAAGCGTCTAAACCTACGGCTTCGTGGCGGGCGCGGCCGGTTCCGGCGGGCGAGCCATCGGGATCGGTGCCACACTCATCTGCGGCTTGGGCATCGCCTCCGCCGCTGGTTTGGGCAAGGCCATCAACTGCTGGATCGCTTCGTTGGCCACGATGCTGTCGCGATGTTGCGACATGATCGTTTCACAGGCCCGGCGCGCTTCTTCGATGCGGTTTTTCGCTTTCAGCAGCGGCACCTGCGCGAGGAGGGCGAGGGGAGCGTTAAAACTTTGCGGATATTCCGTCGCGATCCGCTGATAGGTGCTGAGCGCTTCGTCGTTCTTGCCTAACGACTGCAAATTCGCCGCCACTCCCATCCAGGCCGTCGTGATCAATTGGTGTTTCGGAAACTGATCGGTGAATTTGCGCAGGGTCGCGTTGGCTTCGGCGTAATTCTTTTTCGCGCGCTGCTGCGCAGCGAGGAGGAGGTAAGCGCTCGCAGCCGGTTCCGTCCCGGGATAGCGCTCGATCACTTTCTGGTATTCCTCGGCGGTATTGGCCGCCGCCAGCGCCGCGGTGGCAGCAGCGGTCGAGCGGGCGTTGTAAAGCTGGTAGCCGAGAAAAGCGAGCCCGGCGAGAACGAGAACGGCGGCGACCGCGATGATGATGGTCTTGTATTGATCCCAAAAAAGTTGGGTCTCGAGCGCGGGATCGGAGGTTATTTCGGATGCGGTGGCCATGGAAAACGGAGTTGTGTCTATGCCACGCGAAGCATTTCCGCGCAAGCTCCTTACTTTTCCGGGCGAAGAGGCTGGGCGCGCGTAAGCGTTCGCTCTCGACAAACGCGCTTTCCGGCAATTTCCGAATCGCGGCGGTTAATATGGGTTCGCGACCATGCCGCAAGGCGCCCGCACCTCGACCTGGCCCTCGCGGACCCGGACCTCGAAACAGGGCTGCACATAAGTCGCCGGACCCGTCACGATGCTGCCGTCTTCGATCTTGAATTTGGAGTAATGCCAGGGGCAAGTGACGGTTTCGCCATCAAATTCTCCTTCCGAAAGCGGTCCGCCGAGATGTGAACATTTCTCCGCCATGGCGAAGATCCGATCCCCGCGCTTGACCACAAAAATCGGCACGCCGTCGGCCTCGGCCTTGACCATTTTCTCTTCCGGCAACTCGGCCGCTTTCATGAGCGGAACAAATTTGTCCGGCAACTCTTCCGGTGCGTGATTCACGCCGATCCGTTCGTTGTAAACGAGGTGGCCGCCGAGGTAGGCCCCGACGGTGGAAAGGGCGAAGCCCGCGAATCCCATCGTTAGGCCAGCGCGGCGGCAGCCGTGTTTCCGCTGCCACCAGGAACCAAGGTAGCAGGCGGGCGCGGCAATATTGATGACCGCGTGCATGGCGCCGACTTTTCTCGGTTTTTCGTAGGTGTAATTCCAATCGTTTAACCCGGTCAGTGCCGCGCCCGCCGCGCCGATGAGGCCGATCCCGACCGCCGCGTCACTTCCGCGCGCCAGGCTGTTGTCCCCGGTCGTGAGCTCGTAGGCATCGAGCACGGTCACGGCCGTCCAGGCCCCCAGCGGCACGTCGGTGATGACGGGATGAAGCGGGTGCCCAAACCCACGTGCCGTGGAAAAAGTTGCGCACTTTCTCGCCCAGCGGCACATCCTTGAGAAAGAGGGTGTCGGCGACCGCTCCCATCGCGCCTTCGATCGGTTCGAGCCATTTTTGGCGACTGATAAAATCTCCCAGCTTGTCCATGCTACTAAATCGGAAGCGGCGCCGCGGTTGGCTCCGCCGGAAGTTTCGATCGTCGCCGCAGTTCGGCGTTGGACGTTGGACTTGGGACATTGGACGTTCCGCATGTGATCCCGCACGACAAGCTCTTCACGCCCGGTCCGGTCGAGGTCTCGGAGAAAACCATGGCCGCGTTCTCGCGGCCCATGATCGGTCACCGCGGCGAGGCCTTCCAGGCGCTTTACCGCGAGATTCATCCGCGCCTCCAGGAATTGTTCGGCACCAAACAGCCGGTTTTCCTTTCCACCTCCTCGGCCTGGGGGGTGATGGAAGCGGCTATCCGCAACGTCGTTAGGCAACGCGTCCTCTGCTGCATGTGCGGCGCCTTTTCCGATAAATGGCTCGACGTTGCGCGCCGCTGCGGGAAGGAAGCCGAGCCGCTCCAAGTGGAATGGGGCCAGGCGATCGAGCACCAGGCGCTCGACGCCGCGCTTGCCACTGGGCAGTTCGACGCCGTCACGCTCATCCACAACGAGACCTCGACCGGGGTGATGAATCCGCTCCCGGAAATTTGCTGCACGCTGGCGAAATATCCCGAGGTCGCGCTCATCGTGGACAGCGTCTCCTCGTTTTCCGCCGTCCCGATCCCGATGGACGCCTACGGTATCGACGTGCTTCTCACTGGCTCGCAAAAGGCGCTCGCGCTCCCGCCCGGCTTTGCCCTCTTCAGCGTCTCGGAGAAAGCCTTCGCCCGCGCCGAAGAAGCGAAGGATCGCGGCTATTACTTCGATTTTCTCGAGTTTCAAAAACAGCAGGAAAACTGGATGACGCCGACCACGCCGAGCATCGGTCACATTTATGCGCTGCAATCGAAACTGGAGGATATCTTCGGGGAGGGCCTAACGAATCGATATCAGCGGCACGCGCGCACGAACGGGCTCGTCCACGCCTGGGTGCAGGAGCGAGGCTTCGAGTTTTTCGCCGCCGAAGGGCATCGCGCGCTCAGTCTCACCTGCGTGCAGAACAACCGCGAGATCGACGTTGCCAAAACGGTGCGGGACCTGCGCGAGAAACATCATCTCGTGATCGATGGCGGCTACGGCAAGCTCAAGGGGAGAACCTTTCGCCTCTCCAACATGGGTGACGAAACCGACGAAACGGTTTCGCATCTCCTGCGCTGTCTCGACGATTGTTTGCGGTAGAGTCAATGTGGGAGGGGCCTTTGCGCCCCGATCATTCGCGCCTCGTCTCCGGGGGAATCGGAACACAAAGGCCCCTCCCACATTCGACTCAGCCGCGCGCCACCACCGCCGCTGCCGCTTTTGGCTCGGCCAGGCGGCGGAAAATCAGCCAGACCCCGAGCAGGACGAACACGGCGCCGATGAGCGACCAGGCGGAGAGCCGTTCGCCGCCGAAAGCCCAGCCGAGCGCGATCGCCCCGGGCGGCGTGATGAGTGAGATCGCCTGCAGGTTTGTCACCGACATCCGCGGCATCAGCCAATAGAGAAGCAGGAACGTGAAAGAGGAGCCGATCACCGCCAGGTAGAGGAGCGAGAGAATCGCGCTCATCGTCCAGTGGAAATAAAGCGGATTTCCATCCAACACCAGCCCAACCAAAAGCAGCGGCACCGTTCCGAAAACCATCTGCCAGGCGGCCAGCATCGAGGGCGCGAGCTGAATTTTTTTCGCCTTCAAGAGAACGTTGGAATAGGCCGCGCTCGCCGCGCCAATCGTGATCCCAAGACCGCCGAGGAAGGCGAGCCATCCGTTAAAACTTAGAAGGCGCGCGCAGATCAGCGCGACGCCGAAGATCGCAACGAGGGCGCCGGCCAGGCGCTGCCAGCGGAGCGGTTCATCGGGCAGCATCCAATGGGCGCAGATCATTCCAAAAATCGGGATCGACGCCTGGATGACAGCCGCAATGCCGGAGGAAACGTGCAGCTCGGCCCAGAAAAGCAGCGCGTAATTGACCGCAAACATCAGCAGTCCGGTAAAACCGAGGATGAAGTAATCGGCCCGGCGTTTCGGCAGGAGACGGGTGCGACCGATGGAGATCGCAATCAGGACAAGCAGGGCGATCAGGAACCGAATGGACACGAAGGAGAGCGGCGGCAGGTCGCGCAGCCCGATTTTGATCACCAGCCAGGTGGAACTCCAGACGACGCACAGCGTGAGCCAGGCAGCGGGGATCTTCCAATCTCGAATCTTCGGTTCCATCGGCAGGCGCGAATCTCGGGGCGAGATCATTCCGCGTAAAGCGAGGCCATTTCCTCGCCGACGCAATACGACAGGAAAGTCCGCGGATGACACCGATGACACGGATGGGGGAGAGGAAAAGAAAGTTTCTCTTCCGCGATTTCGCCGGAACCGAATCTTCCTCCTCTGATCTGTGAAATCCGTGCAATCCGTGGTTCAAATCAAAAAGTGGGAGGGCGCCCTCGTTTCCCGAGTTGGTTCGTTCTTGCAATTTTTTCTCGCGGCGAATACAAAGATTCATGCCTGCGACGCAAGGCGAAGCACTTTCGCAGGCTGGAGAGTTTGCTTCCACCCGCTGGACGCTCGTGCTCGCCGCGGGAGATTCGCAGCTCTCTTCCGCACATGCGCTCGACGCGCTCGCGGAACTCTGCCGCATTTACTGGCGGCCGCTCTATCTTTTCCTGCGCCGAGACGGAATTCGAGCGGAGGATGCGCAAGATCTAACCCAGGGATTTTTCGCCGAGATCATACGCGATCGCACCTACTTCCGAGCGGATCGCGCGAAAGGCCGATTCCGTTCCTTTCTCCTCGGTGCGCTCAAGCATTTCGTCGCCGATGCACGCGATCGCGAACGAGCGCAAAAGCGCGGGGGCGGAAAGATTCGCGAGCCTTTTGACGAATCCGCCATCGCGGAGGCGGAACGCCAGGTGGTGCTCAACGAACGCTGGAAGGCCGATCGAGTTTACGATCGCGAATGGGCGGAGACCCTCCTGCGGCAGGCGCTCGCTCGCCTCGCGCAGGAGTGCGCCTTTGCCGGTAAGGCGGCTTTGTTTGAGGCGCTGAAGACGCGCCTGTCCGCGGACGACGAAGAAGCGATGTCTTATGCTGACTTGGCGGCGCACGTGCGCCGGCCGGCGGCGACTTTGCGCAAAGACGTGGAAAGATTTCGCGCCCGTTACGGCGAGATTCTACGCGAGGAAGTTCGCGGGACCATCAGCGACCCGGCCGATGTGGACGAGGAACTAAGTTACCTCTGCCAGGTGCTAGCATCGGAATAATCGTATGAACTCAGTCCCCGCCAGAGCGACTAACTGCACGCGGTGCGGCGCGGCCCCCAGGACGGCGGAGTCATCGGACCTTGGCTGCATGGTTTGCATGCTCCAACTCGGGTTTGAGAAATCGGGCGCTATTTCTGAAGCCGAACAGTTCGGTCAATATGTGATCGAGAAACGCGACGACGGCCGCGCCTGGGAACTGGGGCGCGGCGCGATGGGCGTGACCTATCGCGCGTTCGACACGTCGCTCCAACGTTCGGTTGCATTGAAACTCATCAAGGCGGATTTCACGGGACCCACGTCGGATACCCGAGAACGCTTCATGCGCGAAGCGCGCGCGGCTGGGGCGCTGCGCCATCCAAGTGTGGCGACGGTTTATCAATCCGGGATCGACGAGGGAACCGGTCAATGCTTCTACGCGATGGAGTTGGTCGAGGGCGAAACGCTGGACGAGCGGGTGCGCCGAACCGGGCCGCTCGACGTGCAAAGCGTGATTGAAATCGCGCGGCAAATCACCGCGGCGCTGGCCGCGGCCGAAAAACGCGGGCTGGTGCATCGCGACTTGAAGCCGGCCAACGTCATGATTGCAACCGGCGAAGAGGGCGACAAGGAGGCGATCAAGGTCATCGATTTTGGCCTGGCCAAGGCTTTGGCGGAGGCACCCGGCACGAGGGCACTGACCCGCGGCGAATTTATTGGGACGCCAGCTTTTGCCAGTCCCGAACAATTCACCGATGGAAACGTCGATATGCGCTCGGACATTTACTCGTTAGGCGCGACTCTCTGGTATCTCCTGACCGGGCGAATGCCATTTGGCGATCGCGCGGTGCAAAAATCCGGAGAGCCATCTTCTCCCGGCAGGCCACCGCTCGAACAACTGAAAGCCGCTGGTGTTCCCGCGCAATTCCGTTCGCTGCTGGTCGCAATGCTTGCGCTCGAGCCGGCGGCGCGACCTGGTGTGACCCAGCTTGCGGCGAAACTCGCAGCGATCCAGGCCCCAAAAAGAGGAGCCCGCCTGCTCGGAGTCGCGGCCGTTTTGGCTCTGGGCGGACTGGTCGCATACTGGGCGGTTACCTCCCGCCTTTCACCCCAGAACGGAGTCGCAGCCCCGGAAAAAAGCATCGCCGTCCTGCCCTTCGAAAACCTAAGTCGCGATCCGGACAATGCCTTCTTCACTGATGGTGTGCAGGACGAAATCCTGACCGACCTCGCTAAGGTAGCCGAGTTGAAAGTCATCAGCCGCACAAGTGTGATTAGTTATCGCGACATTAGCGGTCGCAATCTGCGTAAGATTGGCCAGGAATTGGGAGTAGCTAATCTACTGGAAGGCAGTGTGCAGCGCGCGGGCAATCGCGTGCGGGTGAACGCGAAACTCATAGACGCGCGGACCGACGTCCATCTTTGGGCGCAAACTTACGATCGCGACCTGGCCGATGTCTTCGCGATTCAAAGCGAGATTGCCAAGGCGATCGCGGATCAGCTTCAGGCCAAGCTTTCGCCAAGTGAAAAAAGCGCAATCGAACAGCCGCCGACAGCTGATGTCATCGCCTTCGATCTCTACAGCCGCGCCAAGACACTCATCCTCGATACTGGCTATACCACGCTGGGGACGGAGAACCTGAACAAGGCAGTCGATCTCTTGCAGCAAGCGCTCGCGCGCGACCCCCGCTTTCATCTCGCCTATTGCGAGCTGGCCTCCGCTCACGATAGCTTCTATTTGCTCGGCCTGGATCACACCCCTAAGCGGCGGGTACTGGCGGAAGAAGCGCTGCAGGATGCGCTCCATCTCAGCCCTGATTCCGGGCCCACGCACCTCGTGATCGCCCAGAAACTTTACATGGTTGATCTGGATTACGACGGCGCTTTAGCGGAGCTTAAAATTGCTCGTCGAAGCTTGCCTAACGATTCCCGTATACCGGAGCTCACCGGTTATATTTTGCGACGCCGAGGTCAACATAATGAAGGATTGCAGTCTCTCCAGCGCGCTCTCGACCTCGACCCGCGCAATTACTTCACTCTTCAGCAAATTTCAGCCAGCTATATTTACTTGAGGCGATTCGCCGAGGCAGCTCTGATGCTGGATCGCGCCCATGCGATCCAGCCCGACGATCCCGATGCCAAATCAGGCCGCGCAATGGTAGATTTGAATTGGAAGGCAGATACTCGGCCGTTGCATCAATTGATAGAATCGATTCAGGCGCAAAATCCTGCGGCCATCGGGAGTGTGGCAGATAGTTGGCTGGTCTGCGCCTTGGCCGAGCGCGATCGTGCCGCGGCCGAAGGTGCCCTGGCCGCGCTTGGGCAAGAGGACTTCGGTTACGATGCCGTTTATCTGAGCCGGCAATTCATCGAAGGCCTTATCGCGCGGATGACGAAAGACGAAGCCAAGGCGCGCACGGCCTTCACTGCGGCACGGGCCGAACAGGAGAAAATCGTGCAGGCCCAGCCAAACTACGGCCCCGCCCTTTGCGTTCTCGGCCTGATCGATGCTGGTCTCGGCAGAAAAGAGGAGGCGTTGCGCGAAGGACGCCGCGCGGTCGAGCTTCTTCCCGTGGCCAAGGATTCTATCAACGGCGTGAACATGATCGTGAATCTCGCCATGACCGCGGCCTGGGTGGGTGAGAAAGATCTCGCCTGCGAGCAGCTCGCCATCGCGACGCGACTCCCCAGCTACCTTAACTATGGCCAATTGAAACTGCTCCCCTACTGGGACCCGCTTCGTGGCGATCCGCGTTTTGAAAAGATTGTTGCCTCGCTCGCGCCGAAAGAAACGAAGTAAGGTTCCCCAATCGTGCGCAAATGTGCGCCGGTCTCATTTACGGCTCGGTTGGCCGCTTCGTTTACTTCAGCCTGAAAAAGCAGTTTTAACGGGAGTCAGGCGTCCCGGCTGAATCGGCGCGCAGCCTTCCAGCCTGCGCGAGCTGCGGCCCGGGCAAGACGACCCGGCCGCCGAGTCAGTCAGGATGACTAACTTCTGGCATCCGCTTTTTCGTAGCCCGGAAAAATGTTTGTCACGCTACCAAAAATTTTCCGAAGGAATGGGAAGAACAACCATTATGAAAACATCCCTGCTCCGAAATACGCTCCTCATCCTCTGCCTGCTGGCCATACCAATGACCCGGGCAGCGACCGTCAAATCCACCTACATCGGGCCCATCGAAGGCAACTGGGGCGACTCAACCAATTGGTCTCAATCAGTCGTCCCAAACAATAGTGGGAGCGACACGTTCGCGGTGCGGATCGCGAATGTGTTTCTTACCCTCGATCTGGACGTAGCGGTCAATCGCATCACCTTTGCGCCGGGCGATTCCGTAATCTTCGGCGGCCGCGCGCCGCTCCTCTTGTGCATTGATCACGATTTCTCGTCGTTGCAGACGAAGGTCGGCGGGGGCGGCATCCCTTATTTCTTTGCTGACACGAGGGACGTCACCGGCGACCTCGGCGCCCTGGCGGATTTTTCCGGAACAACCCTGAACTCGGGCTATGCCTATGTCGTGGCGGCCAGTGCCGGGCGAACGGCCACCCTTAAATTCAACGGCGCAAACATCGTCGAAAACAACGCCGGTATCCAGCTGGCGGGCGCGGGGGCGTACATGGTGGATGAAAGCGGAAGGGACGCTCTCGAACACTTCCAGCACAATCTCCTCTTTGGATATTTCGACTTGGAAGTTGGTCGCGATCTCATGACCGAAGGCTCTTTCGTCAATGAAGGCGAAGTCGTCATCTTCGCGACAGATCCGGACTTCATTGCCGGTGATGTGACGACGACGTTAACTATCAATGGGGATTACACTGGCATCGGATACCCGCTGGATCCAAATACCAACGGAGCTGTATCCCTCTTAGCGGCCGGCCCGGTCGGTGACGCCAGAATGGTAATCAACGGAGCTTTAACTAACTACGGCAGTGACACCCAGACATTGCACAAAAGCGCTTTTGCCTGGCAAGCGGCTAACGGGGCCAGTGCCACTACGCAAGTTCTCGGCGGCGACAAGGTGCTCGACATTGTGACTAGCGAAGCTTCGCTCGTTCTGTTCGGTCCTGACACCGGCTTCCGCGATAGCAGTGGACAGGACGCTCTGCGCAATCTCGCAACAAGCGCACGCCTTCTCATCGGCGATCGCGATTTCACTTCCAAAGGCGATTTCACCAGCACCAGCCGGCTCAGTATTTTCGGCGGCACACAAATGACCGTGCGGGGCGATTTGACCATTCAAAGCGGCTTCCTCGCACTCTGGCCGCTGACCGGTTACGCCTTCGCGGGTGAGCCCGGTTTTCCGACCGACCCTGCTTATCTCAACGCCAATCTGCTCGTCCGGAAATCCTTCGATTTGCCCGCGGCCAGCATTCTGCGTTTTCATATTTTCGACGCCAATACTCTCGCCACTCTGACCGTGCGCCAGACCGCGACGATCGCCGGAGTGCTCCAGACGGCGGTCGACGACGTTTCGGTGATTTCACCCGGCGATAGTTTCGCTCTCTTGACGGCAAAGCAGATCAGCGGGCAATTTTCCAATATCGCCAGCGGAGGCCGGGTCGATGCCTTTGTCGGCTTCGACGTCGACAACAATCCCATCGGCGATCCTCTCGGAAGCTTCCTGGTGACTTATGACCACACGACTTTGGTCTTGAGCGACTTTCAGCCGGCAAACAATTCGTCCTCGAGCGAGAGGCGGAAGCCGGCCGTCCGCAAAAGCTGGCTGGATAAGCGATCCTCGCCCGATCGAGGAGAGGAGTAAGCAGACATTAGCACCGCCTGCGTCCTCCCCCGCGCAGGCGGTGCTTTGTTGTTTTCATTCTTCCAATGCGGATGGCGACAGCTATCCGTTCGAAAAGCGGATGGCGCTCTGCCGTTGCGGCCACCGACGGAAAACCGTTCTGCGCACCCATTCCAGGATCGGTTTCCCAGTCGCCGAGAAAAAGATCGTCACGACCCGCGATTTCGCAGCCTCGCCCGACCTGATCTTCGACGCCCTGACCAAAACCGGAACTCGTTAGGCGCTGGCTCCTCGGCCCGCGCGGCTGGACCATGCGGCGAGCGACCTTCCTTTATGATCCCACCGGTCGTTTCGTCTCCCTGAGTTTGACGCAGAAATTTTAGAAGCCATCTCACAAAGACTTCGCCCCTGCAGTCGCGGCGGTCTGTGACCGCCGAAAGCGCGCTTTGCAACCACGCGACGACGTTTATAGAGCGCCGCTGCAGACTGCTTCCCTCTCGGAGCGCGCTTCTTAGTGCGCAGCGAGAGCAGAGGCACCTTATCCCTCTCTGGCGCTAAGCGATTTTTAACCGGCCTGCGACGCGCCGAGTCATCAGAAGGTTCTGAGGATGGCAAGACGGGGCGAATAACAGGAAAGTGGAAGGGCGCCCTCGTTTCCGAGAACGCCCTTCATTTCGATGGCGATAAGCCGAATTCTGTCTCCCCGGATTTCTCCGGGGCGATGATCATTTATCTCGCCCGGCTTGCGCCGGACGCCCGCCGAGCCGCCGTCGGCGGTCATAGACCGCCGCTACAGCCCGACGTGATGCGACGATACCCGAGGGTTTACCGGACCGGCTGCCCTTCCTCTGTTCTGTCTTGCACCGCATGGGGTTTTTCGTGCCTCAGCCATTGCTGGCCGAGCGGTGAGCTCTTACCTCGCCATTTCACCCTTGCCTAACGAACGCTTGCGCGCTCCTCAGGCGGTATATTTTCTGCGACACTTTCCGTGACGCGCCTCTTGCGAGAAACGCCCCCGCGCATTTTGCGCGGCATGCTGCCGTCTGGTGTTCGGACTTTCCTCTGGTGAAAACCTTGCGGCCTCACCAGCGATCATCTGCCATCGCGAGGAAGGTATCACGCCTCTGGTTCCCTTCCACCGGTTCCAAGGCCGGTCATTTCCAATCCCGGGTAGGGTGGGCGTCCCGCCCGCCGGTGGCTGCGTCCCGCAGCGACGGACTTTTGCGCACATCTGAGTGGAACCGTTATTCCAAATTGCGTGCCCGCAGGATGCGGGCACCGGCGGGCGAGACGCCCACCCTACCCGGGCTCACTTTTTCCCGCCTAACGACTCCGCCCAGTGCGCCAGAAAGAACTTCTTCTCCCCCGGCAGAAAATGCTCCGAGCGGCCGACAATCGGCCGCAGCGTGGTCGTCATCTGGAGGGAGACGGCGAGGAAAATGAGCGCCCAGGTTTTCAGGTGTGCGCTCTCGGTTGCGCCGCGGAACCGGCTCATCCCGCCGATCAGGCGCAAGCCAAAGAGCAGTCCGATCATCCAGAAAATGAGATGGAGCCCGCCCATGAACGCGACCGAGTTGGTCGACTGGGAGAAGATCCACGCCACCGGGGCAAACCCGATCAGGAGCAGCGCGCTCAGGCAGACCGAGGCGAAAAGCGCGCCCGCCACCGTGCGGATGCGCACGTCGATCCCGCCGAGGCAGGTAAAGATGTAAAGACTCGGCAGACAAATCAGCATCGAGAGCAGGGTGCCGAGGGCGAGCTTGGCCGGCGCGATCCACAACTGCATCCCACCCGAGAGCGATCCGACGACCACGCCGTAAATGGCCATGCCGGCAAGGGCGAGCCCGAGCGACCAGAGGGCAAGCGTCGGTCGCCGGTTGCTGTGCAATTCGTGGATGATACGTCCCGGATGTTTCAGTAATGTCTCGAGCAGGAGGAGCGGGCTGGTTTCGCCGTTCATCGGCTCGAATTGGAACCGGTCGCGCTTCGGCAATGGCGGCGGAGTAGATGGAGTGTTGGGTGTGGTCATGGTTTTTGTGGGCTCTGGTTTGTTTCAAAAAAAGAGATGCCGAAGAGCGCGGCCGACCGCTTCATAAAAGTTCCCGCGCAGCGGATCCTCGCGAAGAAACTCGATCGCGAGCCCGGGACTGCCGATGAAGGGGCGCAAAATCCAGGCGAGCTGACTGCCGAGAAGGAAATTCCCGCCTAACCAACTGAAAAGCACCGTAAGCGCGGTCCGGCGATGACCGCTCACCTTCTCGAGGAATCGATAGAGGCGGCGATTCGCGATAATCCCGGCGCAGGCGATGAAGAAAACATGGGTCAGGAGCGTGATGCTGTGCCCGAGAACGGTCCCGCTCGAGCTGAGCGGCGGCGTGTTGTAGAGCACGAAGAGACTGACCGGACTGAGCGCGCCGAGAATCAGGCCGGTGAGGGCGAAGCTCATCAGAATCGCCCGCGAGGTTTGGCGAAAAGGAAGACCGGACCCGAGGAGCTGCGCAAGGATTCCATTGAGGAGCGCGTTCCCGGCGCAGGTGAGAAGAATCAGGAGGGGAAATTTGAGCGCGGTGTAAAGCGATTGGAGAGGCGCACGCCAAAGCCCGACGGTGAATCCGTAGAGCCCGCTTCCAAGCAGAATGACCAGGATGCAGGTGGCGTCCCAACGGATTCCGGGTTCCGCTAGCCACGCGCTGATTTCGTCCGCGTCTCCGCGCAAAAGGGCTCGCAATCGGCGTTTCATCTCGTTAGGCAGATTCCGGTGCCTTGGGCGAGTGAGACAAAAAGGGGTGCTTTAGAAGCGCCCTCGGCGGTTGCAAACCGCCGCTCCCTGGCAGGTTCGCCGCGAAAGTGAGAAGACGCGCCTGCACCGACTCGACCGTCTCCGGCAGGGTCGACGTCCCCGCGGTCACGCCGACGACCGCCACGCCCTCGAAATCTGCTGCGCTGAGTTCTTCCGCCCGCTCGATGTGCACGACGCGCCGCCCGGCCGCGCGACAGGTCTCGACCAGTTGGCGGGTGTTGTTGCTCGCGCGACCGCCCACGACCACGATGACCTCGGCGTCGGTGATTAATCGCTGAAGCGCGCTCTGCCGATCCTTGGTCGGCTTGCAAACGGTGTCGGCAAAACGTACCTCGGCCTGCGGCCGAATGCGCCGAATTTCTGCTACAAGCGCGCGCACGCGATCGATCGGCTGCGTCGTCTGCGAGATCACCCCGTAGCGTGACGCGTCCGGCAGGTGCGCGAGATCCGACGTTCCGCCGAGCACGACCGCGCCCGGAAAATCTTCCGTTAGGCCGCGGACTTCGACATGGCCGGCCTGGCCGATCACGACCGGGAAATAATCGGCCGCGACAAGGCTGCGAAGTTGCGCGTGCGCGTGACGAACCAGCGGGCAGGTGCCGTCGGCGACCTTGAGCCCCGCCGCCTGCCACTCTTGGCGCTTTCGATCGGAAGCGCCGTGCGCGGTGATCATGACGCTCGACTCCGCCGCCAGCGCGGCGTCGTCAAGCGAACCTTCGCGCGCGCCCTGGGCGCGCAGTTGCTCGCGCACGAGAGGATTGTGCACCAGCTCGCCGAGAATGGTGAGAGGAGCGTTGGCCGCGAGCTGTTCCGCCTGCGCGATTGCATCACGCACGCCGAAACACATGCCGAAATGTTCTGCCAGAATGATTTTCATGATGAGTGGAATTCAGACCTCCGGTCTGGTGCATCGCCATTCCGAAGTCTACGCTTTGTGTCACAAAGCATGGTGGCAAAAAAACTCAGGCCTTTCCCGCTTTCACGATCTGCTCCAGCACCTGCAGGTAGTCGGTGAAGGCCGCCCGGCCCTTCGTCGTTAGGGCGTAACTTGTCTGCGGACGACTGAGCATCTCTTTCGTGACCGCGACGAAGCCGAGTTTGTGCAGCGTGCGCAGATGAGTGACCAGGTTGCCGTCGCTCATTTTCAATTCCGCTTTCAGATCCTGAAAGGACCAGCTGACCCGGCTGGCGAGCAGGGTCATGATTGCGAGCCGGCCTTTTTCGTGGATCGCTTTGTCGAGTTTGTCGAAATCCGGCATCGCTCATTCTGGTGCAAGAATTTCCCGTGCGCCCGGCCGTCGGCT
>JBKJNW010000149.1:0-15197 GCA_046593335.1 Chthoniobacterales bacterium | reverse complement strand
CGGCGACAAGTTCGGTGACGGAGTTGGTAAAGTAAGCCGCGTCGCTCAGGCTCACGTAGCTCTCGATGACGGCGACCCGGCTGCCGCAACCTGATCGTGGCCGGGCGCGACAGCCGGGTCACCGTCATCGAGAGTTACGTGAGCCTGAGCGATGCGGCTTATTTCACCAACGCCGTTACCGAACTTGTCGCCGGTGAAAACGCGGTCGTAGAACACCTGAAATTCCAGGATGAGAACCAGCAGGCGTTCCACATCGCGACCGTCGCGGCGCACTTTGGGCGCGCCAGCAACGTCGTCACCCACTCGATTGCGCTCGGCGCGAAACTCTCACGCACGAACATTTATGCCACGCTCGCCGGCGAGGGCTTGGAGTGCATCCTCAACGGCCTCTACCTCACGCGCGGCGAGCAACTCGCCGACCACTACATGGTTGTCGAGCACGCCCAGCCGCATTGTGCGAGCCACGAGTATTTCAATGGCATCCTCGCTGACAAATCAAAAGGCGTCTTTCACGGCCGCATCCTCGTCCGCCCCGGCGCGCAGAAGACCGACGCCAAGCAGACGAACAAAAACCTGCTGCTCTCGGATGACGCGACCGCCGACACCAAACCGCAGCTCGAAATCTACGCCGACGACGTGAAGTGCACGCACGGCGCGACCATCGGGCAGTTGAACGACGAATCCGTCTTTTACCTGCGCACCCGCGGCCTCGGTCTCGACACCGCGCGCCGGATGCTCATCCACGCCTTCGCCGGCGAAATAATCGACCGCGTCCGCTGCGCAGCCGTGCGCCAAGAGCTGGACCGGCTGGTGTGGGACCGCTTGGAACAGAACCAACAAATCGCAGTGAACCCATAGTGTTTGACGACCTGACAGAGCTTTACCAGCAGCTCCTCCTCGACCACAGCAAGAGTCCGAGGAACTTCCGCGTCTTGCCCGACGCCAACCGCACCGCGCAGGGCACCAATCCCATCTGCGGGGATAACTACACGCTCTACGCCAGGATGGATGGCGACGTCGTGCAGGAACTGACCTTTCAAGGCTCCGGCTGCGCGATCTCCAAGGCCTCGGCGTCGCTGCTCACCCAAAGTCTCAAAGGCAAGACCAAGGCCGAGGTGAAGGTGATGTTCGACAAAGTCCACGACATGATCACCACGGGTCATATGGACAGTGATTTGGGCAAATTGGCCGCGCTGTCCGGCGTGCACAGATTTCCGGTGCGAATCAAATGTGCCATCCTGCCGTGGCACGCTGTGGCTGCGGCCGTAGAAGGTAGAAGCGGAACCGTTTCAACCGAATCCGACAAGGAGTAACTATGAACTCGAACGAACCTATAACTCTCACCCGCGACGTTGAAGGGACGGTCGTCCCTGTCGGCACCAAAGTCATACTCCAGAAAGGCGCGCTGGCCTACATCACTCAGTCGCTTGGTGGCAGCTATACCATCGTCGTCAATGGAAACATGTTCCGACTGGCCGATAGAGACATCGATGCGCTCGGCTTTGAAGTCGCCGACCGACCGGCCAGCCCGATCGGCCAGCGTCGGACGATTGAGGAGTTGGAGAAGGAAGTATGGAACCAACTCAAGACCTGCTACGACCCGGAAATCCCGGTCAACATTGTGGACCTGGGCCTCGTTTACGACTGCGGACTCACACCCATTACGGAGAACAGTTCTTATCGGGCGGACCTGAAGATAACGCTCACCGCCCCCGGCTGCGGGATGGGGCCAGCGCTTTCCTCGGATGTGCAAACCAAACTTCTGGCCCTCGAGGAAATCACCGAAGCCACCTGTGATGTGGTGTTTGAACCAACCTGGAACCAATCAATGATGTCAGAGGCTGCCAAACTCCAACTTGGGCTGATGTGATCAGCTATCCACTGAGGCGCGTATCATGGCAGACCTTCTACAAAATCCCCCAAACAAAATAACTGATCGCTCGGCAGCCGAAAACAACGCCGGAGGCCAACGCATCACCGCGCTGCATCCCCGCCAGGCCGTAAACTGGTCCGCGTTGCGACAGGATTTCCCGATCCTCGACCAGGAGGTCCACGGTCGTCCGCTCATCTATTTCGACAATGCCGCCACATCGCAGAAGCCACGTGCGGTTATTGACGCCCTCGTCCACTACTATGAGCGCGACAACGCCAACGTGCATCGCGGCCTGCACGAGCTGAGTTCGCGCGCGACGGAAGCTTACGAACGATCGCGGCAACGCGTCGCGCAATATCTGGGCGCGGCGAGCGCGGAGGAAATCATCTTCACACGCGGCACGACCGAGAGCATCAACCTCGTAGCGCAGGCGTGGGGCAGAAAATTTCTTCACGAGGGTGACGTCATTCTGCTGACGGAGATGGAGCACCACAGCGACCTCGTGCCGTGGCAACTGCTGGCCGAATGCGTGGGTGCGCGCCTGCGCTTCGTCCCGGTGCGCGACGACGGGACCCTTGCGCTCGAAGAGCTTCCGTCCCTGCTCACCCGCGAGGTGAAGTTATTTGCCTTCACGCATGTCTCCAACTCGTTAGGCACAATCAATCCCGTGACCGAGCTTTGCGCGCAGGCCCGCGCGCTCGGCGCACTCACCCTGGTCGATGCTGCACAAAGCGCGGGACATTTGCCGCTCAATGTCCAGGAGTTGGGTTGCGACTTCCTCGCCTTTTCCGGACACAAAATGTGTGGGCCGAGCGGCATCGGCGCGCTCTACGCGCGCGCCGAGGTTCTCGATTCAATGCCGCCGTGGCATGGTGGCGGCGAGATGATCCTGAACGTCACGCTGGAAAAGAGCACCTTCAAGAAAGCGCCACATCGCTTTGAGGCTGGGACGCCGAACATTGCCGGGGCCATCGGGTTGGCGGCGGCGATTGATTACATCGAGGGAATCGGGCGCACCGCGATTTTCGAACACGACGCGCACCTGACTGCTTACGCGCTGGAGCGCCTCGCCGAGCTGCCTGGCATTCGCCTGCTCGGACCCGCCGGCGTGCGGGGTGCGCTTATCGGCTTCGTCATGGCGTCGGCACACCCGCACGATGTCACGACCTTTGCCGATCAGCAGGGCCTGGCGTTGCGCGGCGGCCATCACTGCAACCAGCCGTTGATGCGAAAATTCGGTTTGCCCGGGACAACCCGCGCCAGTTTCTATTTTTACAACACCACGGCGGAGGTCGATCGCATGATCGAGATTCTGCGCGAGGCCGCTCGTTTCTTTGCATGAGCTCGGAACTGGAGGAGCTGTATCAAGAGGTGATTCTCGATCACTCGCGCCGGCCAAGGAATTTCGGGGAGCTGCCGGACGCGGCCGTCTGCGTGCACGGCGATAATCCTTCCTGCGGCGACGAGATCCATCTGGCCGTAAAATTCGGAACTCATGACGACGTGGCCGACGTCAAATTTACCGGACACGGCTGCGCCATCAGTCAGGCGTCTGCTTCCATGCTGACCACGAAGGTGAAAGGAAAAAGCCGGGCAGAGGCGCTGTCGCTGTTGCACTCCTTCCAAACCCTCGTCACCGATGGCACGGGCGAAGCGCCCCATTCGTTAGGCGATCTTCGCCTTTTCGAGGGCGTGCGCAAATTTCCGCAGCGGGTCAAGTGCGCGCTCCTGCCCTGCCGGGCGATCGAGCAGGCGTTGCGGCAGAGCGCGGGCGAATCCAGCATCTCAACCGAAAGCGAAGCGTGACGCCAGACGAACCGTCCCCAGCCGCGCGCGCACCCCTCCCCCTCGCCGCCGAACCGTTTCGGGTTTTTTTCCCGACCGGGGCGCTGCTCGGAACGATCGGGGTGTCGCTTTGGGTTCTCTACTACTTCGGTGCCGGCATCCCCTATCCGAATGTCACGCATGCGCGGCTCATGATCGAAGGCTTCATGGCCTCGTTCATCTTTGGATTTCTCGGCACCGCCGGTCCGAGACTCACCTCGACGCCGCCTTTCTCGCCGGCTGAGGTAGCGACCCTGTTTACACTCGACTTGCTCGCTGCCGGCGCGCACCTCGGCGGCGCTCATCGGACCGGCGACGTTGGCTTTCTCCTTTGCCTGCTCGTTTTCATGACGGCGCTCGTGAAACGCTTTCGACAACGCAAAGATTCGCCGCCGCCGAATTTCGTCCTCGTCGCTCTCGGACTGATCAGCGGAGTGGTCGGGGCCGGCCTCGTCGCCTATGCGGAGACCGCGCAATATTCGCGCACTTATCAGTTTGGCAGCGCGCTCCTCAACGAATGCTTTGTGCTCCTGCCGATCCTTGGGGTTGCTCCTTTTTTCATCGGACGGTTACTCGATCTGCCCAGCTCGAACCTGCCGGAGTCGCGCGCCTTTCCGCCGGAGTGGAGACGCGCGGCGGCGTTCGCGGCGCTCATCGGCGCGCTCACGATCGCTTCGTTCTGGATCGACATTCTCGGCTGGCCGGACATCGGTGGTTGGCTGCGCGTCGGCGCCCTAAGCCTTTATGTCGGACGACTCATGCCATTCCGTGGCGGCACGTTTCTGGCCAATTCGTTGCGGATGGGAATCGTCGCGATTCTGGTCGGGTTCGCGGTCATTGCGGCCTGGCCGATCTATCGCCTCGCCGGTTTGCACATTGTCTTCATCACCGGGTTCAATTTCATCGCGTTCACGGTCGCGATCCGGGTGGTCTTCGGTCACAGCGGCAAACTGGACCTGCTTTCGAAACGGCCCTGGTTTTTCATCATCGCGGGTGCGCTGCTCTATTTGGCGATGATCTCGCGCTTCAGCGCTGATCTTGCGCCGTCGGTGCGCGTTCTGCATTTGGTCGCCGGCGCGATTTGCTGGCTGGCGGCATCGTTAGTCTGGATGCTCAAAGTCCTGCCGAAGATCGCGCTCGCCGAGCCCGAAGACTGAGAACGATCTCGAACCGGGATGGATTATGGCGTGACTTCCAGCTCGGCGGCGGCGCCGATTGTCATGTTGCGCATGCTGTGATCGACAATCGGATACTTGCCCGGGTGCGGGATGATCGCGTCGAGGACGACGCCCTGCCCCGGTGCGATCGGGTAAGTGGAAACTCCGCTGAGCGCATGTGCCGCGTCGCCATCAGGGTAAACTGCGGTAAAGATTCCGCCGATGATGTGGAATGCGCTGGAAAGATTTGGACCCGCATTCAGGACATAGAATCGCACACGTTGTCCGACACGCGCGGTCAGCGGATGATCCTTGTATTGAAAAGCGATGCCGTTAAAAACCACTTCGTCGGGTCTGACGGCCATCATCTTATCGTAATCACCGGCCATAAGGGTGCCGCTGACCTGGTGCGAGTACCATTCGCCTTGCACAAGCACATAACTGACATCGGCGGGTGGCAGTGGTTCGACCGGGTCGACGATGATCGCGCCATACATGCCGTTGCCGATGTGGAGTAACACCGGCGGTGTGCCGCAGTGGTAAATGAACGCGCCCGGCACTTTTGCGACGAACGAAAACTGCACGGTCTCGCCGGGCGCCACGGAACGATAAGCGACCGCCGGATCGACTTGCGCGGCGTGCAGGTCGATCGAGTGGCCCATGTTGCCATGATTGATAAACGTCACGTTCACCGTTTGCCCTTCTCGCACGTGGAGAACCGGGCCGGGCGCAGTGCCGTTGAAGGTCCAGGCGCGGTACTGCACGCCGCTCGCGATTTCGATATTCGTATCGGTGGCGACGAGCGTGACTGCGACAGAATCGCCGGTGCCGATCAATGGCGGCAGCGCGGCACGAGCGGCGCGAGCGACTGGCGCGGCTGAGGCAAGCGAAAGCGGCGAGACGGCCGCAGCGGCCCGCTCGGGTGTAGGCGGACCGGCATTGACCGCGCTCCCGAGGGTGCCGAGCGCAACGAGGAGGGCAAGGGCGATCGCCACCATGGCGGCGAGTTGGTGTGGCCAGGCGAGCGTCGGCGGAGTCCGTTGCCAAAGACGGCGCGGCGCCCATTCCATGATGGCGGCCCAGCGCGGAAAACGCCGGCCGATAAAGTAATCGAGACTGTAAGGCGTGCTGCCAAGCAGGCGCGCGAAGAGAATGAGAGCAATAAAGACCAACGCGTAAACCAGCGCCGGTCCAAGATTAGTTGCGCCGGCGGTGTAAGGTCCGCCGAAACCTCCCGCGGTTGCCCAAATCAGAAGACTGAAAACCGCGCCTAACAAATAGGTGAAGCGGCGGGTAAGTCCGAGGATGAGTCCTACCGCGATAGAGGTCTCGATAATTCTTGTCGCCGAGATAAAGAAATCTGCATGCGGCGGGACGATCCGCAGCCAGAAGCCGAACCAGGGCGCGAGCCAGTCTGGCTGGGAATTGGCGGCGTTTTGGAGATAGCCCACGTAGTGTGCGGCAAAGGACGGCTGCCATTTCAACCAGGCATCCACAGCCATAACAACGCCGAAGGCTGTGCGCACTCCGGCGGCGGCGACGATCAGCCAGGCGGCCGGACCGGTTTCTTCTTTTGATTGCACAGATTCCTTTCTTCCGAGGGCTACTCGAAAACAACCCAGTTCATTATTTTTCGCGCCGGCGAAGCCTTTTCTTCTTGTTCAAGGTATTGCCCAGGCTCTGGTGAATTGAAAACGTTCTCTACGGGTGGGCTCTGCTCGAGGCGAAATGCCCTCGCACCAGATCGCCAACCAGAATCGCCGCCGGATAGAAAATCTGCTCTTCGCTCTCGGCATGCACCTTGAGCGTTTCCGCGAGGCGTTCGACTGCGGCATTGCCTGCTGCTTTGGCGGCTGCGCCCATTCGCGCCGTGGCAGCGTGAATAGCCTTGTGCTCTTCGAGCATCCGAGGCAGCTCCGCGCGCAACGCATCAGTCATCACCAGAACATCGCGCATCCCGGGAGTAAATTTCCCGCGCGCGAGCGGCGCGAGCAGAGCAAGCGGTGGCAATGCGATTTCTTCTTCCCGCAAAAAATGTGGGTCGAGGAGTGCCGCGAGCTTTCGCGCGGTTTCGCCAACCTGTCCCTGCATTTTGGTCGCGGCGACGAGCTGCTCGTGAATTTCCGCGTGCTCGGCACGAATGGCTTCTGGAATCCGAAACGTTGAATGATGGGCGTGAGCGTCGGGCGGGGAAGTCTGCGCGGCGATGGTTGGCAACGCGCTCAATCCCATCCCGAGGAGGACGGCCGCGATGGAAATGCGGCGGCCACGCGACCTTGTAACTTCGATTTTCTTCCTGCTTTGGTTGTGCTTCATAATGCCTTGCTCCTTGTTTGACTCATCCTTCCAAAAATCGCTGCAAGACGACCGCCTCGTTATGCTGCTGATCGCGCGCGCCGTAGAGTAGAGTGACGATGCCTTCCCGCGCCTTGCTCTTGATAACTCCCACCTCGTCGGGATGACTCTTTAATTCAGCCCGGTAGCGGCGCTGAAACTCTTTCCACTTCTCGGGATCGTGCCCGAACCATTTCCGTAACTCGGTGCTGGGTGCGATTTCCTTCAGCCAAAGATCCAGCCGGGCTTTTGCTTTCGTCAGACCGCGCGGCCAGAGCCGGTCCACAAGAATGCGTAAGCCATCGGCCTTCTCGGGTTTCTCGTAAACTCTCTTCAGCTTGATCATCATTTTGTTCCGTCCTATTCACCTCCCGCTTCAACCGCGGAAGCGATCGCGTATTCGCGAAACATCTTTGCCATCACGCTGCCGGGGATACCGGCGGGACAGACCGCGACGCATTCGTAAGTATTCGAGCAATTGCCAAAACCTTCCGCATCCATCGCGCGCACCATTCCGAGAACACGACGATGGCGTTCCGGTACGCCTTGCGGGAGGAAGGCGAGATGCGAAACCTTGGCGCCGGTAAAGAGCATGGCCGACGCATTCGGACATGCGGCCACGCAAGCACCGCAGCCGATGCAGGCCGCTGCTTCCATCGCAAGTTCAGAGCGGTGTTTTGGCACCGGGATTGTATTCGCCTCGGGCGCAGAACCGGCGCGAGCAGAGACGAATCCACCCGCTTGCACGACCCGATCGAGCGCGCTGCGATCGATCACCAGGCCTTTGATGATCGGGAAGGCCCGCGCGCGAAACGGTTCCACCATGATGGTGTCGCGGTCGCGGAAGCTCCGCATGTAAAGCTCACAGACCGCCCCCGGATGTTCAGGTCCGTGCGCTTCGCCGTTGATGGTTAACGAGCAGGTGCCGCAAATGCCTTCACGGCAGTCGGAATCGAAAGCGATCGGCTCTTCCCTTCGAACGGTGAGCTGCTCGTTAACGATGTCGAGCATCTCGAGAAACGAAGTGTGGGGGGAAATATCTTTCGCTTCATAATCGAATAACCCTCCTCTCACCTTGGGATTCGCCTGTCGCCAGACTTTGAGAAGGAAGTTCATCGTTTGGTGAGTCTAGCCTGGCGCCACTCCCATTCCGAGCCACCACCGGGCCGGAGCACGCGTTTGCCCAGGGGCGCAAGCAACCAGTGACTAGGCATTTTCTCAGCCGCCAGTCTGGCGCCCGGAAGCGGAAGTTCAGTGTCTGTTTTCATCGGCTCCCTTTCGGAAAAGAGACTCTTTCGCAGCGTCAGCTGCGGCGCTTCAGTCTCAGGTAATTTCGGATCAGTAACGCGGCGGGATAAAAGATTTCTTCGTCGAGGCGAATCCGCATGAGCAGTCGCTCGGCAAATTCCAAAACCGCATCGGCGCCTTCCTGGCGCGCCGCCGTGCGCAGCTTTTCGGCCGCCGCGATGAGAGCGGCGTGCTCTTGGTGGAGAGAACTTTCGTTCGCCTCGAGGTCGTTCAATTCGGGATAATCTTCCGCGACCTCGATCGCATCGGCCGCCAGCGGCTCGAGCAATCCGAGGATGCGCAGGACCTCCTCGCTCTCCTTCTGCAAATGTGGTTCCAACAATTGCGCGACGGCTTCCGCGGCGATCATGGTTTGACCTCCAACCTGCATTGCTTCTGACAACGCCGCCTTCAATTGCGCATGGCTGAGCTGGAGGGGCTCCGGGATGGAAAGCTCCCCCGACTCGAGAGGCGAGAGCTGCGTTGCGCCGGCCGCATCGCCTTTGTTCGTTAGGCGCAACCGCAAGTACTTGCCAATCAAAATCGCCAAAGGTTGAAAGATCGATTCATCGAGCCAGGCCCGGAAAAGCAGCCGCTCGGCGAAGCGGGCGTGCATTGGCTTGCCCTCCTCCCGCGCGGCCGCGACCAGACGTTTGATCGCGGAGAGAATGGTCGCGTGTTCCACCCGCAAGTCGTGCAGGTCAGTCTTCAGCTGGTCGATCTGCGGAAGGACCTCCGCCATGTCACGATTAAATCCTCCGCGCGCGAGAGATGCCAGAAGCCCGAGCGGCTCCAGCACATCCGCTTTCTCTTTCGCGAGGTGCGGGAGGAGGATCGCCTCGAGCAATGCGGCTGCGTCGCCTGTCTCTCCGCCGGAGGCGCTCGCCTGCCGCAGCGCCATGCAGATCGCTTCTTCCCGCAACCGGAGCGACTCTGGAATCTCGAGTTTCATGGCAGGCCGCGCGAGGCCGCTTGAAAAGCGCTGCGGAAGGTTCTCGACTTCCCGCCGGAGGCATTGGTTGAGAGCTTCCTGTTCCACATTATCGAGCAGTGCGCCCGCCCACTGGTAGACCTGGGATTCTTCGAGCGCGTTGTGGATTTCAAGCCGCTGGCTGACACGCGTCATCTGCTCGCGCACCGTGGTCAGAGCCGACGCTGCATCCTGTCGATCGCCGCGCCGCAGCTCCCGTAGTTGTTTCATTGCCGCCGCCAGTTCGATCATGAAGAAATCGTGGTCGGCCCGAAGCCGCGTGATGATCTCTCCAACGGATTTCGGTCCTGGAACATCAGCCGCTTGCCGCGGGCGTTGCGAGGCTTCCAGCAGAGTTGGAAACAGATGGATGTTTTCGGCCCGAATGTGAATCGCGAGGCGCGCCCAAAAGAGATCGAGATTCGTAAAGCTCTGCTCAATTTTGCCAGCGGCCAACGCGGAGAAAACGCTGGCCAGCGCCGCGTCGAGTTCCGAGTGATCGTGCTCCAGGAGCATGCTGGTTACCCACGCAGAATGAGAGGGGAAACAGTCATGAAAGGGCGAGCGCGGACACGGCGCGCGCGCGCGGGAAGAGAACATTGTTCTCCTCGTGAATGTGCTGATGCATGTCCTTCTCCATCTGGCGCAGACTATCGTAAAGCGCGCGCCAGGTGTTGCAGGCCCAGTCGGGCGGGGTGTAGCTGTCGGTTAATTGGTTGAATTGAGCCAGCGCGGCCCCGGTGCTCAGATGCTCCGATTCCAGTTTGTCGAACTCCGTTTTCAACCCGGAAGCAGCGGCTGCTTTATCTCCGTCCGCCGCTTCCAACTGCCGGATCGTCGGAAAGACGTGTTCACTTTCCTCCGCCGTGTGCGCGGAGACCTTGTCCTTGAAGGTCTCAAACAAGCGCCGCACATCCCACAGCCTCGGGTTGGCATCGCCATGCGTGGCGGCGACTTTCTTCGTCATGAAATCAAGCCGCGGCAATTCTTCGCGCAGATAGCCGTGATGGACCCGCTCGATGTGATCGCACAGTTCGCTCAGGCTGAGGGTATCGGGATCGGCCTGCACTTCCTTCCCGCCGTTATCGAGCGCGGACAACATCGCGACGACGGTCGTGGGGTCGAGCTTTTTGGCCTGGCAAGCCTCGGCCAGAGATTTTTTCCCGCCGCAGCAATAGTCGATTCCGAGGTTTTCAAAAATACGGG
The DNA here is from genome assembly GCA_046593335.1 of Chthoniobacterales bacterium. Taxonomy (GTDB): domain Bacteria; phylum Verrucomicrobiota; class Verrucomicrobiia; order Chthoniobacterales; family UBA10450; genus Palsa-1392. The sequence continues at coordinate 4,546 of JBKJNW010000149.1, read as the reverse complement.
AGCGGGCCGGAAAAGCGCGGACGATTTCTCCGACAGGAGTTTCAGGAGTGATATTTTTCATGGTGTGGATTGGTTGAGAAAAAAAGCTAAACTCCTAAAGCTGTATTTCAAATACATTTTTATTGAAACCCGGCTCTTTTTGCTCATCGTGCTTTTATGAAAGAGAGATTGAAATACGCGGAACTGGCGCCCAAAGGCCTGGACGCCCTTGCGCCGATCGAAAATTAGCTTCGCGAGTGCGGGTAGGCCACGGGACAGCGACGCCCCAGGTCATCATAGGCGGCCGGCTGATCCCGCATGACTTCCTGAGACTTGGGATCCCAATTCGGCAACGGTTGATTATTCATGCTGTCTCCTGAAAGATCGTTTGCTTTGACATCATGAAAACCGGTCAAGCCGGTTCAAGCAGGCGACGGATCACATCGGCAGCGGTGTAGGAATCGCGTTCCGATGGGAGGAATTCCGCGATCCGGCTGAGGTCGTTGCCCGCTGTCACCAGCGCGGGTTCGACGGCATCCTCGGTCAGGATTTGTCCGAATCCGGCCGTGGCCATCAGACCGTTGCACACACATTTGCGCCCCAAGGTTTCTTCGAGGTGACCGCCTTTGCGCACATAATCTCCCACCGGCTCGCTGGGACAACGGTAGCCGATGTTGCCGTCCGTCTTGCGGTAGGGCCGCCGGAGAGCACCGATGTCGCAGAGACGCTCGCGGGCGGCAAAAATCGCCGGGTCGGAAAGCGTGCCGGGGACGGCCGCCACCTTGAACGGAAAGCCGGTGGGCGAAGCCAGCGGATCGGTGAAGACCTCCACCCGGCCCTGCCGGGAAAGCTCAAGGGTCTGTTGTTTTAGTTCCGGGTGCAGGCCGGATTCCTCGCAGAATGCGAAAGCGGTGCCCACCTGGATACCAGCCGCGCCGAGGTGCAATGCGGCTTCCAGTTTTCCCGGCTGCCCATAGGAACCAGCCAGCCAGAACGGCAGTCCCAACGCGCGGATTTTTTCCAGTTCGGGAACATCGCGCGGACCATAGACCGGTTCGCCTTTCTCACTCAACTGCATCGGGCCGCGAGGCGGCGCATTATGACCTCCGGCGCGTTCGCCTTCGACGATGAAACCATCCACGCGGCCGTTGGATTTGCGGGCCAATGTGATGGCCAGCGTCGCCGAGGAGACAATCGCAATGAACTTTGGCCGTTGGAGCTTCGGCGCGTTTCCGCCGCAGAACGCCTGGGGATCAAAGGTGGACAAAAATTCCTCGCCGGGTAGCGCCCCTTCGACGTCAATCCTCAACTCGGCGGGTTCGCCGGCGGCCAACCGATCCAGCGCGCCGGGAATGGCACGCGGAATTCCAGCGCCCATCAGCACGCAGGCCACTCCCGCAAGCATGGCCCCGTACAAGGCTGGCAAGGTGGGGAGCTGGATTTTTTCGAGGAGATTGATCCCAACCAATCCTTCATGTCCTTCTTTGGCGAGGAAGACTTCGACGAAGGAGCCGAGAACGACCGGCTCCACAAAGCGCGGGCCGGGCTTCAGCGAAGCCTTGGGGACGAGGCGAAACGGCGAACCCTCGGGTTTGCCGCCTTCGACAAAATAATCCGCCAGCACACGCTCGACCACGGCGGGAAACGGGAAATGGGCCAGCGCCCGGCGGACGGCCCCGCCGGGATCACCTAGTTGCAGCCGCCGCGCGAGAATCGTTTCGATGCCGGTTCCGGACACGACGCCCAAATGCCCGAGACACGATACGGCCCGGGCGAGCTTCCAGTTGGAGATCGCGACGCCCATGCCGCCTTGAATGATTTTTGGAAATGCTATCATCATAGTTGGGTTACATTTCTGTTGAGATTTGTTTCGCCTCGACGGAACGGGGCGCGGTCATGAAAGTTTATTTTTGCCGGGCTGAAATCGCCAGCAATGCGCTCAATCGGCGTCGCGCCCGTTCAATGAACTCTGCTGACAATTCGATACGCGCACCTGACATTTCTTCTATGGCGTTCACTTGGACTTTCGTTCTACTTTGTTGTTCATGCTTCAAGGTCTCCCGGCTCTTGAATTTCTCACCGAGTGAGTTTGTCGCCGCAGACGAATGCCCGTCGCAGAAAAATAGACTTGTTAAATCGGATATCAACGTCTAGTTCATGCCCTGCAACTGATTTCCCGCACCTCGGAATACGCGCTGCGCGCCGTTATCTGGTTGATCCAAGAGTCGACGCGCTCGCAGACCACGTGCCAGATCGCCACCGGCACGCACACGCCGCCGGATTACATCTCGAAAGTCCTGCAACTCCTCGCCAAGGCGGGCCTGGTGCGGGGTCAGCGCGGTCTCGGCGGCGGCTTTCAATTCGTGGGTGACCCGGCGCAAGTCACGGTGCTGGAGGTGATCAATGCCGTGGATCCGCTGGAGCGTATTCACACCTGCCCGTTGGGCTTGAAGGCACACGGGACGAACCTGTGTCCGCTGCACTGCGGGATGAACGACGTAGTGGAGCAGATGGAAGCCACGTTCGCGAAAACGAAACTCAGGGATCTGCTCAACACAGATTCGAAATCCGTTCCACTCGGTATTAAGCTGAAGGTCATGCGGACTCCGGTGCCGGCTTGAGTTGACCGGTTCACGGTAGCTTGCCGATGCAAGAGGGGGGCGGAAATGCCCCCACGGCCTTCAGCCCAACCCTAACTGACGCTGTCCCTCCGCGCTTAACTTGTTTGGTGTCCAGGGCGGATCGAACACCATTGCGACCTCGACTTTTTTCGCGCCGACCAGGTTGTTCAACGCCGTTTTCACGCCTTCGTGAATCCTTTGAGTTTGCCAAAAAGACCGGACGCAAACGCGTGACTCTTGCCAACAGTTATCTCGATATCCGGACAGACGAAGCGAACATCGACGCGATCTGCATGTGGGTGTTCAAAAATCCGCAGGATTACTCAGTCCTGGTCGCGGAAAACATGTTCGCGACATCGTCAGCGACCTGTGCGCGGGACTGGTCGGTGGACTTGGGTTCGCCCCGAGCGCCAACCTTGGCGACACATACGCCGTGTTCGAACCGACTCATGGCTCGGCGCCGAAGTATGCCGGCCAATACAAGGTCAATCCTATCGCCATGCTTTTGACTACCAAATTGATGCTCGATTGGCTCAAAGAAGCGGAAATGGCTTCCAACACATTGACCGACTGGAAGCGGTTGTTCTGCGGCGACCCTGAGCTGCCGTCGTTAATTCTCCCGAGGCAATGAGGAGGAGCCAGGCGCCGGCAAAGATCTAAACGGCTGGTTCTACCATGGCCGCAGCTCTCCCACGCGCTGTTGAAGGCAAGTTAGCGCCACCTGAAATCGTAGTGCTCAACGGCGAAACCGTTTCGCTCCGATTCCGCGCCCGTTATTCAGCTCGACGGAAGAGTGACCCCGCTAGCCAGTGACGGTTGTAGCCGAAACCAATCGCCAGGAAGAGGATCATGACCAGCGAGGCGATGATGCCTTCGCGCGTCGGGAAGAGCCCGAGGATCTCGATCCGGGGAAGACTCGCCAGCGGATGGATCGGCAAATAACCGGCTTCCTGCAACGCCGCGACGCCCTTACCGGTCAGCACCACGGCCAGCAGTGCCATCAACCCGGAGCTGTAGGCGAAGAATCTGCCAATGGGCAGCACCCGCCCGTAGCGCAACATTACCGCGGCAACCGCCAGCAGCGCGAGCACCGCCGTCGCTCCCCCCGCCAGCACCGCACCGCCATTTCCTTGATTCCAGATCGCGGCATAGAACAGGATCGTCTCAAACACTTCGCGATAAACGACGACGAACGACAGCCCGAAGAGCAACCAAGCCGAACGGCGCTTGAGCGCATGAGTCATCTGATCGCAGACATAGCACTGCCAGGCCTGCGCGTTGCTCTTGCGGTGCATCCAGATGCCCACCCAGAGAAGGATGATCGCCGCCAGGATGGAACCAAAGCCTTCCGTCAGTTCCCGGCTGGCGCCGCTGATTCCGATGAGATAAGTGCCGACGCCCCAGGTCAGGACGCCCGCCACCAGCGCCGCAATCCAACCGCCATGGACGTAAGGCAGCGCATCCTTGCGCTCCACCTTGCGCAGAAAGGCGAGCATCGCGACCACGATCAAGATCGCTTCCACTCCTTCGCGCAAGAGGATCGTAAACGCGCCGAAGAAGCTCGATCCGACCGAAGCTTCGCTACGACCAAGGGCGGCTTCGGCTTGCGCGAACAGCGCATGGAGAGCGTTCCCTTGGCGGCGTAGTTCGTCCGGCGGCGCACCTTTGACGATGCTGGCGCGCAGTAATCCCATCGCGTCTTCGACGCGGACCTTGAGCGCGTTGTCGCGCACCGCAAGGATCGGTTCGACCGGCTCAAAACCGTCGAGATAGGCCGAGAGCGCAAAGTCGGCCGCAGCTTTGCGACTACCGTTGGCGTAGGCGGTCAACGCTTCGTCCAAGCGGGTGTGGGCTAGCGTGAGCGGGCCGGTAATGGGTTCCTGCACGGCCGCCGGATGGCGGCGCAGATAGGCGGTGACGGCATCGACCCTGGCTTCGCCGATTTC
>JBKJNW010000146.1:0-7424 GCA_046593335.1 Chthoniobacterales bacterium | reverse complement strand
TGCACAATTTCGGCGCGCCTTCTTTCGCGGCCCACGCCTCGTGGATCGTGTCGATAAACGCCCAGGCCTGCTCCACTTCGTCGCGCCGCGCGAAAAGGGTGGCGTCGCCCGCCATGGCGTCGAGCAGCAGCCGTTCATAGGCCTCCGGGCTCGCTTTGCCGAAGGAGGTTCCGTAATGAAAATCCATCTTCACCGATTCGATCCGGAAACTCGTCCCCGGCACCTTGGCCTGCATCCGGAGCGAGATCCCTTCATCGGGCTGGATCCGGATGACGAGCACATTCTGGTCGATCGCTTGCGATTCGCGATTGAACAAAACCTGCGGCGCCTTTTTGAAATGAACGGAAATTTCCGTGCCGGATTTTGGCAGCCGCTTGCCGACCCGGACGTAGATCGGGACATCGGCCCAGCGCCAGTTATCGGCCCGCAACCGGAGCGCGACAAAAGTCTCGGTGTGCGATTTTGGATCGACCCCTTTTTCGTCGCGATAAGCCGCGACCGACTCGCCGGCGATCGCGCCCGCGCCGTATTGCCCGCGGACGACGTAGGTGCCGACCTCGTCCGCCTTGTAGGGCCGAAGCGAGCGCACCACTTTCACTTTTTCATCGCGAATGCTGTCCGCTCCGAGATCGGTCGGCGGCTCCATTCCGACCAGGCAAAAGAGCTGGAGCAAATGATTCTGGACCATGTCGCGCAAGGCGCCCGCGCCTTCGTAGTAACCGGCGCGATTTTCCACGCCTAACGTCTCCGCGGCCGTGATCTGGACGTGGTCGATGTAGCGCGCGTTCCAGAGCGGCTCGAAAATCGCGTTTGCGAAACGCAGGACCAAAATATTCTGCGCCGTTTCTTTCCCGAGGAAATGATCGATCCGGTAGGTCTGATCTTCCGCGAACGAACGCTGCACGACGCGGTTGAGATGACGGGCCGATTCCAAATCGGTCCCGAAGGGTTTTTCCAGAATGACGCGCGCCCAACCGCCCTTCGGCGGCTTGTTCAAGCCCGCCTTTTCGAGATTCTCGACAATGGTTTCGAATTGATCGGGCGAGGCTGCGAAATAGTAGAGACGATTGCCGCGCGTGCCGCTCTCTTCGTCGAGTTTATCGAGGCGTTCGGCCAGTTTTTTGTAACCGGCATCATCGGCAAACTCGCTCTGGTGATAAAAAAGCGACTTGGCAAATCCATCCCAGATCTCGTCGCGCACCGTCTGCCGGGAGTGCTTCCGGGTCGCCTCCTCCATTTCCTTGCGGAACTCGTCATCGGTCTTCGGGCGTCGTGCGAAACCGATCACCGCCACCGCCGGCGGCAGCTCGCCGTCGGCCGCGATGTTGTAAAGGGCGGGTACGAGTTTGCGATGCGTCAGATCGCCGGTCGCGCCGAAAATCACCACCGCGCAAGGCTGCGGCACGGCCCGGTTCGAAAGCCCTTCGCGGAGGGGATTGGATGGTTGTTTTTCGCTCATGTCTTTGAAAAGCTCCGACAACTTAGGCAGATCGCCGCGGCAAGGGTAACGAAAAACCGGCCGGGCCATTTTGCGATTGAAGCCGGGGGCACTTTCCGGCTAAAAAAGGGCCGCCATGCGGGTCGCCACCTACAACGTGGAAAACCTCTTCAGTCGCGTGCACGCGATGAACAGCGATGATCCCGGCCAGACAAGCGAAGTCCTGGCCGCGGCCGCCGAATTGCAGAGCTTGATTGCGCACGACGTTTACACAAACACGGACAAGGCGCGGATGCTGAAAATTCTCCGGGAAAATCACGCGACTGGACGAGCGGACCGTTTTTTCTTCAGGAAACGCGTCGCCGGCTTTACTCCACCGGAAAAATCGTGGCCAACGGCCGGGAAGATTGGATCGGCTCGATCGAATGGAAACGCGACCTCTTCCAAGGGCCAGCGATCGAAAATACCGGACGGATCATTGACGAACTCAAAGCCGATGTCCTTTGCCTGGTCGAGGTGGAAAACCGGCCGGTGCTGCGGCGTTTCAACGAAACGATTCTGAAACAAGCGCCCTATCCGCATGCGAACCTGATCGACGGCAACGACGAACGCGGGATCGACGTCGGATTGCTCTCCCGCCGTCCGGTGATCGACATGCGCAGTCACACCGACGATCTCGACCCGGCCACGAACCGGCCGATCTTCAGCCGCGATTGCGCGGAGTTTGAGATCGATATTCCGGGGACGCGCCATCTCTGGGTGCTGGTGAACCATTTCAAAAGTCGCGGCTACGGAAGCAAGGCGTCGAACGATGCCCGGCGCAAACGCCAGGCGGAGACGGTCGCGGCCATTTTGCGGCGCTTCGATTTGGAAAAACAATGGGTCATCGTGGCGGGGGATTTCAACGAACTGCCGAGCTCCGATTCGCTTGCCCCGCTCCTGCAACGGGCCGGGCTGCGCAATACCCTGGCGAAGTTGCCTAACGACGCCGACCGCTGGACTCATCGCGACGATGCGGTCCCGAGCAAGAACGACCAGATCGATTATCTGCTCGTTTCGGAAGCGCTCTGGCCGCGCTTGCGCGAGGTCGGGATCGAGCGCCGAGGGATTTGGGCGAGTGCGAAAAAAACTCGGGAGAAATATCCGCCGCTCAGCACCATCACGGGCGACAGCAATTGCGCGAGCGATCATGCCGCCGTCTGGGCGGACTTCGATTTGTAGAATTCGCCGTCCTCTGCTCTGGGGAGCGCACGCGCCTCGCGTGCCCCGTTTGGCGCCTCGCCGAACGGATCGAGTCAAAGCGTCGTTGTGATTTCGTCCGCGCGCTCTCGGTTCGCGGCGAGGCGCCGCGAACTGCACGCGAGGCGCGTGCGCTCCCCAGAACAGAGGAGCGGCGCGACGAATCAACCCGGCAGCGGAAACTTCCGGGTCAGTTGCTGAACTTCCTGCCGGACCTTCCCGATAACGCGTTCGTCCTCGCGGCCGATAAGGGCTTCGCAGAGGAGATCGGCGATCTCGAGCATCTCGTCTTCTTTCATCCCGCGAGTTGTAACCGCGGGCGTGCCGAGACGGATGCCGCCCGGCTTGAAGATCGGGTAGGTATCGAACGGAATCGCGTTCTTGTTCACCGTGATCCCGGCCCGGTCGAGCACGTTCTGCGCGTCTTTGCCGTTGATTTCTTTGGGACGCAGATCGACCAGCATGAGGTGATTGTCGGTCCCGCCGGAGACGATCCGGAAACCATGCTTGGCCACGCCGGCGGCGAGCGCTTTCGCGTTCAAGACCACCTGGCGCTGATAGCCGCGGAACGACGGCTGGAGCGCTTCATGGAAACAAACCGCTTTGGCCGCGATCACATGCATAAGCGGTCCGCCCTGCACGCCAGGAAAAACGGAGGAATCGATCGCCTTCGCGTATTCTTCTTTGCAGAGGATGATCCCGCCGCGCGGTCCGCGCAGACTCTTGTGCGTCGTGGTGGTGACGAATTGCGCGTGCGGCACCGGGCTCGGATGTTCGCCGCCCGCGACCAGGCCCGCGATGTGCGCCATGTCGATGAAAAGAATCGCGCCGACCGAGTCGGCGATCTGCCGCAGCCGCGGGAAATCGAGAAAGCGCGGATAAGCGGATGCGCCGGCGGTGATCATGGCCGGCTTCACTTCCTCGGCCTGTTTCGCCAGCGCATCGTAATCGATCTGCTCGGTCTGTTCGCTCACGCCATACTGTGAAACCTCGTAGAGTTTGCCGGAAAAATTCGCCGGGTGTCCGTGCGTGAGATGTCCGCCGTGGGCGAGGTTCATCGTTAGGATGCGATCGCCCGGTTTCAGGACGGAAAAATAAACCGCCATGTTGGCCTGGGCGCCGCTGTGCGGCTGGACGTTGAGGTGCTCGCTGCCGAAAAGCTTCAGCGCGCGATCGATCGCGAGCTGCTCGACGACGTCGACATTTTCACAGCCGCCATACCAACGTTTGCCCGGGTAGCCTTCGGCATATTTGTTCGTCAGGCAGGAGCCCTGCGCTTCCATTACGGCGCGACTGGTGAAATTTTCCGAAGCGATGAGCTCGATATTCTCGCGCTGGCGCTTTTCCTCCTCGGCGATCGCGTCGGCGATTTCGGGATCGACTTTGCGGAGCGGGCCGCCTAACGAGCCTTGAGAGGGCGGGTGGCCGGCCTGGGATTCGAGATGATGAGGCATATTTTCCATGGTGGATCGTGGGTTTGCGCTCGCGCCGGCATAGCGCGGAACGGCCAGTTCGGTTTGTTCGACAAAGGCGAGGACGCTGGGCATCGCTCTTTCGATACTCTCCGCGCATTCCTCATAAACGTCGCGGCCCATCCCGATCGGGTCGGGCAAATCGCGCCAGAGCGTTGCGCCCGGTTCTTCAAATTCGCGCAGCAGAAAAGTCTTCTCCGCGCTCTGCGGAAAGAGGAGATGGATCGTCTCGAGATGCGAGCCGGTCATGGCGAAAATATGGGTCGCGCGATCGATCAGCGTCGCGGTCAGTGGCTGGCTCCGGAGCGACGAGATATCGACTCCGCGTTTCCGGCAAACGTCGATCGCGTGCACGCTCGGGGGTTGCCCGCGAACGGCGTGGACGCCAGCGGCATCGGCTTCGATCTCCTTGCGATTACCGAGCAAACGGCGGAACAGTCCGAGGGCCATCGGGCTTCGGCAAATGTTGCCGGTACAGACGAAAAGGACGTATTTCACGATAATGGAGAGGCGACCGCGACGGCCTCGGCCAAGGTAAAATTAAACGCTCCCAAGTCAACGAACCTGCCAGCCGAGCGCTTTCCGAAATGACCGCTTCTTTTTTACCTAACGATCGACCGGCATGAGTTCGCTCTGGAAATCGCTCCGTCACCAGCTCGAATGGCTGGGGGTGAGCCTGCTCGCGTGGCTCATCCCGCGCTTGCCTCGGCCGATGGCGGTGCAGTTCGCGCGCGGCGTCGGCACGCTCGCGGCGCATCTCGATTTCCCCGGCCGGCGGGTCGCTTTAAGTAATCTCGAGACCGTCTTTGGCGATCGCTTTTCGCCGGCAGAACGGGCTCGCATCACGCGCGAATCCTATCAGCAATTTACCGGCACCATGATCGATCTCTTCTGGAATCCGCGGCTCAACGCGGAGAACTATCGAAGGCTGATTGAATTCAAAGGCTGGGATGAATTCTGCCGCACCGTCGGTCCGACCGGGCCCTGCATTATCGCCGCCTGTCACCACGGTAACTTCGAGTGGTTCAGTCTCGCGGCCGGCTATGCCGGACTGGTCGCGACCATTGTCTCGCAGGAATTCAAGAACCCGAAACTCGATCCCATCTTTCAACGATTGCGGGAACAATCCGGCCATCGCTTTGTGCAACGCGAAGGCGCGATCGTCAAACTCTACAAGAATCTCCGGCGCGGTGGGACGGCCGCCATTCTCGTCGACCTCACCGTCCATCCCCGCCAGCCCTCGGTTCCGATCGAGGTGCTCGGTTTAAAAATGTCGGTCACATACGCGCACGCCTGGCTCCATCTTCGCACCGGGTTGCCAATCGTGCCGGTGCACCAGGAACCGCTCCCGGGCGGGCGGTGCCGGGTCGTCTTTCATCCCAGGCTGGAGATCCCGGCCGGCGCGACCGAGCAGGAGATCGCGCAGCTCTGCTGGAATCAATTCGAGCCAATCGTTAGGCGAAATCCCTCGCCCTGGCTTTGGATGTACAAGCACTGGCGTTTTCGACCGCGGGAGGCGGTCCGGCCTTATCCCTTTTACGCGCACAAGATCAGAAGTTTCGACCATAAGCTCGCGCTCGGAAGAGACGCGGCCATGTTTGTGAAATCGGCTGCGCCCGAGCCGACGGAATCGGAGCATTGAGACCCGGTCCCGCGCCTAACGAGTGGGGGCGCCGGGTTGACAAATGGATCGTCCTAAGCTCTCCAGTTGGAAACTTATGCGCCTTTCATTTCGCCTTTTTCTCCTCGCCCCACTGGCCGGGGTCGCTCTTCTCACAAGCTGCTCCACGATGCAGCCGACCGTCCAGAAATATCACGTCACCGCCCTTAAACCGCACGATCCCGACAAGGTCCGGATCGATCTTTCGCTCGCAACCCAAAATGTCTACGTCATGGAAGGCGACCGTCTCCTCATGGCCGTGCAGGGCACCGTCGGCAAACCTGGCGCGGCCACCCCGAAGGGCAAATTTAGAATCACGAACAAGATCAAGAACAAGCGCCGGGTCAGCCAGCCGGATGCCGGTTATCCGATGGCCTACTGGTGCGAATTTCTGCCCGCTTATGGTTTCCACGAAGGCTTCGTTCACCCGACGCCGCGCACCCATGGTTGCATCCGCCTCCATCGCGAAGCCGCCGCCCGCCTCTTCGCGCTGGTGAAGGTCGGGACACCCGTCAGCATTTCCGACCGCCAGCCTGAGGACATCAAGTATAGCCGGCAGGTAATGAAGCTCGACCAGAGCAAGGATCCCGATCCTCCACGCTCGGAAATGATGAAGGCTTCCTGGTTTAACGATCCGCAGGGTCCGCTCCTGACCGACGGCTAAAGGCCGCGCAAAAAGACCCTGATTTTCTATCGGTCGCTGCGCACTGGAAAAAGGTGCCCAGCGACCGCATAGTTTACGGCTATGAGTGCGAACCTTATCTCCAGCGGCACGACCGCGCGCAACAAAGTCAACCTTCGCACCCCGGAGGTGATGACGGCGGTGCAGCAGCAGGTTGAATCGCATTACCGGAGCGACATCGTGGACAAGGTCCGCCGCACCGGCGGCATCGTCGCAATCGGCGACCTGACCGTGCGGCTGGCGAAGCAGTTCGGCTTTTGCTACGGCGTCGAGCGCGCGATCGATCTCGCCTACGCCGCGCGCAAGGTTTTCAAGGATCGCCGTCTCTTCATCGTCGGCGAGATCATTCATAACCCCGAGGTGAACGAGCAGATCTCGTCGTTAGGCATCAAGAACCTGACCGGCGCGAACAAGCAGGCCGACATCTCCGAATTGCAGCCCGACGACGTCGTCATCCTGCCCGCTTTTGGGACCGAGCTGGCCATCCTGCAGCAGATCAAGGATCGCGGCTGCCAGATCGTCGACACCACCTGCGGGGATGTCATGAGCGTCTGGAAGCGGGTCCGCAAATACGCCAGCGAATCGGCTACCTCGATCATCCACGGCAAGGCCGAACACGAAGAAACCAAGGCGACCAGTTCACGCGCGCTGGGCGATGGCAAGGGGCATTACCTCGTCGTCCTCACCCTGGCCGACACCGATTACGTTTGCGATTACATCCGCAACGGCGGCGACAAACAGTCCTTCCTGGAAAAATTCAAAGGTGCTTATTCGGCCGGTTTCGATCCGGACATTCATCTGCAAACGATCGGGGTTGCGAACCAGACCACGATGCTCCGGGGCGAGACCGAGGAAGTGCAGCGCCGCATCCAAAAAGCGGTCGCGGATCGCGACGGGGCCGAGCTGGCGACGAAAAACTTCCGTTTCTTCGAC
>JBKJNW010000070.1:0-30621 GCA_046593335.1 Chthoniobacterales bacterium | reverse complement strand
TTATCGCTCGGCTCAATCAGGGCGAGGTTCGCTTCGTAATCGACTACGACGACGTTGGCGGCGGTTTTCTCGCCCGATTCCGCCCGCTCCAGCTCGACGTAATTCTGGTTCGACACCAGGTCGGCGGTGACGAGAACGCGATCGTTAGGCAAGACCGCTCCGAGCGCGCGCTTGGAGAAGGGCGCCTTCTTTTGCCACGGTCGAAAATAATCGTAAGGCTGGCCGGTGACGTTGACCCGGACGAGCGAGACCTCCTTTGCCTGGACCGCGGCTTGCGCGCTGGACGGCAGTTTTTTGACCGAGACGGGAGCCTTCTTTGCCCCTGCCAATGGCGAGAAGGCAAGGAGCGCGACGAGAAATAGAACAGACGAGCGCATGATCAATTGTTGTCTTTCACCGCCACGGCGGGTTTGGCCGGCATCTGCTCGTCGAGATTTTGTTCCTCGATCACGTTGTAGCGCGTTTTGATTCGCTCGCGCGCTGTCTCCACCTGCTTGGGATCGAGCACAAGCGGCGGACCGTCGCCGACCATTTTAATGACAAAACGATCGGCCGGTTGTTCGAAAGCGCGGGCCAGGTCCTGCAAAGTGCCGATCTTTTTGCCATTGATCTCATCCACGATGCTGGAGCGATAGGGGATGAGGTAGGTGTTGATCGGATCGGGCAGGATGTTGGTCAGAATGATGACCTCCGGATGTTGCAGGTAAAGCTGGTCGGTGACGAAGAAATCAAAGTAATGCCGGACGCGCAGATCGCTGATGCGATAAGCCTGGAGGAGATCGAGCGACATCGGCTGAAAGAGAAGCCCGCCATAGACGACATAACGCGGGCGCACATCGTAGCTGTGGCTTTGCATGAAGTAGGGCCAGACCGTGCCGAGCGTGACATCGATACTGAGCGGCTGCTTGTTGCGCAGGAGATCGAGTTTGACGGTGTCGCCTTTGAATTTCCGCTCGACCACTTCGGGCATTTGCACCCGTTCGCCTTCGAATTCGACGAAGGCATCGCTCGCGATGGGATGGCCATCGACCGCCAGGAGCACGTCGCCGGTTTGCAGAAGTTTTCCGCAAGGCCCGGCTTCAATCACCGTCCCAACGAGAATGCCGCGATCGTCCTCCTTCAAGCCAAGGAAATGCCGCTGCGCCGGGTTCTGCAGTTTCGTATAAGTGATGCCGAGATCGACGTAGCGATCGTAATGCCCGTCCTCGATGTCCTTGAGAAAACGGCGAATGACCGGCGTCGGAATCATGTAGGCGACACCTTGGGCGATGTCGCCGCTGTAGCCCTGGAAAGCGACCCCGACCACCTTGGCGTTTTGCATCACCGGCCCGCCGCTATTGCCCGGGTTAATCTGCGCGCTGATCTGGATCGCGAGGTGAGAATCGATCGCGGAGTGGGTGTAAAGACTGAAATCAATTCGCGAGACGATGCCGGTCGTAACCGACATGCGCTCGCCGCCGATCGGGTAGCCGTAGGCCGAGACCATCGACTCCAGTGCCGGGATGCCGCCCAAGCCAAGCGGCTTCATGTTTTTCCAGAAATCAGGCGATGGCACCTGGAGAAGCGCAAGGTCGCAGTCGTGCGCGACGAACTGAACGGTGGCGGGATATTTATTCGGATCGCCCTCGCGCTCGACCGTGAGGTAGCGGCTGTTGCTTACGACATGGGCGTTGGTCAGGATGCGCTGGCCATCGATGACAAACCCCGCGCCCACCCCGCGTCCGATCGAGCCAGAGTTCCACGGTGCGCGATAATCGGGCTCCACCTCGGTCGAAGTAATGCGGACCAGGCTGCTCTGGATCTGGCCATTGGGCTGGGCCTGCGCCTGGGCGACTACGAGCAGCGCCAGCGCGCAGATGAGAAAACGGAAATGATGCATCAGGAAAAGAGCGGAAAGATCAATCGGAAGCGGGCGGCTGTAAACGGCAATCGAAACGTTAGATGACCGGACACGGAAAACGTTCACCGCGAAGAAAACGAAGTTCGCCCGGCAGAGGTGAACTTCGTGACCAAAGCAGATCAGACGCCGGCGCGCTCGAGGATCTGGCCGACGACCTTTTCCGCCTCGAAGGTCTCGCAGGCGACCGCACGCGCGGCGCGGCTGTGTTTCTGGTAGTCGGCGTTGATCTCACGCACCGCCTCGGCGATTTCGCCTAACGACTGGAAGGCAAACAAGCCGCCGCTGTTCCCATAATGATTGGTGAACCCAGTCTGCTGCGTGATGACCGGCCGCCCGGCGGCGAGGTAGCAGGCGCTGCGGTCACTGAACCAGCCGCTGTGGAGCCGGACGTATTGGTCTTTCGCGACGGTGAACTCGCCTTTGGAGCGCCGGATGTAATCGCGATACTGCCAGTAATCCACGCTCATCTCGTGCGGGCGCCGGAAGCGCCACTCATTTTTCAGAAATCGGGTGCGCGTCTTCTCGTCTTTAATATCGGTCGCGAGCTCGAACGGTTCGCCCGACTTTTTTGGCGCGGCAACGAAGCGGACGAATTCGCGCGACTTGCTCCAGAGATATTTCTCGCCCCGCCAGGCGATGTCTTTCAGGCCGCTGGTCGACCAGTTGGCGATGGATGTGAAAACGGCGGTCGCGGCTGGCCGGCGAATCGTTTTCCAGAGATCGGTCACGACCGGCTGGCGCGTCGGGAGCCAATGCAATCTGTGCAGCGGCACGGGAAACCGGCTGGTCCCGATGTTCTCGCCAAAGGTGAAGAGGGCGCGGTGCTGGCGGAGATATTCGATCGTCGAGCGGGTGCGTTGGTCGACCTTGATCTGCTCCACCCCGGGGTCGCTCTCGATGTAAAGGATGGCATCGCTTTTGCGCAGGTCGTCGTTGAATTCCTGGGTGCCGCAGACGTTGAGGATGGCGTCGGCTTCTCGGTAGAGCTGCTGGATTTTCGGGAGACGAAGGCCAGCGGTGGGATTTCCCGGGAGGTAGCGAGCGCAAAAGGCCCAGCGATTCTCGAAGCCGAACTCGCTCGCCAGCTGCGCCAGGATCTGCGCGGCGTAAGTGAAATCGTCGTTGGTGTCGAAAGTTTTTGGATTGTAGGGAATGCGGGCGGAATCCTCGATGTAGTAAACGTCGTGCCCGAGGCGTTGCAGGCCGACGATGTAATGGATGTGCTGCCAGATGACGCCGGCGATCGGCATCCCGCCCATGAAGCCCATCACGACGACGCGCTTGCGTTTCATGAGGAGGTTTTGACCACGGATTTCACGGATAACGCGGATGGGGGAAGGCAGACCAGCGTGATCTCTTCATCCGTGCCCATCCGTGCAATCCGTGGTTAAAGATTCTTCACCACAATCGCCGGGTTGCCGGCCACGACGGTGTTGGGTGCGACGCTTTTTGCCACGACTGAGCCGGCGGCGACGACTGAGTTTTCACCGATCGTCACGCCTTTGAGAATGACGGCGTTCATTCCGATCCAGACGTTGTCGGCGATGCGGACGGGCGCGGTGCGAATCGGTGGGCGCGGCGGGCGGTCTTTGTAATAGGGCGCGAGGGCAAGCGCATCTTGATGGCGCTGGGCTGGATCGATCGGGTGGAAATCGGAGTCGGCGATGCCGACGTTCCAAGAAATGAGGCAGTAGCTGCCGATCTCGATTAACTCCTCGGCCATGACGAGGGCGCCATTCATGAGGGTGAAGTCGCCCACTTTGCAGCGTCCGTTTTTGCCGATGGCAAAGGAGCAGCCGGCGTAACAAGAGACGTAGTTGCCGAGCTGGACGGCGTCTTCACGCTGGCTGCGCATGAAGCGAAAAATCTGCGCGGTCTCGCAATAAAAACCTTCGCCGAAATGAACTCGCGGCGGAATGGGATCGGCCCACCAATCGGATTCGACGCGGCGTTCGCTGTTTACGTTGCTCATTGGGTTGGGTAGTTGCCGGCGGCGTAGAGCTTCGCATATGCCCCGCGCTGCGCTACGAGTTCGCTGCCGCGACCGCTCTCCACAATCCGGCCATGCTCGAGGACGACGATCTGGTCGACGTTGTGAATGGTGGCGAGGCGATGGGTCACGATCAGGGTCGTGCGACCGTGCATCAGTTCTGTGATTGTTTCCATGATCGCTGCCTCGGTCGTGGGATCGAGGGCCGAAGTGGGTTCGTCGAGCAAGAGAATGGGCGCGTCCTTAAGAAAAGCGCGGGCAATCCCGATGCGCTGACGTTGCCCGACGCTGAGATGTCCGCCGCGTTCGCCCACTGCGCTGTCATATCCGTTAGGCAAACGTGAGATGAAATCGTCCGCCTGGGCGCGCCGGGCGGCAGCGCGGATTTCTTCGTCGCTCGCGTCGGGGCGGCCGTAGGCAATGTTCTCGCGGATGGTGGTGGAAAATAGAAGCGTGTCCTGCAGGACGATGGCGATCTGCGCGCGGAGCGATTTTTTTGTGATCTGACGAACGTCGCGGCCATCCAGGGAAACGACGCCTGCGCTCGGATCGTAAAAGCGCGGGACCAGACTGAGGAGGGTGCTTTTGCCCGCGCCCGTTCCGCCGACAAGGGCAACGATCTGGTTTGGCGAAATGCGGAGGTTGATCCCATCGAGAACGGGTTGCTTTTCATCGTAAGCAAAGCGCACTTCGTCGAAAGAAATCGCGGCTTGGGTTTCCGCGATCGCGATCGCGCCCGGCAAATCGCGCACGTCGTCTTCGCGGTCGAGCACTTCGAAACAGCGCCCAGCCCCGGCGGTCGCGCCCTCCATCGCCCAGGCGGTGTAGGTGAGTTCCTGGAGCGGCTGGTAGAGCATCACTAGATAAGAGCTGAAGAGGATGAGCGAACCGAGGGTGAGGGTGCCGGCGAGGACATGGAGGGTGCCGAGGTAATACATCGCCGCCGTTCCGATTCCCATGAGCGTGCTGATGACGAGCGCGCTCTTCACGTTCGTGAGCGTGAGACGGAGGTTGGCCTGGAGACTTTGCCGAGCGCGCTGGTGGAACTGCGCCACTTCGAAATCCTCCCGCCCAAAGGCTGCCACCATCCGGATGGAGCTCAATCCTTCCTGCGCCTGCGCCAGCATCGCGCTGTCCTGTTCCTGGATCGAAGTCGATTCCGTCCGGATCCGATGAGCGAAAAAATAGATCGCGCCGACAATAAGCGGGACGATGCCTAACGACAGCAGAGTGAGCTGCCAATCCAGCCGCAGCATGATGAGGAAGATGCCAATGAGCGTGAGGAAAGAGCCAAATATGTTCGTGAATCCCTTGTTGTAGATGGTCTGGATGGCTTGCGAATCGTAGGCGACGCGGAAGCTGGAATCGGCCGAGCGGCGCGCGTCGTGATACTTGAGGGAGAGCGATTGCAAGTAGGCGTAAAG
The DNA here is from genome assembly GCA_046593335.1 of Chthoniobacterales bacterium. Classification (GTDB taxonomy): domain Bacteria; phylum Verrucomicrobiota; class Verrucomicrobiia; order Chthoniobacterales; family UBA10450; genus Palsa-1392. Next base: position 25,307 of record JBKJNW010000070.1, on the reverse strand, counting down.
ATCGGTTCGCAGCTTAAGCAGCGCCTGGAGCCCGACTTTCACGAAGATGTAGTTCGTGAGCAGATTAATGAGACCCCAAAGGATCTGGAGCGCTACGATGGCAAGGCAGAGTGGCGCGATGTAATCGTGCCAATTCGGATGGGTAGCGCGGAAGCTGGAATCCGGCGACAGGATTTGATCGATGATGATCTTGATCGGCCAGGGCTTGAGAAGATTCGCGCCAATCCCGAGGAGCGAGAGAAGAAGACCCGCGATCGTCGGCCCCAGAAAGGGACGGTAATAGCGCAGCACGCGGCGATAGATCATGAAGAAATTAAAATTGCGGAAAGCGAATTTGCGATGGAACTAGCGGGCGCGTCTCCTGGCGGCCCGAGGCTAAATCTGAAACGCGAATTCTGAAATCTGAAATTTTCCAATGCATCACTTACTTGAAATCTGGTTTGGCTGGGTCCTGCACGGCGGATACTGGGGCATCATTCTCCTCATGGCGATGGAGAGTTCGATCTTTCCGGTCCCGAGCGAGGTCGTCATCCCACCGGCCGCTTTCCTCGCCGCGCAAGGCCATCTGAGCCTGACCGGCGTGGTTATCGCCGGCACGGTCGGGTCATACCTTGGCTCCGCCATCACCTATTGGATCTCGCGGCTCGTCGGTCGACCTGTCGTGCAGCGCTTCGGTAAATACTTTTTCATTCCCCCGGAGAAACTGGAGCGGGCCGAGGTCTGGCTCCAGCGCTACGAGGCCGGGGGCGTTTTCTTTGCTCGGCTCCTTCCCGTCATCCGACACCTCATTTCCATCCCGGCAGGCATCGTCCGGATGAACTTTTGGGTTTTCAGCGCAGTCACGATTACCGGGTCCGCCATCTGGTGTACGGTGCTGGCTTATCTCGGGCACAAGGCATTTCTGGCCCAGCCCGATCTGCTGTCGAACCCAGATGCCCTGATCCACTTCATCAAAGCGCAATCCTTCTGGATTGTGCTTTTTGTGGCGATTCTGGCAGTTCTATACATCCTGATGTTGCGCCTCTCCGCCAGACGGACCGCATAAGGGTAACGGCCAAGGCATTCGCTGTTCGTTTTCGTGACACAAGTGTCAGGCCGCGGCCGGGGGGTAGCTCCTCCTTCACGGTATTTTTGAACGTTTCCTCAGGGGAACGTTCTAAATCGGTATCATGGCACCGATCCTGCTAAAATATGATGAGCCTCATATGAAAAAGAACACGCAAATCCTTAAGACACGTCCGGCCCTCTCGCTCGGTGATCTCATCCTCGCGGTGAGCTCCTGCACCAAAAACACCAAGGAAACGGTCGCGGCCGTCGCTGACCTTCTCGGGAGTGGCCAAGTCCGCGTCCAGAGCAACGGGCGATTTAATCGCGCCCGCGTTTGCTAGAAAATTTTTGTAGGAACTGACCTGACCCGTCGCCCTTGCGGTTCGTCCGCCTGGGCGACGTTTCTTTTTCCAGGAATCGCTTTGCCGCGCCCGCCCGGCTTTCTATCTTGGCCCGGTGATTGAACGATATTCCCGCGCGCCGATGCGCGAGCTCTGGTCGGAGCAGCGCAAATTTGAGATCTGGCTCGAGATCGAGACCCTCGCCTGCGAAGCCATGGCGGATCTTGGGCAGATCCCGAAGGAGGACGCGGAAGCCATTCGGCAGCGGGCCCGATTCTCCATTTCCGAGATCAACGAGATCGAGAAGCGCACCAACCACGACGTCATCGCGTTTCTGGAAAATGTCGCGGCCTCCGTCGGCCCTGCGGCGCGCTGGATTCATCAGGGGCTGACCTCGTCGGATATTCTCGACACCACCCTCGCGGTGCAGCTCGTCACCGCCGGTCAAATCTTGATGGATGATTTGCGCGAACTGCGGCGCGTAGTTGCCGACCAGGCCCGGCGTTACAAAATGACGCCGATGATTGGTCGCAGCCACGGCATTCACGCCGAGCCGATCACCTTCGGTCTCAAGCTCGCGCTCATGTTCGACGAATTCGGCCGGGCGGAAGAGCGCCTTTCGCAAACGCTGACGCGCGTCGGCGTTGGTAAATTGAGCGGCGCGGTGGGCACCCACGCCCACCTCGATCCGCGGATCGAACGCCATGTGTGCAAGAAGCTCGGCCTGGAGGCGGCGCGGCTCTCGACCCAAATCATCCAGCGCGACCGGCACGCAGAATTTTCCACCACCCTCGCGCTCATCGCCTCGAGCATCGATCGCTGGGCGACGGAGCTGCGCCACCTGCAACGGACCGAGGTGCTGGAAGTAGAGGAGTTCTTCAGCGCCGGCCAGAAAGGCAGCTCGGCCATGCCGCACAAGCGCAACCCGATCACGGCCGAGCGTCTGAGCGGTCTTGCCCGCGTCGTTAGGGGAAATGCCATCGTCGCGCTCGAGAATGTCGCCCTCTGGCACGAACGCGACATCAGCCATTCCAGCGCCGAGCGCATCATCCTGCCCGATTCCTGCACCCTGCTCGACTACATGTTGGTGAAGCTCCGCGACCTGATCGAGAAGCTGCACGTCTACCCCGAAAACATGGAACGCAATCTTGGCCTAACGAAAGGCCTCTACCACAGCCAGTCCATCCTTCTCGCGCTCACCCGCGCTGGCGCCAATCGCCAGACCGCCTATGAAGCCGTGCAGCGCGCGGCCATGAAAACCTGGCAGGGCGACAAGCCCTTTGCGGAAAACGCCAAAGCGGAGCCGGAGATCACCGCCCTCATCTCGAAGGATGAAATCGACGCGCTTTGCTCGCTCGACGTGCACTTTCAGCACGTCGACGAGACATTTCGTTCGCTCGGGCTGTAGACCTTTTCCACCGAAGAAAGTGGGGCTGGAGGGACGACCGCCGTGTCGTCCCTGGTTCTGAAAGACGGACGGGACGGCGCCCGTCCCTCCAGGCGACGCCCGTTCGTTAGGCAAAGCTCGCGGTTGCGCCTCTCAGGCAGTGCCCGCAATATCTCCGTGCCCGATGCCGAAGCCGTTTTACCTCACCACCGCGATCGACTACACCAACGGCGCTCCGCACATCGGGCACGCCTACGAGAAGGTGCTGGCCGACGTCATCGCGCGCTATCACCGCCTGAAAGGCGAGGAAGTTTTCTTCCTCACCGGGGTCGACCAGCACGGGCAAAAAGTGCAGCAATCGGCCGAGAAAGCCGGCGTCGCGCCGCAGCAATTCGTCGATGAGATCACGGCGAAATTCGTCGCGCTCTGGGAGAAACTCGGCGTGCGCTACGACGTCTGGGCGGCCACGACCGAGCCGCTGCACAAGGCCTGCGTTCAGGGCATGCTCCAGCGTCTTTACAACGAAGGCCAGATCTACAAAGACAAGCAGGAGGGCTACTACAGCATCCGTCAGGAACAATTCCTGACCGACAAAGAGCGCGGACCGGACGGCGAATTTGGACCGGAGTGGGGCGAGGTCGAGCACCGTACCGAAGAGAACTATTACTTCCGGCTCGCGCAGCACAAAGACTGGCTCCTCGGGTATCTGCGCAGCCATCCCGATTGTGTTACCCCCGACTTCCGCCAGACCGAGCTGATCAACGCGATCGAAAAATTAAGCGGCGACCTTTGCATCTCGCGCCCGAAATCGCGTTTGAGCTGGGGCATCGAGCTGCCCTTCGACCGCGATTACGTGAACTACGTCTGGTTCGACGCGCTCACGAACTACATCAGCTTCATCGGCTACGATCCAAGTCTCTCGACTTTTAATTCTCAACCCTCAGCTTTCCGCGAGAAGTGGCCGGCCCTGCACATTCTCGGCAAAGACATCCTCATTCCCGCGCACGGCATTTACTGGCCGATCATGCTTCACGCCCTCGGCTTTCCCGACGACGAAATGCCGAAGTTTCTCGCGCATGGCTGGTGGAACAGCGGTGGCGACAAGATGAGCAAGTCGTTAGGCAACGTGGTCGACCCGAATGCGCTGGCGGAGAAATACGGCGCGGAAGCACTCCGTTATTATCTGATGAGCGACATCGTGACGGGCAAAGATTCCGATTTCTCGGAAGATCGGCTCGTTAGTCGTTTCAACAGCGAGCTGGCAAACTCGTTAGGGAACCTGCTCAATCGGACGTTGAGCATGACGCAACGCTATCGGGCGGGGAAACTGTCCGGGAGAGGGCCGGGAACGATCGTGCTTTTGTCGTCCTACGAGAGCGAAATGGACTCATCGCCCGCTGCGGCCTTGGGGCTCGTGAACGGCTATGTCACGGGCTGGAACCAGGAGATCGACATGAAGAAGCCCTGGGCGCTGGCGAAAGTTGAATCGGCCGCCGGTGAACTCGACGCCCTTCTCTACCGATTGACGGAAGGCCTCCGCATCATCGCCATTCTCCTCTCGCCTGTTTTGCCCAAAGCCGCCCACGGCATATTCGACCAACTCAATTGGAAGCTGGAGCTGCGGGACGAGGAAAACCGCTTTTCGTTAGGCGAAGCGGAGTGGGGGCGGCTGCCTGATGGCCATGTCGTCGGAAAACCGACACCGCTTTTTCCCCGGATTGCGATCAGCGCGGAGCCAATTGCTTGATTCTGCGTATCGCTTTCTGGTTGGCGCTCGCTTTGGCTGCGGCCCTTGGCATTTACGGGACGCGGCCGCCTGCCGCGCTCGGTGCGGATGCGGCCGTTGATCAATTTTCCGCCACCCGGGCGATCGCGCATCTCTCGCACTTTGCCGCCGTCCCGCATCCGCGCGGAAGCGCGGCAAACGCGCAGTCGCGTGATTACCTGGCTGCAACGTTGCGCGATCTCGGCGCCACGGTGCGAGTGGAAGAAACCGTCGGCCGCACCAAGCACAGAAAAGTCGTCCGGGAAGGACGCGTGCAAAACATCGTCGCCTCGTTGCCGGGGAAAGACAGGGGCCGCGGCTTGATGCTCGTGGCGCATTATGATTCCGTTCCAACCGGTCCCGGCGCGGCCGACGACGGCGCCGGCGTGGTTTGCATTCTCGAGACTCTCCGCGCCCTGCGCGCGGGCCCGCCCCTCGCAAACGATCTGCTCGTTCTCCTAACCGATGGGGAAGAGACCGGCCTGCTCGGCGCGGCCGGGTTCGTCGCCGCGCATCCTGATCTCTCGCGCCAGGTCGGCGTGGTGATTAACCTGGAAGCACGCGGCACCTCAGGGCCGGCGCTGATGTTTGAGACAAGTGAGCAGAATGGCTGGCTCATTCCGCAGTTTGCCCGGGCTGCGCCCCGTCCGATGGCTTCCTCGCTCATGTATTCCGTTTACCGGCTCATGCCTAACGACACCGATCTGACCGAGTTGAAGCGCACCGGGGTTGGCGCTTTCAATTTCGCCTTCACTGAGACGGTGCGGAATTATCATGCCGCCTCCGATACGGTGGAACACCTCGATCCGCGCAGCGTTCAGCACATGGGGATGAATGTCCTCGGCCTGGCGCGGCATCTCGGTAACCTGCCGCTGACCGGGGTGAAGAAGCCGGACTGCATCTATTTCAACTGGCTCGGCCGGTGTCTCATTTTCTATCCGATCTGGGTCGCTTGGATCTTGAGTGTGATCACGTTTGCGCTGCTTCTCGGCGCCTTTGTGCTCGGGCAGCGGCGCGGTCTCATGCGATGGAGTGCCCTCAGCCTTGGGGCGTTTTTTCTCCTCTTCCTCTCGATCAGCGGCGGGATGTGGGTGATTTGGCTAATGCTTCGGCCCGTCATCGGCCAGCCCTTGCAGCTCGGGGACACCTTGGGCAATCAGTTGGTCTTCCTCGGGCTAGTCGTGCTTGGGTTTGCCGTCGGTAGCGCAAGCATGGCGGCGCTGAGCACGAAGCTGGGAGCGCGCACGCTCGCCGGTGGCTTGCTGCTGGTCGCCGCCGTCCTAACGACGATCCTTATTTTCCTCATGCCCGGTGCCAGCTACCTCTTGCAATGGCCCACGCTGCTCGGCGCGGGAAGTCTTCTCCTCGGTTTGCGTGCCCGGACGGCTGCGGGAAACGCTGGTTGGGCAGTGCTCGCTGCGCTGCCTGTCATCCTTCTCCTCGCTCCGCTCTTTTACCTTTTCTTCGTCAATCTCGGGCTGAACCAGGCTTCTCTCGTCGCGACCGCGCTGCTCTTGACCCTGCTCCTGGCGACGGCCTGGCCGCTCTTTGATTTTATCTATCGACCGCGGCGTGGGCTGACGCTGGCTTGCGCCATCGCCGCGCTGCTTTTGATCGTTGGCGGTGTGTTGCTCTCCCGCCTAACGACCGAACAAGAGGCTGCCGTTCGTCAGGGGACGAGAAAAATCTTGCCCTTGGCCTTGTCGACCAGCAACGATCCGCGGCGATAACCGCGAACATCCATCGCTTCACCGCTGGGATGATACGGACTGGTGATGAAGCCCGGCTTCTCCTTCACCCGCACGCCGGTCTCAGGCTTCGTCGTTAGGTAGAGCTGGGTCACGACCGGTTTCGCCCGTTCCACGACCAGGATGCCGACCACCGTGTCGCCGATCTGCGCGCTGCCCAGGCCGGGAGCTGGCGCGCCCGGGCTCGGGGTACCTCCGTCTTTCACGATCGCGCATCGCTGCGGGTCGATCTGGAAAACGTAGTCTTTCTCCCGGGAGCGCACGGTGATGGTGTTCGCTGCGAGGTCGAGGGCGGAAACCGTCCCGTGAAATTCGACCGTCTTGTCTTCTCCGGCAGCGAAGGCAATCCCAGTCCCGAGCAAGGCCGCAAAAAAGAAGAGCGTCCCCCGCCGAAGAAATGATTTCATCTCCGGCAGAGCTTCACCACCCTGGCCCTGTCCCGCAAGCTAAAGTGCAAGAGCCTGGGAATGCTTTTCGTTAGGCGAGGTTGTCCGCATTCGGCGCGCCCCGTAATAGGAGCCGATGACAACGACCGCCGCGATTGCTTGCGCGACGAGCGTTTCGACTGTGGGGAAGACGGCGAACCAAAGCCCCATCCACGGACGCAGGAAAGGCTCCAGCATCGGAATTGGTGTGGTCGAAATCCAATGCGCCAGCTGCATCTCCTGCGCCTGTTCGCCGACCATGACGAGGAGGACGCCACCGAGCAGAATGCCGGTCACGATCAGCATCCGGCGATAAGGCATGCGCTTTTGCAGGCCGAAGGTGACGACCGCGACCATCCCGGAAAGGATGAGGCCGACCAGGGCGCCTTCCAGAACCACGCTGTTGCCAAATTTCAGGCGGTAACTCTGCAAGAAGAGCACGACCTCGAAGCCCTCGCGATAAAGCGAGGTGAACCCGAGCAGGATCAAGCCCCAGAGAAGACGCCGCTGCGAGGATGAGCCGGCACCGGCTTCGGCGAGCAGGGATTTCTTCCGTCGGTTGTGCGCCCGGATCCAGCCGCCCCAATAAATCTTGTGGAAGAACCAGTTCATGATCACGACCAAAACCACGACCGCGAGCAGGCCGGTCGCAGCTTGGAGATCGAGCGCGGGAACGCTCTCGATCAGTTGCTGCATGATCCCGATGGCAATAAACCAGGTAATGCCGGTCGCGACAAAGCCGAGGCCGGCGCCGACCGCGATCGGTCGGCGATGAACAGCGGTGCGTCCCGTCATGCTGGCGGTGAGCGCGGCGAGGACGAGGATGCACTCCAGCCCTTCCCGGAAAACGAGCACGCCGATATCGAGAAATGCCATCGCCGGACTGGTCGAGGGATGTTCCGGGTCAGGCGCGCCGTGCGCCGTAACACCCTGCCAGATGAGCACGCCGAGGACGCAGAGAATTGAAGCAAGAAGGCCAGTGGCCAAGAGCAAACGCAGGAAGCGACGCGCCCCAGTAGCTCGGTCCGGCTGCTCGTTTCCGCGGAGACCGGAATGCGCCAGACTAACGAGATCGGCAGCCATCACTTTCACAGCGGGAGCGTAAGGGAGACCGGGGCGAGCCGCTGCCGCTGGATTGCGGTTTTTTAGCGGTGAATTGTCCTCACTCGAGTGCGGCCGCCTATTGCAGGCACTCTTCGTAGGCCGCTGGTTCGCCGCGGAGGAAGGCGAGCGCTTCACCGGCAAAGTGCAACGAACCGGTAACGAGAATCGGCGCCGCATCGCGCTCGGCCTCCTCCCAGGCCGCGCCGAAGGAAGGCATGATCGCGGCCGGTGCCTCGGGCTCCTCTTCCTGAATCGTTAGGCGCAAACTTGCAGGCGAAAGCGCGCGCGCACTGCGGATCGAAGGCAGGAGCCAGCGACGCGCGATCGGTGCCAGGGCGCGGCAGATTTCCGTCACATCTTTTTCCTCAAGGACGGCGAGGATGACCGTCGCCTGCCGGTCGCCAAACGTCTCCCGCCAGGTCTGGGCAAGAATGCGCGCGCCGGAGGGATTGTGTGCTCCGTCGATGATCGTACGCTCCTTCCAGCGCTGAAACCGCGCCGGCCAGACAACCGCGGCCAGGCCGCGCGCGATGGCCTCCTCATTCACTTCGACCTTCGCGGTGTGGAGAGCCGAAAGCGCGAGGGCGGCATTTTCTTGTTGGTGGGTCCCGCCCAGTCCGACCGGCAGACGCTGCAAAGGTTGCCTAACGAAATCGAGCGGCGCGTTCAATTCCGTCGCCCGCTCCCGGATGACCGTTTCGACCTCAGGCCGCTGCAACGCGGAAATGACCGGCACGCCCGGCTTGATGATGCCGGCTTTTTCGCGTGCGATTTCGGGCAGACTGTGACCGAGCCATTTTTGGTGATCGAAGTCGATTGGGGTGAGGACGGAAACCACCGGCTGGACTGCGTTGGTCGCGTCGAGTCGTCCGCCCATCCCGGTCTCGAGGATCACAATCTCGACTTTCTTTTCGCGGAAGTGATCGAGCGCGAGGGCGGTCGTGATCTCAAAAAATGTCGGGTGCGGATCCCAGTCGGCCACGAGCGCGCGGATTTTTTCCAAGCCGTGTGCGACGGCCTCTTCCGAAATGAGTTCGCCATTGACCTGGATGCGCTCACGAAAGGTGATGAGATGTGGGGAGGTGAAGAACCCTGTTCGATAGCCCGCGGCGCGGCAGACGGAATCAAGCAGCGCGCAGGTAGATCCCTTGCCGTTCGTCCCCGCGACATGGATAATTCGCTCGTTAGGCGGAGGAACGTCCAGCGCCTGGAAAAGCCGGAGACTGTTCTCGAGCCCAAGCTTGATTCCGAAACGCTGGGTCTGGAAAAGCCAGCTCAGACTCTCTCGGTAGGCGGGCTTCATTTTCTTCGCCAGCGCATGCTCGAGTTCGATCTCTCAGCTTTTTCGAGCATGAGCACGAGCACGATTACGACCAAGAGCAGACGAATGAGCGCTCAGTGCGTGGCGGAGAAGCACGCCAGAAGCTGGGCCAGCTGCGCGCGCAAAGCTTTGCGATGCACGATGAGATCGATGAGACCATGCTCTTCGAGGAACTCCGCGGTCTGGAAGCGCGCTGGCAGATCCTGGTGGGTCGTTTCTTTGATCACGCGCGGGCCGGCGAAACCGACCATCGCTTTCGGTTCCGCGATAATGACATCGCCTAACGATGCAAAGCTGGCCATGACCCCGGCGGTGGTGGGATTGGTCAGGACGGAGATGAACGGCAGATCCTGGCAGGCGTGCAGGGCGAGAGCGCCGCTGGTTTTCGCCATCTGCATGAGGCTGAGCATGCCCTCATACATGCGCGCGCCGCCCGACGCGGAAATGATGATGACGCCGCAGCGCTGCGCCGTTCCGTACTCGATCACGCGCGTGATGCGCTCGCCCGCGACCGAGCCCATGGTGGCGGCGAGGAAACTAAAATCCATCACCGCGAGCGCAACTTTGTAGCCTTCGATCAACGCGTGACCGCTCACGACCGCGTCGACCAGGCCGGTGCTGTCCTGATATTTGCGCAGCCGATCCTTGTAGCTCGCCATGCCCTGAAACTTAAGGGTGTCGATCGAAGTGAGCTGACTGTCTTGCTCGACGAAGCTATCGGGATCGCACAGATTTGCGATCCGCTCCTTGGCCGACATCGAGAAATGATATTCGCAGCGCGGACAGACCCGGTCGTTTTCCGCCAGCTCGATCTCGTGCACCACCTCGCCGCAGCCAGGGCACTTTTGCCAAAGGCCTTGCGGCATCTCGCGCTTCTTCTGGTTATCCGTCTGGAGCGCTGGTTTTTTGAAAATAGCCATGGCTTAGCCGCGGGCGACAGTGGCCGCGTGGACCGAGAGCGCTCCCGCTTCCCGTAAAACCGACGCGCATTCGCTCAATGTCGAACCGGTCGTCAGGACATCGTCGACTAACAACATCCGCAAACCTTGCACGTTGCTGCCGCGCCGTAAACGGAAGGCGCCGCGAAGATTTTCCATCCGCTCGCTTCGATCGAATTGCGTCTGGGTCGTGGTGTAGCGGGTGCGTTGTAAAAGATCGCGCAGGGGCAGGCCGCTCTGGCGCTGGAGGATGCGGGCCAGGACTTCCGCCTGGTTAAAGCCGCGCTCGCGCCGCCGCGTGGGGTGCAAGGGAACCGGCACCAGACAATCGATGCGGCGGCCGGCCAGGCGTGGGTCCTCGAGCGTTTCCGCCAGCCAGCGCCCGAGCTGATGGCGGAGATGAAGGTGGCGATTGTATTTAAAGCTGTGAATCAATTCGCGCACGACCGCGCGGCTGCGATAGATCGAGACGGCGGCGTCGAAGCGCAGGTCGCGATCGGCGCAATTCGCGCAGATAAACGAGCCTGTGATTTCGCCGGCGAACGGCTGCGAACATTTGAAGCAGAACGGCGCGCGAATCCGCGGCGCTTTCTCGGCGCAGCTTCCGCAGAGATAGTCCGGTCGCTCTACCGTGCGCGCGCAAACCGCGCAGAAAGGGGGATAAATGAGACTAACGAGTCCGAGAAACGGATTTCGAAGTGCGAGCGTTGGCATGTTTTATCCAAAGGCGAAGGAGCGCCCAGCTAACGAGCGCGAGAATAAGAGGCACGATTCCGACGAGCAAGTTTTTCCCCAGCCAGGGCAGAACGAGCGCTTCGCGATGGGCCGCCTTGCTGAAGGTGCCATTCGCGAATATCCAACCGGCATGCAGCCCGATCGGGAGCCAGAGGGAAGCGGTCCGGAGCCGGGCATCGGCCAGAATGCAGCCGATCACAAAGAGGGTGAGAAACCCGCCCGCGAGCAGCATCGGGTCGCTGAATTGACCAAAGGAATGCGCGATCGAATCGAAACCGGAGAACCAGCGGACGGCGTGGTTAGGCGTGGTTGTTTCCGGGGCCTTGAGGAAATGCACGATCGAGAAAAGGGCCGAGGTGAGCAAGAGCGCGCCGAGGCGCGAGAAACTGCGCAGGAGAACGCCGAGGATGAAGCCGCGGAAAAGCAGCTCCTCCAGAATCGGCACCAGGCTGGCCGCGAAGAGCACGTCCGGCATCTTGTGCCAAAGAAATCCGCGCCGCAGCGAATAGATGTGGAGGGCAATGATGACCGCACCGCAGCAGAGCAGGGGAATGGCCGCGATCACGAATCCCATCCCGAGGTCGGCCCCGGCGCGGGAGTTTTTCTCCAGCCCCAGATCGCGCCAGCTCCTCACTTGCAGGATCCGGAAGAGCGGCCAAAGGAGCGCCACAGCCGCGATGAGCAGGGCGCGATGGAAATAGCTTTCGAAATCAAACTTCTCCAGGCTTGGCAGGAAGCCATGGGCGATGACAGCCTGGCCGAGCCAGAAGAGCGGGGGAGCGAGGAGCGCCCCGAGGAGGATGACGCCGGCGAGATAAAGGAGGAGTCTGGCCGCGTCTTTCAAGAATGCTAATGTAAGGAGCCGACGCTATGCGCAGTCAACACATATGGACCTCGCGGGATGAGGACGGACGAAAACGCGAGGTGCGCGTGACGAAATTTGGCGGGGACTGGAAATTCCAGGCGAAATTCCGCGAACAAGAGGTGTGGACCTATTACGACGTCCCTCTGCTCGACGATCTACGCGAGCTGCGCGACATCATTTTTCGCAAATACCAGCGCCGACGCGCCTCGGCGGAAGATTTCGCGGCGATCGATAAAATGTTGCGCGACCAGACCCGCGATGGATAGCTGGAACACCGAGCAGCTGGTAGCCGACGACAAGCGCTACCTCTGGCATCCGTTTACCTCCATGGGCGAATGGTGCGCGCCTGACCACGAACCGCTCGTGCTCGTGAGCGGCGAGGGGGCAATCCTGCGCGACAGCCGCGGGCGCGAGTATATCGACGGCAATTCGTCGATCTGGACCAATGTGCACGGTCACAATCATCCGCGGATCAATGCCGCGATCCGCGCCCAGCTCGATCGAGTCGCGCATACTTCGTTTCTCGGCACGACCAACCCGCCAGCCATTCAACTGGCGCGGGAGATCGTCGAGCTTTTCCCCGCCGAGAAATTCGGGCGGGTGTTTTATTCTGATGACGGCTCGACCGGGATGGAAGCTGCACTTCGGATCGTCAGCCAATATTGGAAGCTGAAAGGATTGAAACGCCGGACCTTCATTTCATTTCAAGACGCTTACCACGGGGACACGGCTGGGGCGGCCAGCCTTGGAGCGGCGGCGATGTTTGGTGGGGAGATTGAGGGTTTCCGGTTTCCGGCCCGCCGCGTGGCGAGCCTGGAGGAGCTGGAGGGGCTGCCCGGTAGCGAAGAAATCGCGGCCGTCGTGATCGAACCGATCGTCCAAGGGGCCGCTGGGATGAAAATCTGGCCGAAAGGCCTGTTGCGGCGGCTGCGGGATTGGTGTGACTCGGTTGGAACTCTTCTTATTGCTGACGAAGTGATGACCGGTTTTGGTCGGACTGGCCGAATGTTCGCCTGTGAACACGAAGATGTGCACCCTGATATGTACGTTTTCGCCAAAGGATTAACCGGAGGTTACTTACCTCTGGCTCTTACGCTGATATCGCATCAAGTATTCAAGCCATTTCAGAGCCGAAATCCCGAAGCGACGCTGTTCTATGGCCATAGCTACACCGGCAATGCCCTGGGTTGCGCGGCCGCCTTGGCCAGCCTCGAGATCTTCCGAATCGAAAACGTGATCGCCTCGCTTTCGCCGAAGATGGAGATGCTGCGCGACCGCATCTCGGCATTAGCAGAAATCGACGGGGTGAAGTCTGTTCGCTCGGTCGGAATGATCGGCGCGATCGACTTGGACGCGAAAGGTCGCCTGGCGGCGGATACTTGCTCTGCAGTTCGCGGCCTAGGATTGCTCACCCGCCATATCCGCAACACGGTTACTTTCATGCCGCCCTTAGCCATTACCTCCAGTCAGTTGGAAAATGCGTTAAACATTCTTGAAGAGGGTATTCAGTTCGTTATTACGCCAAAAAGGAATTCCGAAACTGCCCTTCGGTGACGGCTTGATTCATGGCTAAGGGCATCAGACTTGACCTTGCGCTCGTCCAACGAGGCTTCTTCCCAAGCCGGCATCAGGCCCAGGCAGCCATTATGGCGGGCGAAGTCCGGATTGCCGACCACGTGGCGGCCAAAGCTTCCGATTCGGTTCAGGAAAAGGACGAGATTTCCATCGCCGCCCGCAGCCGCTACGTCGGCCGCGGTGGGATCAAACTCGAGGGCGCGCTCGCGCACTTCGCGATCGATTGTGAAGGCAAGATCGCGCTCGATATTGGCGCCTCGACTGGCGGTTTTACCGATTGCCTGCTGCAGCATGGAGCCCGGAAGGTTTTTGCGGTCGACGTCGGGCACGGCCAGCTCGCCTGGAAAATCCGCGACGATGCGCGAGTCACGACCCTGGAAAAGACCAACGCGCGCCGGCTTTCGCGCGAAGAAATCCCGGATCCGATCGAGCTTTGCGTGATCGACGTTTCCTTCATTTCGCTCACTTTGATCTTGCCCAGCGCCTTTGAGCTGCTCACATCGGACGGAGTGATTCTGGCCTTGATCAAGCCTCAGTTTGAGCTCGCCCGCGGGGAGGTGAGCCGCGGCGGCGTTGTGCGATCGAGCGAGTTGCACGAGAAAGCGCAGCAGAAGATCGTCGCCTTTGCCCAAGCGGCCGGCGCGCAGGTCGATGGCCTGGTTCCATCCAGTATCGCCGGCGCCGACGGCAACCAGGAATTTTTCATATGTCTCCGAAAACCATCGGCCTGATCGCGCATACCGGGAAACCGGGCGCGGCCGAGCTCGTCAATCAACTGCGGACGGAATTCGAACGCGCGGGAGTCGCAGTGCGGGTGGAGACTGCCACGGCCGCCCTTGTCGGTATGAAAGGGGGCCGCTCGATCGCAGAGCTTGGGGCCGAGGCGGATTTGCTCGTCGTCCTGGGCGGCGATGGGACCATTCTGAATGTGGTCGGGGGGCTGGGCGACATGATGAAGCCGGTCTTTGGGATAAACATCGGCTCGCTGGGCTTCCTGACCTGCCTGAACTCGTCGGCATATCTCGAGGCAGTGAGCTCGATCGTGAGCGGCAAATTCGCGCTCAGCGAACGCGTCCTGTTATCCGTCCAGGTGAGTAAAGGCACGGCGCAAAACGGGCAAATGGTCGCGCTGAATGACGCCGTCCTGAGCCGGGGTGAGATTTCGCGACTTATCAGGCTGCGGACGCGGGTCAACGGCGCGGCTTTGACGGAGTTCAATGCCGACGGTCTCGTGGTGGCGACCCCGACCGGTTCGACGGCATATTCGCTGTCTGCGGGCGGTCCGATTCTCGAGCCGCAGTCGGGTGTTTTCGTGATCACACCGATTTGTCCTCATGTCCTGACTAATCGATCGGTCATCGTAGGCGATGATGCCGTGATCGAAGTGGAAGCGAGCGAGCCGGATCACCCAGTTTATCTGACTCTCGATGGTCGCAGTCCGATGCTACTGGAGTTCGGTTCCGTGGTCACGATCCGGCGGGCGGAAAAGACATTGCCGCTGGCAGTGTTGCCGGAGCTGTCATTCTTCGGGGTCGTCCGGCAGAAGCTCAAGTGGAGCGGAAGCGCGACTTAAGGCTAATCGGAAACGCGAAGCGGTCTTACGAAAGCCCGTTCTCCTGACACAACGCCCGAAAATTGAAGGCCCCATCGCCTTTAATCCAAACTACTGGGTCGGTCGCGGCGATGGGTGTCGTTGCGACCGGCGCTTTCTCTTTCTGGTCAGTGGTGTTTCTGCGCCGAAAACCTAATGAGTAAAGGATGTAAAGTCCGTCGCGCCGGGACAGCGCGACCAGCGCGCGGGACGCGCGCGCTACCCAGGCTGACGGCGGTGAGGCTATTCGGTAAGGCTTAAGCGTGGCAGGCCCGTACTCTCTGGGTCCGTGCGGGGCGTCTGTCCCGGGTTTGGTGCTGGGCGCCCTGCTGTTCTGTGATTGACAGTGGGCGAGCGGTAGAGCTTATCAACCTTTCATGAAGACATACCCAGAATCGGCCATTTCGCTCCGCGGAAACCGCCTCCTCCATCGTCTGTCCCGGGCATCTATCTTTCAGCTATTTTGCGCTGCTATGTTGCTGGTGGCGCTACGCGTCTCGGCGGCTGACTGCCGGAGGTTGCAGTTCGTTCCCACCAATTACTTCTCGGGCGGGTCTCCCTTTAATATCGCGACCAGGGATTTGGATGCCGATGGCAAGGCCGATTTCGTGCTGCCCTCCGGCACCGCCTTTGATGGCTATCTCTCGATCTTCTACGGTGACGGCGCGGGCGGATTCACCGGACCAACCAAGCTGACGACCGCGGATTATCCGCATGATGTGGCGGTGGGTGATTTCAATGGTGATGGTCGCCCCGACCTCGCGGTGATCGACTCGGGCAGGGTAGGTGTAGAGGTGAGGCTCAATAACGGGGACGGCACTTTCGCTGCGCCGGTCTATTATATGGTCGAGGATACTCCGGCAAGGGTGGTCACGGGCGATTTCAATCAGGACGGGAAGCTCGATCTCGCCGTGACTGACTTTGCAAGTACTAAGATAGACGTCCTGCTCGGCACAGGGTCGGGGACTTTCAATCCACCGATCAAATCGACCGTCACCACGGCGAGCGGAGGAGTGGTGGTGGGAGATTTTACGGAGGACGGCATCCCCGATCTGGCGATCTCAGACTATGCCACAGAATCTCTCAGCATCCTCCGCGGGGACGGTACGGGACACTTTGCTCTCGCGAATACCTACGGACTGGGTGGTAACGGCAGTCAGGTCGTGGCAGCCGATTTCAACCACGACGGTCATCAGGATCTGGCCGTGGGAGTTTACAATATCTTTCCGAATAACCACATCGCGCTCTATCTGGGTAATGGCGACGGTAGCTTTGGGGCGGAGCGGAGCATTCTAGTGAGCGATCCGCAGGCCTTGCTCGCTGCCGATCTAAATGCCGATGGCAACGTGGACCTTACTACGGCCACCTTTTCTTCTCAGACCGTTCTCTTTTTGGTCGGGGAGGGAACGGGTAGCTTCCGTCCGCCGAAACAGTTCACGGTCCGCGGCCGGAATCCGTTTCCGTTCGCGCTCGCGAGCGCCGACTTTAACGGAGACGGAAGGACGGATGTGGTGGCCGCTGACTATGGCACCGGAAGCGCGACGACGTTCGTGAGTATTCCGTGTGTACCGTGAACAAAAAGGCTGATGTCCCGGACACGTGTCGGTGATCCGGCTGAAGGGCGGCGACGGTTGAGCAGAGCCTGGAGGTGGTCGCGCCGGGCGGAGTCGAATTGCGTTCGAACAGGCCGCTGAGGGTTGGCTGTTGAATTGTCCCACGTTGCGACTTCCAGACTTACAACTAAATGATGAGTTTGGAATTGGCAGTGACAGTCGATCTCAACCTGGAGGCTGACTTTTCGGCCGGTGCTGTCAGGTAAGCGGCATGCCGATGAGGTAACAGCCTGTCATTCCATTTCCGTGGTACGTCGATCCCGCTATAGCTTTGTAATTTCGCCATGTCTGGAACTTTGGGACTCCCAAAGTTTCAACTCGCGGCGAGTTTGGAAGGGCATCCGCCTTTCGGTGCTCACTTTCACCTAAGGGGCACATACATGGTCAGACCTTTCGATCGACACAAGCTTGCCTCGGCGAGGGTTCGCGGCTGAGTTATCCCAGCCGAGACCTTTCAAAGTTCCAAAACTCGCCAGAATTTGGAAGTCTGGATGTCGCAAAGTGGGACAGCTCAATCCCAAACGTGCAAATCTCCATAATCAAAGCCGACCAACACCTTCGGACTTTATATGACATACATTGTCTGATGTTATAATATGAGAGGCAATTCATGATTTGTCTCGGGATTTCCCCTTTCCCCTCGCGATCTCAGAGGGATATTCGAAACGATGACGCCTGATGCGGCCCACGCCGCCCGCTCACCGCAGACTCCGCGCGAATGGGATGAATATTTCGATCTGCGCTGGCGGATTCTGCGTGCGCCCTGGAACCAGCCGCGGGGCTCGGAAAAGGATGACCGCGAAGAAACGAGCGAGCATCTCATGATTCCTGGCCCCAATTCGCAGCCGCTCGCAGTGGGCCGACTCCATTTCAATAGCGCGGCCGAAGCCCAGGTCCGCTACATGGCGGTTGAGCCGGAAATGCAAGGGCGCGGCCTCGGTGGCCAACTCCTGAAGACATTTGAGGAGCGGGCGCGCGCCGCTGGTGCGACGTGGATTGTTCTCAATGCCCGGGAGGATGCCCAACGCTTCTATCAACGGCATGGCTTCGTCGCGATCGGACCGGCGCCGACGATCTTCGACGCCGTGAATCACGTTCGAATGCGGAAAGACCTCGCCTGATTCGTGCGGCCTGGCGAACACGCCGTGGCTTGACCCCTCTTGCCCCCCTGATACGCTGCGGCACTAGCCGCTCTCATACTCATGAAAAAATTCATCCGCTTTCGTTCGAACTGCCTCCTTCTTACCCTCGCCGCCATCTTCTCGTTAGGCGCCACGGCAACGGTGCGTGCCCAGGACGAGGCCGCGGGAATTCAGCAAACCATGACGCCGGAGGAATTCAAAGGCGCCGGCCTGGAGAAACTCTCCCCGAACGAATTGGCCAAGCTCAATGCCTGGCTGCAGGGCTACCGCGAGAAAGCGGAGAAGAAAGCGGCGTTGCGCGAATCGCGGACAAAAGCAGATTTCGTCATCAGCCGGATCGATGGCACCTGGAACGGCGCGGCGTACGGCGACGTCATCGCGCTAGAGGACGGGACGAAATGGAAAGTGGCCAACAAAGGCGACCACTTCGGCGGTCACGCCGATCATCCCGCGGTCGCCATCGTCAAGAGCATCTTCGGCCATAAGATGCGGGTTAGCCGGATCGCGGAATTTTACGTCGTCCCGGTCAAGTAACCGGCCCTCGTTAGGCTGAAAAACTCAGGCCTGACCGCTGCTCTCCTGCGGCCGCCGCGGCGTCGCCAGGCCGAAGGCGGCATGAGTGACCTGCGCGGCGTGATCGAGTTCGCTCTCGTCGACTACGACCGCGATTTTGATTTCCGAAGTCGAGATGAGCTGAATGTTCACTCCCGCTTCGCCCAGACAGGCAAAGAGCCGCGACGCCACGCCGGCATGGGAGCGCATGCCGATGCCGACCACGCTGAGCTTGGCTACGCCCGTCGTCGCCGTCATGGCCGAAGCGCCGATTTCCGGCACCAGTTGGGTGAGAATTTTCTCGGCTTTGGCAAACTCATCCTTGTGTAGGGTAAAAGAGAGGTCCGTCGTGCCGGTCGTGGACGCGCTCTGCACGATCATGTCGACGCTGACGTTGGCGGCCGAGATCGCGGAGAAAATCTTTCCCGCGCTTCCCGGCCGATCCGGCACGCTGCAGATCGTCACCTTGGCCTGGTTGCGCTCGAGGCTGACCGCGCGCACCACGATGTCTTCCATGTTCGGCGCTTCCTCGGTGGCGCGGGTTCCGGGCACATCCTTCATGCTCGAGCGCACTTCGAAGCCGACGCCGAATTTCTTCGCAAATTCCACCGCGCGCGACTGCATCACCTTGGAACCGGCGCCTGCCATCTCGAGCAATTCGTCGTGCGCGATCTCGTCGATCTTGCCCGCGTCGGGCACGACCCGCGGGTCGCAAGTGTGGACGCCGTCGACGTCGGTGAAGATTTGGCAATCGTCCGCCTTGAGCGCGGCGGCGAGGGCGATGGCAGTTAAATCCGAGCCGCCCCGGCCTAACGTCGTTAGCGCTCCCTCGCGGCTTTGCCCCTGGAACCCGGCCACGACCACAATGTAATCCTCCGAGAGAAGCTCGTTGATTTGCCGGGGCGAAATATGAGAAATTTTCGCCTTCGTATGCACCCCGTCGGTCACGATGCCGGCGGCCGCGCCGCTTAGCGAGACGGCCTTGCCGCCAAGTGCGTTGACCGCCATGGCGATGAGCGCGCTCGATCCCTGTTCACCGGTGGCGAGAAGTGCGTCCAGCTCGCGTTCGGTCGGTTGCGGCGAAATTTCGTGCGCCAGCTTGATCAGGTTATCGGTTACGCCCGCCATCGCGGAAATGACCGCGACGACATCGTGCCCCGCGCGTTTGGTGGCGAGCAAGCGCTCCGCCACTTTGCGCATGCGCTCGGTGCTTCCGACGGAGGTGCCGCCGTATTTTTGAACAATCAAACCCATGATGAGATGCGCCGCCCCGTTTTCCTCATTCCAGTGGAACTGTCAACTCCGCGCCGTCTCAATCGCGCGCCGGACCGCCGACTCGTTAGGCGCAACCGGCGCCGGCAGCACTACACTCGCGCTCACGATTTCGGGATCCTTCAGACCATGCCCAGTGACGGTGCAGACGATCCGGCTCCCTTCCGGGATGGAGACGGCGGCGAAGCGCGAGGCTCGTTGCGGATCGCAGGCGCGGAGCAGGCCCGCGATCGGCGCGGCGCTGGCCGGCTCGACAAAAATCCCTTCCGCGCTGGCCAGCCAAAGCTGGGCCGCGAGAATTTCCTCGTCGCTCACGATGTCGATCGTGCCGTTCGATTCACTGAGGGCCGCCTGCGCCTGAGACCAGCTCGCGGGATTCCCGATCCGGATTGCCGTCGCCAGCGTCTCAGGATGAGCGACGATTTCGTTGTGAAAAATCGGCGCCGCGCCAGCGGCCTGGAAGCCGATCATGCGCGGTTGACGCGTGGTTTTGCCGGCGGCGCGATACTCCTCGTAGCCGGCCCAGTAGGCGGCGATGTTCCCTGCGTTGCCGACCGGCAGAAGATGCAGATCAGGCGCTTCGCCCAGCTCGTCCACGATTTCGAAGGCGGCGGTTTTTTGTCCGGCGATCCGGTCGGGATTGATCGAATTCACAATGGCGAAGTCCTCCCCTGCCCCGAGCTGCCTAACGATCTCAAGAGCTTGGTCAAAATTCCCCTCGATCGCAACCACCCGCGCCCCATAAGCAAAGGCCTGGACCATTTTTCCGCTGGCAATTTTGCCCGCGGGCAGGACCACCGCGCAGCGCATCCCGGCGCGCGCGGCATAGGCGGCGGCGGAGGCAGATGTATTTCCGGTCGAAGCGCAAATCAGCGTCTGCGCGCCGCGCTCAAGGGCCTTGGAAACGGCCACGGTCATCCCGCGATCCTTGAAGGAGCCGGTTGGATTCAAGCCTTCGTACTTCACGAAAACTTCGCAGCCCCGGCCGACCTTCTCGCTTAGGCGCGGCGAAAAAATGAGCGGGGTGCCGCCTTCGCCTAACGACACCACAGGCGTCGAGGCCGAGACCGGCAGATAATCCCGGTAACGAGCGATGACTCCCATGCCCTCCTTTACGGACGATTCTTGCATCATCGTTAGGCAAAAGGACCCCGCTTGGGACCACCGCGGCGCCCGCTGCCGGCAAGGGCCAGGATGACATCCGTTTTGGCCAGGCTGCCGACCAGTTGGCCACGGTTCTGGTTCATCACCACCGGCAGGCGTTCACCCTGGTGATACGCGAAACGATCCAGCGCTTCGTGCAAGGTCGCCGTCGGTTCCAGCGTCGGAATGTCTTCGCGCAGGATGTCACCCGCGATCACGAGCTGGGCCAGTTCCGGCGCGTTGAGATAACTTTTGATGTCGTGCAATGAAATCGCGCCTACGAAACGCCCTCCCTCCGTCACGTAAAGATAATTGAAACGGTTGGCGACGAATTTTTCTCCGATCTCCGCGAAACGCGCGGTCGGCGAAACGGTCAGGGGATCGGGTTTCATCAGGTCGCGCACGTGCAGCTCGGCCAACTGGTAACGGTAATCCCCTGCCCCTTTGCGTTTGAGCGCCTCACTGTAGATCGAACGTTTCTCAAAACTGACCGAGGTGTAGTAGCCGACGACGCAGGCGAGCATAAGCGGGAGGATGATCTGATAATCGAGCGTCAACTCGAAGATCATGATGATGGCCATGATCGGCGCATGGGTGGTGGCGGCGAGAAACGCTCCCATCCCGACGAGGGCAAAGGCGGCGGGGTTGATCGTTAGGCCAGTGTGCAACTGGGCGGCGGCGATCCCGAAGAGATAACCGAGGCTGGCCCCGACAAAGAGCGTCGGGGTAAAGACACCTCCGACCGCGCCGGAACCGAAGGTGGCCGCGGTCGCGATCACTTTACTGAGGAGAATGACGAGCACGATCTGCCAGGCCCAGTCGCCGGCCAGGATTCGGTTGACCGCGGTATAACCATTCCCGCACACCTCCGGATGGCGTACCGCGAGCCCACCGACGATCAAGCCGCCGACGAGCATCTTCAGGTAAACCGGCACACGAACCCGGCTGGCCAGACGCTCGCTCGCATTGAGCAAGCGGAGAAACAAAGGCGCCACCGCGCCTGCGCCTAAGCCGAGAATGAGATAGGGAACGATCTCCCAATTGGAGTTGAGCTGGAAATGCGGGATCGCATAAATCGGATCGCTCCCGATGAAACCGCGCACGGTGAGCGTGGCGATGACGGAGGCAAAAACGAGCGGCCCGAAAATTTCCATCGCGACCGAGCCGAGCACGATCTCGGCAACGAAAAGCGCGCCCGCGATCGGGGCGTTGTAGGCCGAGGCGATGCCGGCCGCCGCGCCGCAGCCGACGAGCAGGCGCAGTCTTGGCGTTGACCAATGCCGCCAGCGCCCGGCAATCGAAGCCACGAGCGAGGACAACTGCACCAGCGGTCCCTCGCGTCCGATCGATCCGCCCGAGGCAATGGTGAACATGGCCGAGAGGCACTTCACGATGCTGCGCCGGGTCGAAATTTTGCCGTCGCCCAGTACCACCGCTTCCATGTAATCGGTCGTGGTGACGCCACCGCGCCAGCGCATCCCGAGGTAGAGCACGAGACCGGCGAGCGATCCGCCGACGGCCGGGACCGTTAGGCGAGTCCACCACGAGAGGGCGTTAAAACTCTCCACCAGCCCCGGCGCGGTGCTGCCGGTCATGAGCTTATGCAACGCGCTCGTCGCATAACGAAATCCGATCGAAGTGAGCGCGCCGAAAAAGCCGATCGCGCCCGCCCAGGCGAGCGTCACCTGCAGATCGCTCGGGTGAATGACCTCGGTGAACCAGATCCACCATTTCAACCGGCGGAGGACGTCGAGGCGCAGGGGCAGCGCGCCCTCGGACGCATTTTCGGTCGACACGCCTACGACCTGAGCGCATCCCGCCCGCGCGTCAACCCAGCCGGCCTTGCGGACGGCCGGTTTCCTCCTATGCAAAGGAATGCACCGTCATCTTTTCGCTCTCTTCGCCCTTCTCCTCGGCACGGGTTCCGCCTTTGCCCAACTCGATCCCTGTCTCGAGGCGCACGGTGGCCTAACGAAATGGCGCGGCCTCGCCGGAGTGGAATACGACCTCGCCTGGAAATCAGCCAAGCGCGACCTGAAGGACCACCAGCTTTTCGATCTGCAAAGCCGCGCCGGCCTGATCACGAGCGACAAATACACCCTCGGGACGGATGGCCGAGAGGTCTGGATCAAGCCCAGCCTCGACGCTCTCGGCGGGATGCCGCCGCGCTTTTACATGACGACGCCGTTTTATTTCTTCGGCATGCCTTTTGTCTTCGCCGATCCCGGGGTGAAACAGGAGTCGTTAGGCAAAAAAAGTTTCCGCGGCCAGGAATATGACGTCGTCCGTTTCAGCTTCGCCCCCGGCACCGGCGATACCCCGGACGATTATTACGTCGCCTACATCGATCCGAAAGCGGCGCAGCTGAAAATGGCGTACTATGTCGTCAGCTACCCGGCGATGCGCAAAGGACGCCCGGTCACAGAGCTGGAGCCGCACGCGATTGTCTTCGAGGAATGGCAGACGGTCGCCGGCTTCCTCGTGCCCAAAGTCGCACCCTTCTACAAATGGACGGGCAGCGACATCGAGGGCGAGCCGCTCGGCCGCATCGAGTTCTCCAACGTGCATTTTCTTCAGGAGCCGATTGCCCCCGAGAAATTTAAAAAGCCGGCGGATGCAGTCGTGGCGCCGCTGTAGCTGGCGGCAGTTGAGAGTTGAGAGTGGAGAGTTGAGAGTGCGGAGCAACGCAAATTCGCTTGCTCTCTCAACTCTTAACTAACGACTCTCAACTTCTTCCGATGGCCCTGAGCAAAAAAGACAAACTTCGACTTCTCAACATTCTCCTGGAGAGCCGGCACGGCGATCTGCGCGAGCAGAATCTCAACCGCCAGGGCAAAGGTCACTTTCACGTCTCCGGCATGGGCCACGAAGCGCTCGCCGCGCTCTCCTTCACCAGTGACCCGGGCGATTACGTTTGCGGTTATTATCGCGACCGCGCCCTCGTTCTCGGCCGCGGCGTCACCTCCGCGGAGCTCGCGCTCGATTATTTCGCGAAGCGCAAAGGGCAAAGCCACGGCCGGCAAATGCCGTCGCATTACAGCTACGCCGAACGCCATATCTGGAGCGTGCCCACTCCGACCGGGGCGCAGTTGCTGCCCGCCTGCGGTATCGCCTGGGGGATCAAACTGGACGGCAAAAAGAACTTCGTCATCGCCACCATCGGCGACGCCGCCACCCGGCAGGGCGACTTTTTCGAAGCGGTCTGTTTTGCCAAGGAACGTCAGCTCCCGGTGCTCTTCGTCGTGGAAGATAATGGCTACGGCATTAGCAGCCCGACTCGCCAAATCAATCCGCTCGCGATCGACGTTCTCCAGCCTAACGACTGGCGCGAGCTCGACGGCTCCGATGTTCTGGCCGTCTACGAAGCCGGGCAGGAAGCGAGCGCCCATCTCCGCGCGGGCAAGGGGCCGGTCTTTTTCTGGGTCAAAATGGAGCGGCTCTCCAGCCACACCAGCTCCGACGATCACAAGCTTTACCGCACCGCGGAGGAAATCGAGAAGCTGGCCGAAGGCGACCCCCTGACGAAATACAAAGAACAGTTGATCGCCGAAGGAGTGATCAATGCGGACGACTACGCGCAGCTCGATCAGGAAATCAAAGAGCGGATTCGCCAGGAATTCCTCGCTGCCGAAAAGGAGGAAGATCCCACGGCGGACGAACTCCGCCTCCAAACTACGGGCCCGCTGCCAGAGCTCGACGACGAAGTCTTGCCGCCGGGAAAATATCGCATCGGCGACGTGGTCAACCTGACCTTGCGCGCGGGCTTGGCGAAAAATCCAGGCCGGATCATTTTCGGCGAAGACGTGGAAGACCCGAAAGGCGGCGTCTTCCGTCTCACCCAAAAACTTTCGACTGAATTCCCCGAGCAGGTTTTCAATTCGCCGCTGGCCGAGTCGACCATCATGGGCGTGGCCTGCGGTCTCGCTTCCTACGGGAAACGGCCGGTCTTCGAATTGCAGTTTGTCGATTTCATCAACCCCGGCTGGAATCAGCTCGCGACCAATCTTTCCACCCTGCGCTGGCGCTCCTTCGGCACCTGGACCTGCCCACTCGTGATCTACGCGCCCTACGGCGCCTACCTCCCGGGCGGCAGCCTTTGGCACAGCCAGGCAAATGAAGCCCCGCTCGCGCATTATCCGGGAATCAACATCGCCATCCCGAGCAATCCGGAAGACGCCGCCGGTCTCCTCTGGACCGCGATGCACTGCGAAGATCCGACCTTCATCTTGCTCCCCAAACATCTCCTTTGGGCGGAACACGAGTCGACCGAGCCTGTCCTGCCGGTGTCGTTAGGCAAAGCCCGCCTCCACCGCGCCGGCGCCGACGTCACTGTCGTCGCCTGGGGCAATACGATGGAGAAATCGATCGAGGCGCTCGATAAGCTCGGCGACAAAACCAGCGTCGAGTTAATCGATCTGCGTTCGATCGCGCCCTGGGATCGGGAGATGATCGAGAATTCCGTGCGCAAAACCGGCCGCCTCATCATCGTCCAGGAAGACACGGAGAATTGCAGCGTCGGGCAGATGATTATTTCCCATGTCACCGGCCAGCCCGAAATCTGGGAGGCGATGATCAGTCCCCCCATTCTGGTCAGCAAAGGCAACGTCATGATCGGCTACAACCCGATCTACGAATATGCCGCGCTGCCCGATGTCGAC
The DNA here is from genome assembly GCA_046593335.1 of Chthoniobacterales bacterium. Lineage (GTDB taxonomy): Bacteria > Verrucomicrobiota > Verrucomicrobiia > Chthoniobacterales > UBA10450 > Palsa-1392. The sequence continues at coordinate 85 of JBKJNW010000070.1, read as the reverse complement.
CGGATCGTTAGGGCGATCGAGGGTTCCGTTGCGGTGCGCGCGGAACGCGCTGTAGCCGGGGGCGCTGACCCCGGCCGGGCAAAAG
>JBKJNW010000186.1:0-3034 GCA_046593335.1 Chthoniobacterales bacterium | reverse complement strand
CGGCGACATTTTCGACCTGCTCATAGCCGCGAGCCTGGAGCAGGCTGGCCGCGATCGAACTGCGATAACCGCTCCCACAGATGACGGCGATCGGCCGGTCGTTAGGCAAAGCGGAGGTCTGCTCGGCAAAGGTGGCCAGCGGAAGATGGCGCGCGCACTCGAGGTGGCTGTTTTTCCACTCCGTGGGTGTGCGGACGTCGATAACGAGCGGGCCGTTCGCACTTAGCTTGGCCTTGAATTCCGGCACGCTGATCTGGGGCAACTTCCGGGTCTCGCTCAGCGCATTCGCCTTGAGGTAACCAAGCACGTTATCGAAACCGATCCGGGCCAGCTCAAGCCGCGCCTTCTTCGCCTCCTCGTCCGTCCCGACGACGAGCGCGATCGCTTTTTCACCCGGGACCATGAACCCGGTCCAGGTCGAGAAAGAGGGACTGCCAAGACCGATGTTGAGGCTGCCCGGAAAATGGCCGGCGCCAAATTTTCCCGGTGACCGGACGTCGATCACTGTAGCGCCGTCGCTCACCGCTTTTTTCAGCTCCTGCTCACTCATCTCCCGGAGCGGCGCGAGAGTGCTCATGGGCTCGGCCCCGCGCAGGTTGAGGTCGACATCGTAGGAAAAATAAGCCGGGCGCGCCGGGAGGTTGTCGATCATCTGCCTGATGAAATCGGCCCGATCCCCGATTTGCATGGCCCAATTCAGTTTCCGTTCCTGGCCCACGAGGGTGAAGGGCGCGTCGGAAATAGCGCGACCGCAAAGCGAACCGGCGCCGTGTGAGGGATACACTTTTACGTCGTCGGGCAGAGTCAGCACCTTTTGGTGAAGGGAATCGTAAAGCTTGCCCGCGAGCGCGCTGGGATCTTCATCGGCGTCGCGCAGATCAGGGCGGCCGACATCGTTCACGAAAAGCAGATCGCCGGTGAAGAGCGCAACCGGTTGCCCGCCTTCGCGAACGAGAAAGGAAAGACTGTCGGGCGAATGCCCGGGCGTTTCGAGCAACTCGACCTCGAGCGAGCCGATCTTCACTTTTTCGCCGTCGTGGGCCTCGACTCGCTCATATTTCGCCGGCGCGATGTGGGAGAGATAGATCTTCGCGCCGGTCCGCTCCGACAGTTCGCGAAAGCCGGAGGCAAAATCAGCGTGCGGATGACTGTTAAAGATGGCAACGATGCGCAAACCTTCGCGCTCGGCCGCGGCAAGGTAATCATCGATGTCGCGTTTCGGATCGACCACCGCGGCTTCACCGTCGGCGCCAAAGAGGTAAGAGGCGTGGGCGAGTCCTTCGACAAAGATACGTTCGAGATACATGGCGTTATTCGTAGTTGAGGTTTCGTTAGGAGAGGTGTTGCTCAATAAGTACAAGTAACTCCGGTTCAGGTCGCTGACAAAGGCGCGACTGGCACGACCAGCACCGGCAACCGAGCGTAACGGATGATAGGTTCGCTTAGCTTCGCCCGAAAAATTTGCGCGAGCCCGATCGCGTATTGCAAGCCACGCTTCGAACAATCGGAGAAATCGATCGGCACCACGATCTTGCCGAGGGCGAGCTTTGTTATGCGTCCGGGGCGAAGACGCGCTGATGCCTCGTTGTAGCCCGGGGGCGGTGACCCTGGACCGACATTGAACTAGCCCCGCCGCGGCCGGGGTCAACGCCCCCGGCTACAACGACTACGATTCGAGCGCGGCCTGAGCGGCGGCCAGCTTTGCGATCGGCACACGGAACGGACTGCAGCTCACATAATCGAGTCCGAGCCGATGACAGAATTTCACGCTCGAGGGTTCCCCCCCGTGCTCGCCGCAAATCCCGAGCTTGATCCCGGGCCGGGTTTTGCGCCCGAGGTCGCGCGTGATCTCCATCAGGCGCCCGACGCCCTGTTGGTCGATCGCGGCGAAGGGATTGTTAGGCAAAATATCCAGCTCCGCATAAGCCGGAAGGAAACTGCCGGAATCGTCCCGGCTCATGCCGAGCGTCGTTTGCGTCAGATCGTTCGTCCCGAAGCTGAAGAATTCCGCGTCCTGCGCGATCTCGTCCGCGACCAGCGCGGCCCGCGGGATTTCGATCATGGTGCCGACGAGATAATTGAATTTCACTTTCTTCTCCTTCGCCACTTCCGCCGCGACGCGGTGCACGATCTCGATCTGGAGCTGCAGTTCTTTGGGATAACCGACGAGCGGAATCATGATCTCGGGCCGGACTTTCCTGCCCTTCTTCTGCACTTCCGCAGCCGCTTCGAATACCGCGCGCGCCTGCATCTCGGAGATTTCGGGATAGACGATCCCGAGCCGGCACCCACGATGGCCGAGCATGGGATTGAACTCGTGCAGCTCGCGCACTCGACGCGAGATCACCTCCGCCGGAATGCCGATTTTGCGCGAGAGATCGAGCTGCTGCTCCTTTTCGTGCGGGAGAAATTCGTGCAGCGGCGGATCGAGAAAACGAATCGTCGCGGGCAAGCCGTCGAGCGCCTTGAAGATTCCGGCAAAATCCTTTTGTTGATAAGGCAGGAGTTGGGCGAGCGCCTTGACCCGCGCCTCTTTCGTCTCCGCGAGAATCATCTCGCGCATGGCGTCGATCCGGTTCCCCTCGAAAAACATGTGCTCGGTCCGGCAAAGACCGATCCCGCAGGCGCCAAAGGCGATGGCGTTTTCCACCTGCTCGGGCGTGTCGGCATTGGTCCGGACATCGAGTTTGCGGGCCCGATCGACCCAGCTCATGAGCTTGGCGTATTGCAGGTAGGTGGCGCTCTTTTTTCCGTCGAGCGAGCGATCGACCAGCACCTGGACGATCTCGGAAGGCGCGGTCGTGACTTCGCCCGCAAAAACTTCCCCGGCCGTGCCGTCGATCGAAAGGTAATCGCCCTCCTGCAAGGTCATACCGCTGGCCGTAAGCGTGCGCCGCTGGTAATCGATCTGCACTTCCGACGCGCCGCAGACGCAAACCTTGCCCATCTGTCGGGCGACAAGCGCGGCGTGGGAAGAAACGCCGCCGCGCGCAGTGAGAATGCCCTCGGCCGCGATCATGCCGCGGAGGTCTTC
>JBKJNW010000012.1:0-27772 GCA_046593335.1 Chthoniobacterales bacterium | reverse complement strand
GTTCTGCTCGAGGAGTCCGCCGAAGGTCTTGACGCCTTCCGGAATGCCCTGCGGTTCGAGCGGCACATCGGCCTCGATCATTTCGTCCATCGAGACGGCGTGAAAATCAACGTGCAGGATATCGCCACCGAGCGGGGCATGCTGCACTTCCTGCATGAGCGCGAGAGCACCCTTTTCGCCGTCGATCTCGAGTTCCACGAGAATGTTTTCGCCCGAAGCGTGACTGAGGAGGAGCGAGATATCGCGCCGCGAAACCTGGAGCGGCTCCGATTTGGTCTTGCCCCCGTAAATGACGGCTGGGACGACACCCTGCGCTTTGAGTTTGCGGACCGCCGAACGGCCCGTGCCGGTCCGCCGCGTTGCTGAGAGTTTTACTTGTTTGGCCATGATGATCGATTGCTAGTGCGCGCCGCTGTCCACTTTGAAAAGCGAGGAAACGGACTCGTCATTATGAATCCGCTTGATGCTTTCCCCGAGTAGCTCGGAGACACAAAGCACCGTGGTGGTAAAGCCCTCCACGGTGCGCACCGGCACGCTGTTGGTCGTAATTAATTCCTTAATTTCAGATTTTTGCAACCGTTCCAGTGCCACATCGGCCAAAACCGCATGCGCCACCCCGGCGTAAATATCGAGCGCGCCGTTCTTTTTCAGCAACTTCGCCGCCGATGTGAGGGTACCGGCCGTCTCCGTCAGGTCGTCGACCAGGAGGACGTCGCAGCCTTCCACCTCACCGATGAGATACTGCGCCTCGGTCTCGGTCGCGCTGATCCGCTGCTTCGCCACGATGGCCAGGTTCGCGCGGAGCGCCTGCGAATACGCGCTCGCCATTTTCAAGCCGCCGACATCGGGCGAGACGACGACCCGTTTCCGGGTCAACTTCTCCCGCAGGTAGGGAATCAAAACCGGGAGCGAATATAAATGATCGACCGGGATGTCGAAAAATCCCTGCACCTGCTGCGCATGCAGGTCCATCGTCAGGACGCGGTTCACGCCCGCTGCGGTCAGGAGATTCGCCACCAGTTTGGCCGTAATCGGCACCCGCGGCTTGTCTTTGCGATCTTGCCGGGCATAGCCGAAAAACGGGATCACCGCCGTGATCCGGTCCGCGCTCGCGCGCCGGGCGGCGTCGACCATGATGAGCAGCTCCATCAGGTGCTCGTTTACCGGCGGGCAGGTCGGCTGGACGATGAAAACGTCGCGGCCGCGAATGTTTTCCTCGATCTTGACGTAGGTTTCGCCGTCGGGAAACGAACTCAGGGTCGCAGCCCCAAGCGGCACGCCGATGTTATGGCATATCTTCTTGGCCAGTTCGCGATTGGCGGACCCGGAGAAAATCTTGAGCTCAGGTTGGAGAGCAAACATGCGTGTCGGGGGGCGCTACCTTAGGCGCGTACAATCGGCCTTGGCAAAGAATTCCGCTGCCGCCGGGAGAAAAAAACGGAGGCGGTGAAATTTCTCTCACCGCCTCCGACAAACACCCAAAGCAAATATTTAACAGAGCATCCGAGCTCCTCAACCGACGCTTCTAGGAATAGCAAAAATCAGCCGCCATCGTCAAGAAAACTTTCCGAAAGGAAGCGAAATTACTTCGCGAAACCTTCCCGTAGCTTCGCCTTCTTCGCCTCGCAATCCTCCTGCAAGCGCCGGATCTCGGAGGTCAGCTGCTTTTCCAACTCCTCGAATTCGGCAAATGTTCCCTTCAGTCCTGCCTCGTCGATTTTCGACTGTAAAAAGAGTTCCTTCTCCGCGATGCGAGCACGGTAGGTCGAATCGATCTCCGCGATCTGCGCCTTCTGTTCGTCGGTCAGCGTGACCGTCGGCGCTGTTTTCTCCAGTCGTTCCATCGCCAATTCGTATGCTGATTTCATCGCTCTGGAATGGTAAGCACGATCCCACTGCCGTGCAGCCCAATTCCATCGGGAGCAGCCAAACAATCCCGCCGGCGCGCAAGATCGGCCTTAGTCCGCCGGACAATTCACCACCTGCGGTGGGAAACATCCGGCGGGATCGACCAGCTCAATGGTATGCGGACCCGTCGTCGTTTCCGGAGTCGAAAGCTGTGCCTTGCTGCCGTTGATCGTGAGCACGAAGGGCTGGCCGTCCACCGTGACTGTGACTGATTCCCCGGCATGGTTCGCATTCGTCAGCGTGAGATGCGCCTGCAGGGTATGCCCGCGGCTGGTCGCCTTGCAACGCGCCCGGAACGAGACCAAATCCCCGCACGGAATGCCACCACCCCCGCCGCCGATTCACGAAGCCCATTTGGTCACGCTCATGTCGATCGCACCGGTGTTGGCATCATAGATCTGGCCGCTGTTGTAGATATTAAAAGCAGCGTCGAAACGTAACTCGCCGGGAGTGGGAATCTCGGTGCCGGTGTTCAAGAATAATCCGCGGTCTTTCTCGACTCCGGTGGCGTTATCGAGCACGAAAAGGATGACATCGTTGCTGTAGGGTGCTGAGCTGGTTCTGCCGATGACGAAAGCATTACCCGTGGAATCGACCCGCACATCGGAAGGGACGTCGTAGCAGCCCACACAGGTGGCCCCGTAAACGTGCGTCCAAAGCTGGGCGCCGGTCGTGGCGTCGCGCTTCACCGTGAAAAACTGGTCGTTCAAATTCGATTGGTCGCCATCCGGATCGCTCGACCCGGTGATCAGCACGCCCCCCTGGCCGTCCAGGAAGAGCGCCTTGGCGGAATGACTCTGTCCGAAAGCATCATAGAATTGCCACAGCAACTGCCCATCGCTGCCTCGCAGCTTTATCGTGCTGTATTTATTGATAAAATCGATCCCGGTACCCGTGACATAGATGTCGCCTGCGGAATCGATCTCCATGTCGACCGGAGAGTCGTCTCCACTCACTCCGAAGCTCGTCTCCCAAAGAGTCACGCCGGTGGAGGGCGCATACTTGACCACTACGTAGTCGGGGTGATTCGAAGCGGCAACGCCATAGATGGCCACCACCACGTCACCATTGGGATCCAACAGAACTTTGACCGGAGCGTCACCCGAAAAAGGAGATTGGGCCGCTCCGTCCCAAGTCCGTTTCCATTTCAAGGCACCGGTCGAATCAAACTTCAACGTCAGGACATCGACGCCATCGCCCACCGTCCCACCGGTCACGTAAATGTTGCCCACACTGTCGGCCACGATCGAGGAGCCGAACTCGGAGGTGCCGGGTTGAGTGCTATATACAATCGTCTTGAGCAGAGCGCCGTTGGTGGCGTCATAAGTCAGGACCAGCAGGTTGGCGAAGAAGTCCGGCCTGGCAGTATTTCCGACCACGTAAAGCAGGTTGCCAGACCCCCGGGCGATGCCGCCCGCTTGGTCGGCTCCCGAAGTCGGGCCATTAAACGTCTTTGACCAGCGCAACGAGCCGTCCGGAGCAAAGGAAGTCGTGGTGATATCGGTCGAGCTGGAAGCGCCCGACGTCCCGGTGACATAGGAAACGCCATCCGGGTCGACATGAATTCCGGCAGCGCCAGCTGAGAGCGAGGCGCCCAGCAGGGTGCGGCTGACCCAAGCGGGCGAAAACTCTGCCCCCTACTGATGGCCGGCATAATGAAAAGGCCCAGGGCCATCCCCAGTGTTAGGAGGCGGCTGCGAGAACGGCGGCTCTTCGTTGCCGGAACGGCTTTTGGCCGGCCCCTTGGATTTGAGGTTTCAACCGACGCTTCTTGTGAAACTGGGGATCGATTGTCCGCCTCTTTCCCTGCTTTTGTGATTCCGTTCATTTTCCATTTGTGTCGTAATTTAATTCTTAGGGCGATTACGGAAAAGTTACAGAGTTGTTACCCCACGCCAGAAGTCGTGCGAAGCACCTCGGCGGCGGTGCTGAGCCCCCGAACCGGGGAACGCCGGTCATTCTCGTCAAAAGCTCGGCTCGATCCGATTAGCCTCATTGCGCGCGATAGATCTGCTTCTAGATTCCACCCCATGTCCGCCAAAATCCGGCTTCTCAGCACCGATTTCGACGGCACCCTCAGCTCCCACGCCAGCGACCCGGTTTTCGACCGCGATTGCATGGCCCTAATCCGCGACCTGCAAACCGGCGGCGCCATCTGGGCGATCAACACCGGTCGCTCTGTCGGCCTGCTCGAGGAAGGGCTGGAAGATTTCGCCTTCCCCATGCTGCCGGATTTTATTCTAACGAGCGAGCGCGACGTCTTCCGTCCCACCGAGCACGGCTGGGAAGCGTACGGCGATTGGAACGCCCGTTGCGCGCAGGCCCACGCCGAGCTTTACGATTCCGCCTCATCCGTTTTTGCCGAGGTGGTCGATTTCGTCAGTCGCAAAACCAAGGCGCGCGTCATCTACGAGGCCGACGCGCCCGCCGGGCTCATCGCGACCAACGAAGAAGAAATGGATCGCCTGGCCGAGTTCATCGACCAAGCCAAGGCGGGCGAGCCGAAGTTCCATTACCAGCGCAACACCGTTTACCTGCGCTTCTGCCACGCCGATTACCACAAAGGCGCCGCCTTGGAAGAATTGTCCCGCCTCACTGGGATCCCGCGCGAAGCCACCTTCGCCGCGGGCGATCATCACAACGACATCTCTATGCTCGACGGCCGCTACGCCGCCTACCCCGCCTGTCCAGCCAACGCCATCGAAGAGGTCAAGGCAGCCGTGCGCAACGCCGACGGCCGCGTCGCCGAAAAAGAATTTGGGGCCGGCGTGCACGAAGCGTTGCAGCATTTTTTAGGTTAACGAGACAAAGCTCAGCCGCGGCGAACGAATGGAACGGCCTGCCAAGCCGTGACGTAGACGAAAGCCCGACGGGTATGGGAGCAGAGCGACCAAATCAAAACGCGCTGGGTAGCGGGTGAAAGAGCGGGAGTCATCGAAAACTTGGTATTACGCCGGCCGAATTGAGAATGAGTAGGTTCGGAACTCTGCATCCTGAAGGTAACCGATAGATTCATAAAGTGCTTGTGCTGTCTGGTTGGTATGGGCGGTCGCAAGAACAACTTCCACCGCACCGGTCTCGCGGGCGTGGGTGTGCGCCGCTTGAATGAGAACGCGCGCAACACCCATGCGTCGCGCTTCCGGAGAAACAAACAGATCATTCAAAATCCAAATCCGACCTGCCGACGCAGACGAGAACGACGGATAAAGCTGCGTGAATCCAGCAGGTGAACTGGACGACAATTGCCGGCAAAAGAAAATCACCGACTCATTGGCATGTAACCGGTCAAAAAGAAATTTCTCTACAAGCTTCAAATCCGATGGGCGTCCATAGAAGACTCGGTATGCGTCAAAAAGCGGGGCCAGCAAGACAACGTCGTCAACGGATGCTCTAAAAAGTGTTAAGTTTGGCGGTATGATTGTGGAAGCCTAACGAGAACAAGATGAGCTACCGCGCGAACTGCGAGTGGCGTTCAGGAAACAAGGAAATCTAGGCATATCGCTGGTCTGCGGTTGGCTCCATCTCATGGTTACCTCGCGATACCTCTTGTGGTGACTAACAAGAAGGTAAACGGTGAAGAACGCGAGAACAAAAAGAGGAGCGACGCAATTAGCGCGTCTGTCCAAGAAGGCGTCTTTAGTAGTGCGCCAACGAATCCGATAAATCCTAGCGTCGTAGCGGTGAACCACAAGCTCTCCTGGCGTATGACTCGGCGTTCGGTGCTCATAGATCTAACGAATATTCGGCCCCAAATATCTGCAATTAAAGGCAGACAAATCTGTATAACCGGCTTGCCCTGGGGATTGCCGCCTGTGATAGCATGGCGCATTTACCCGAGCCTGAACGCGCTCCCCGGCCAAGGCAAGCCTCAAACCGCTGGCGGCCATCGACGGCGCTTGAAAGGCGGGCTGGCCGGGCCAGCCCGCCTTCCGCTTCACGCCCTAACGAGCGTCAGGCTCCGGCATTAAGGCTGATCTCGTCGCTCCATTGGCCGACCGGCTGGTCGCCTAATTAATAGATCCCGCGATAGGTCCACTTCGCCTGAGCGGCGGGAAGGGCTCGGTGTCGGTGTAGTTCGGCGTGGTGTTGGACCGGTTACTGTAAATTGTAGGCTTCGACCAGGCCGACGCCGGTGGTGTCACCCACGCCGCGCACAATGGCGGTGTAGGCACCCGGCGGCAGAGTGGAAAGGATGGCGGACTCGCGGTCCTCGGCCGGGGCGAGCCCGGTGGCTTCGATCTCGGCCTGCTGGGTTTCTTTCCAGTCGTCATTGCTCTCGAGCAAGAGCCCGTTGACGTCGTGCAGTGCCAGGGTCGGATCCTCGAGCGCTCCCGGCACGCCTTGCGCTGTCAGGCTCGGTCCGATCCCGCGCACCATCACGGTGGCGCTGCCGCCGCCGCCGGCCCCGATGATGAAACCGCCGATCATGGCGTTGTCGCCCGTGTCGATGAAGCCGCGGGTCGAGATGTTGGCGGCCGAACCGGCCGCCGGATCCAGATCATAGGCTTCGACCAATCCCACGCCGGTCCCACCGTCCACGCCGCGCACTAATGCGGTGTAGGCGCCCGGCTCGAGGGTCGCGACGATGGCCGACTCGAGGTCGTCGCTCGGCGGGAGGCCGGTCGCTTCGATCTCGGTCTCCTGGGTGTCTCTCCAGTTATCGTTGGTGATGATCGAGCCGTCGGGGAGGTGCAATTCCAAAGTGGGATCGGCGAGCGTGCCGAGGACGGGGCCTAACGACGGCCCGATCGCGCGCACGATGACCTGTTTCGGGTCGGGGCCGAGGATGATGAAGCCACCGATGAGGACGTTGTCACCGGTCAGGACGCGCATCCGGGTCGAGATGTTGAGCAACTGGCCGGCGGTGATGGGGGCTTCCACGGTGGAGGAAAACTCGGAGGTGTTATCGGCCGGGTCGGTCGCGGTCGCGCTGATGATGGTTTGCGCGATGAATTGCCCGATCGGCGGCAGTCCCGGGAGGACGGCGGTGAAAGCGACGTCACCGCTCCCGTCGGTCGTTACATCCTGCGAGCCGAGGAAGGTCTGACCTTCGCCGTTGCCGCTGGGATCGACAAAGGCATTGCCGAAAAATTCGATCCGAAAGGTGGTGTTCGGTTTGCTGTTGAGGCTGCCCATGATGGTGGACTGGCCGCCCGCGAGGATGGCGCTGGTCAGGACCGGAAAGTTTTGCAGGTTGTTCGGGCCGGTGTCGGCATCGCCATCGTCGTTAGGCGTGACACCAATTTCGCCGATGTCGATGCCGAGGCCACCATTGGAGAAGATCGAATTTCCCACGATGGCGTTGCCGGTGCCGCCGCTGACAAAGATGCCGCGGTCGGTATTGAAGGCGATCAGGTTGCCCTCGCTGCTGAGGGTGCTGCCGACCACATTATTGAAGGCGGGGTTGGAGCTGCTGAAATCGATCCCGTCGCCCGCATTGCCGAGCGCATCGACCCCATTCGCCTGGGTGCCGATGTGGTTGCCCTGAATCAGGTTGTTGGTCGCGCTGGCGCCGGCGATGAAGATCCCGTCGTCCAGGTTACCGGAGATGAGGTTGCTGGCTCCCGTCGTTGTACCGCCAATGGTGTTGTCCGGCGCGTCTTCGATCACGATGCCAGCCCCTCCATTGCCCAGGCTGGTTGAGCCCGTGACATCCGTGCCGATGAAATTCCCTTCGACCAGGTTGGCGCTCGTTCCGAGTTCGAAAACAAGACCGACTTCGAGATTACCGGAGATGATATTCCCCGCACCGGGGAGTAGTCCGCCCACGGCGGTGCCTATGGGACCGTTAGTGATTCGGATCCCGTTAGAGACATTGCCGAGGGCGGTCGTGCCGGAGGCATCGGTGCCGAGGAAGTTGCCTTGCACAATCGTGTCGTCCGCGCCGACGCCGCGGATCTCCATTCCTTCATCATTACCGGAGATGAGATTACCCGCCCCGGCCACGATTCCGCCAATGATGTTGCCAGCCACGCTATCAACGCGAACGCCCTGCGAAGAATTGCCGAGATTGGCGGTCCCAGTGCTGTCCGTCCCGATAAAGTTCCCTTGCACGAAGTTGTTCGCACCATCGAGCTCAATCCCAACGCCGCCATTGCCGGAGATAATATTGCCCACGCCGGCGACCGTGCCGCCGATGATGTTGCCCGACGCACCAGGGGCGATGTTCACGCCCAACAGGGCATTCCCCAAGGCGGTCGTGCCCGTAAGATCGGTGCCGATCAGATTGCCTTGGACGAGGTTGTCGCTCGCCGTTCCCCCGTCGCCGGGATTTATGTCGATCCCCCTGGCCGTGTTGCCGGAAAGCAAATTGCGGGCGGAGGGCGTGAGTCCGCCGAAAACATTGTTCGACCCATGGGAGTAGATGCCGGATTGAGCGTTCGGGCTAGCCGCCGTCCCGGTGACGTTGGTGCCGATAAAATTCCCCTCGATCACATTGTTAGCGGTGGATGAAAGGGCGATGCCTTGAATACTGAAGCGGTTAATCGCCAACCCCCGAATGGTGTTCCCGCCGACGGCCATCGTTGTGAGCCCGTTCGAAATTCCGGCGCTGGTGCCGTTGAGTTCTATCTTCAGCACGGTGTTGAGTCCGCCTGTGGCATTGGTATTGGGACTCGAGCCGGGCTGGGTGTATCCGTCGATGATCACCGGGTCGAGAATAGTGGGCAGGGCCGACAATGGCGCGATGGTGTGGACGCCAGTCCCCGGGATATTGAACGCAATCGTATCCAGCACACCCAGGCTGGCATTGGAATCCAGCATGGCCTGCCTGAGCGAACCGGCGCCACTGTCGGCTGTGTTGGTTACGCTGAGCGTGGCCGCGAATGCCGGCGAAGCGGCGAGGGCGAGAGCTACCAAAACGAGGGAACGTTTCATAACAAGTCTCCTATGTTGGTGCGCGCACCATGACGCGCGCGGGATGCCGTCGATTAGATCAATCCGCCCGCCGTTGGGCAAGCTTCATTATTCTTCCGCCAAAGAGGCAGTCAGGCTCTCATTCCACGGGCAATTTCAGACGCTCATCTTCCGCCAGCACTTCGCCCAGGAGCGGCCAGCTCACGGTGCTGTCCATGTCGTGGAAGGCGTGCAGGTAAACGGCCACATTTTCGGCCGGATACTTCGCCAGCAATTCGCCGGCGACTTCGCGCAGTTTTTCCTTTGGCGGCGAATCGGGCAGGTTCTCGACTGTGCCGTCCTCATCGCGGGCGATGCCTAACGAATCAAGGAAAGCGCAGAGCATCTGCTTTTGCGCGCCGAGGAGCCAGGCCTGGAGAAGGTGGGCGGCAAGCGTGTCGGCCGGTTTGCGGCCGAGGGCGTTCTGGATCCAGGTGTAACGCTCGGGCGGCGGTTTCCGCTCGATGAAGACGGGTCGCAGGTTGCGCTGGCTGGCCAGGGTCTGGACGACACTTTTAAAGACCGGGGTCTGGGTCTTTTGGAGATAGCCCAGAAGCTCAGAGGCAAGGGCGGGCGACATGTGCTGAAAGATTTCGTAGGATTTCATGGATTGGCGCGGAGGACTGCCGGCGAAACCACCTCGGCGAGGTGGACGGCGTGGGCGTGTTTCAGGGCAAAGCTATTGGTCATGTAAGTGAGAAGGAGGACCCAGAAGGTGAGGGCGAGGCTGAAGAGCGGGAACTGGAGAGCAAGCGGGAGTGAGTAAATGATGGCCATGAGCGGAATCCAGACTGCCCAGGTGGCGAGCAAGGTAGGCACAATCTTATCGCGATAATGGTCCCAGGTGAAACCGCGGACTAACGACTCAAGGCTGAAACCGGTATTCTTCCACTCGTAGGTGAGCACGCCAAAGGGCGCGGCAAAGAAAGGGTTGTAGCCGAACTGGTCGATGCAAATCTTGCCGAGCACGACCGGAAGGGTGACCACGTTGCCGAGTAGGGTCGCCTCGCCCCGGTAAAGGAAGTCGACCAGAGTGCCGTCGAACGCCCAAATCGGCACGGTAAAAAGCAGGTTGCGCAGGTTCCGCCGCTGCGGACGGCCGCGCTGGAAAAACAGAATGAGAAATAACTCCGGCACGAGCGCGCCCGCGGTGATGGCGGCGAGGACGACAAAGACAAGGCCGTGGCGCATTTTGTATGCGGCCAGCTCGTTCAGCAGACCTGCAATGGCCGGGCTGAAATAATAACCGGCCAGCAAAGCTAGCATAAGTCCCTGGATAAGGAGGGCAGGCGCGAGATTAGCCCGGGCCGCTTCCCAGCCGAGGGCCCAAGGAGTGCGATGGTGTGAAGCGAGAGAAGTCGTCATTCCGGACCGCTCAGAAGAGGGACGGCTGCTGATCCTCTTCCGGCTGCGGCTCGCCGATGATGGAGCGAATGCGCTCGATCAGCTCCCGGAAGTCGTAGGGCTTTTGCACGGTGTCGATGACTCCGGCCCGCAGAATTTCGGTGCGCATACTCGGTTCGAGATAACCGCTGGCCACGATCGCGCGCACGCTCGGTTTGATTTCTTTCATGCGCAGAAAAACATCGCGCCCGCCGAGGCGCGGCAGGCCGAGGTCGCAGACGACGAGACCGATTTCTTCCGAATGTTCCTCAAACATTTCAACCGCTTCGACGCCGTCTTTTGCGGCCAGGACGCGGTAGCCATCGGATTCCAGCATCATGACGCCGAGCTCGCGCAGCATCTCTTCATCTTCCACCAGCATGACGGTGCGGGCGGGATCGTGTTCGGAGCCGTTCTTCTTGCCATCGGCAGAACTGAGCTCGGCCGCGCCGGCTAGCGGGAGATAGACTTTGAAAGTGGTTCCCTGGCCGGGCTCGCTATCGACCTGGACGAAGCCGCGGTGGTTGTTGACTACGCCGTAAACGACGGAGAGGCCGAGGCCGGTGCCTTTGCCGCGCTCCTTGGTGGTGTAAAAGGGCTCGAAGATGTGCGGCTTTACCCGCTCGCTGATGCCGGTGCCGGTATCGCTGACGGCGATGAAGACATAGCGCTCGGCACTGGCCCCGCCAAAGGAGTGGCGCAGCTCTTCGCCGGCCTCGACCCCGGTGGCGAGGGTGATGGCGCCGTCGTTAGGCATGGCGTCGCGCGCATTGACGCAAAGGTTGAGCAGGACCTGGTGAATCTGGCTGCGATCGGCCTTGGCCAGCGGCAGCCCCGAGTAGAGGTCGAGGTGAAAGCTGATCGTCTTGGGAAAAGTCGCGCCCAGCATGCGCTCGAATTCGTGGGCGAGGATGTTCAGGTCGAGCGGAGTGAGACGCGCTTCGGTCTGCCGGGCGGAGGTGAGAAGCTGCTGCACCAGAGACGCGCCGCGGGCAACGGCATCGCGGATGACCTTGATCGACTCGGGCATCTGCTCGGGATGCTTTTTCCATTCCTCCAGCCGGGAGGTGTAGCCGAGGATGATGGCGAGGATGTTATTAAAATCATGCGCGATGCCGCCGGCGAGGGTGCCGAGGCCTTCCATCTTCTGCGCCTGGATGAGCTGCTGCTCGAGGCGCTTGCGCTTGGTGTCGTTAAAGAAGTAGCCCTTGATCTCGGTCAGCTGGCCGGCCTCGTCGAAGGCGCCGATAAACTTGGCCGCGACGTAAACGGTCTCGCCATTGCAATCGCGCATCTCGAGTTCGCGGCGTTCCGTGCTCTCGTTTGGGCGCAGGCTGGCGAGCAAATCTCTCGCCTCTTTGTTCGTCGGCCAAAGGGAGACGAAATTGGCTGTGCGCGCTTCTTCGATCGAGCCGAAACCGAAGATGTGAGCGAAGGCGGGGTTGCAGGTGACGATGGTGCCATCGGGCTGCACAATAAGATTGCCGGTGAGGTCTTCATCCACGAAACGCCGGTAGCGCTCTTCACTCCGGCGCAGCGCTTCCTCGGCGGCGATCCGGTTCGTTACGTTGACGCTGAGCTGAAGGAGGGACGCCGCCGCATCACTCCCCTGCAAGGTCCAACCGGTAGAAACCATGATCACGCTGCCGTCGCGGCAGACCTGTTCGATCTGACCTTCCCAATGGTGCGCGGCCTGCAAGGCCTCGAGGACCGCGGCCAGTTCCTTCGGCGGGCCGGTCTGAAGGAGGCGGTGGACTTCGCGCCCGGTCGCGTCCTCGCGGGACCAGCCGTAGAGGCGTTCTGCGCCACGATTCCAGTAGGAGATTTTTCCCTGCGCATCGGAAATAACGATGGCGTCGTTGGCGAGGTCGAGCAGTTCAACGTGGCGCAGCAGTTCCCGCCGCGCATTTTCCAAGTCGCGTTGCGTGCGCGCCTCGCGAATGACGCGACGGATGGCGAGAATGAGCTTTGCCGGATGCGTCTTGGGAACGAAATCGGTCGCTCCGGCGCGAAGGGCTTCGGTCACCTCGCCCGGCTCGGAGGTGCCGGAGAAGAAAATGAAGGCGGCGGCGGGTGCTTTTTCGCGGACGAGCGCGAGCGCAGCCAGACCGCGGGAGGAAGGAGCGCCACTATCGGCCAGGACGACGCCGACCGGGCGTAGTAGCTCGGTCGAGAGTTCGGCCAGGGTGCGGACGCGCACCAGCACGCATTCGAGCGCGCTATTCTTCAGCTCGGCGCCGACCAGGTCTGCGTCAGCCTCATTGGTTTCGAGATGAACAATCTGCAATAAACCCATCGTGCTACTTGTCCGCCGAGAGCGCGCTGGGGAGGCGGGCCGCGATCAGGTGGGACTCGTCGCACATCCGGCAAAGTGTTGCCAGTCCGATTGCACGGCCTTCTCGCCTAACGACTCTCTTCGACCGGCTGCGTCGCCGGGGGATTCCCGCCCGACCGGGGCACCGCAGTGGCGAAATAAAAATAGGCCAGGAGCGCGCCAAGGATGACGAGGAAAAGGAAGAGGAAACTCAAAGCCCGCCAGGTGCCGCGGCGTGCCGCCATATTCTGCCAAGAGGCGCGTTTGGCGATTAACTCCAGCTCCAGCGCACGCGCCAGTGCATCGGGATCGGTTTCTCGCTTGGGCTCGGCTTCCTCAGGCTGGGACATGGCGGAAGATTCATCTTTCCGCGGCCCGGAGGCAAGATTCTGCTTGAACCTCCTCCGCACCGCCGCCACCAAGTCACCATGCTCAGCACCCGGCGATGACCAGTTCCGCTGCTCCCACGCCGGCCGGTAAAAGGAAGCTCATCGCGCACGCGCTCCCGATGTTCCTCTTCGTCGCGCTGCTCGCCCTTTGCAGCTTGCTGCGACGGCCGGGCGCGGCGCTTTGGCTGGCCGCGCCGGAGTTCTGGGTCTATCCGCTGCAGACCTTTCTCTGCGGCGCGCTTCTCTTTTTCTTCTGGCGCGAATACGAATTCCATCCGCTCCGGCAACCGCTCTTTGCGCTCTCCATCGGCCTTATTGTCTTTGTCCTCTGGATTGCGCCCCAGCAATTCTTCCACTTTCCCGCGCGCCACGTCGGATTTAATCCCGAGACGCTGGCGGCCAACCCGGCTGCATACTGGACCACGCTCAGCCTGCGTCTCCTCCGGCTGGTCGCGGTCGTACCGCTGGTCGAGGAAATCTTTTGGCGCGGCTTCCTCCTGCGTTATTTGATCTCGGAAGACTTTGAAAAGATCCCGTTCGGGTCGTTTCGCTGGCTCTCCTTTGTCGTCGTGACCCTGGCCTTCGGCCTTTCGCACTCGATGGTGGATTGGCCCGTCGCTCTCCTGACCGGCGCGCTCTACAACCTTGTCGCTTATCGGACGAAAAGTCTGTCGGCCTGCGTCCTCGCCCACGCCCTGACCAATCTCGCCCTCGGACTCTGGATCGTCGCGACCAAGCAATGGGGCTTTTGGTAGGCCACGCCCAGCAGGCCGCCTCCCCAGTGGCACCGCTCCTGCTTTCCTGAATCCCACCAATGCACTCGACCTTTTTCCAAAAAGTCATCATCTGCATGGTGATCGCCTTCTTTGCCGCCTGCCTCATCCAGTGGGGCAAGGTCTTCGTCGAAGGCGCGGACGACGCCCTCAACGCCGGCTACAAAAAAGACGCCAGCTCGCTCACCGGCCACCCCTGATCGGAAAGACGTTTGCCCCTCCGCGCGCGCGCATTTAACCTGCGGGCAGCAGCATGAGGATAGGCATCGCCCAGATCAATCCGACGGTCGGAGATTTGCGCGGCAATTTCGAAAAGATTCTCGGCGCCTACCAGCGCCTCGCCGTCGCGGGCGCGGAATTGGTGCTCGCACCGGAATTGGCCACCACCGGTTACCCGCCGCAGGATCTCGTCTTCAAATCGCGCTTCGTGCCGCAAAACCTCGAGACGATCGAGCGCCTCCAGCAATGCATCGGAGAGGTCCCGCTCCTTGTCGGCTACGTCGATCGCAACGAAGGCCGGGGCCGGCCCTTCTTTAACGCCGCCGCCCTGCTCGAGCGTGGCCAGCCGATTCGCAAAAGCTTCAAGACCCTGCTCCCGACCTACGATGTCTTCGATGAAGACCGCTACTTCGAACCCGGCACCGGAGGGGAAGTTTTCACGATCGCCGGGCGCCAGGTCGGGGTCACGATCTGCGAAGATATCTGGATCCAGGATTACCTGCCGCGTCCGCTTTATGAGATTGAATTGATCGCCGGTCTCGTCGGCAAAGGGGCCGAGTTGATCGTCAATCTCAGCGCCTCGCCCTTCAGCGTGCGGAAACTCGGGACCCGCCGCGAGATGATCGCGGCCAGCGCCCGCACTCATCAGTGCCCAATCGTCTATTGCAACGTCGTCGGTGGAAACGACCAGCTGGTTTTCGACGGCGGCTCGATCGCTTTCAATCGTGCCGGAGACCTGATCGCGCAGCTCCCTTCTTTTCAGACCGCCGAAGCCATCGTCGAGACGGACGCGAGCGCAGAAATTTACCCTCCCCCGACCGATGCCATGGCCGAGCTGCACGGCGCGCTCTCGTTAGGCGTGCGCGACTACCTGGCCAAATGCAAATTCAGCTCCGCCGTTCTCGGGCTCAGCGGCGGGATCGATTCCGCGGTCGTGGCCGCGATCGCCGTCCACTCGTTAGGCGCGGAAAACGTCGTCGGCGTTTCCATGCCCAGCCCCTACTCTTCCCGCGGCAGCGTCGACGACGCCCTCGCCCTCGCCCGCAATCTCGGCATTCGCTGCCACCAGATCCCGATTGGCGACGCCTTCGCCGCCTTCAAGGCGCAGTTCAAGGAAGTCTTTGCCGGCCTGCCGGGAGATACGACCGAGGAAAACATGCAGGCCCGGCTGCGCGGGATGATCCTGATGTCGCTTTCGAACAAGTTCGGCCACCTCCTCCTCACCACCGGGAATAAAAGCGAGCTCGCGGTTGGCTATTGCACCCTTTACGGCGACATGGCGGGCGGCTTGGCCGTGATCAGCGACGTCCCGAAAACGATGGTCTACGAGCTGGCGCACTGGATCAACTCCGATGGATCGCGAGCAGGCCGCGAGCGCGAAATCATTCCCCGATCCACGATTGAGAAACCGCCGAGCGCGGAATTGAAACCGGGGCAGGTCGATCAGGATTCGCTCCCGCCCTACGAGGTGCTCGATACGATCCTGCAGCTTTACGTGGAGGAAAATCAAAGCGCCCGCGAGATCGTCGCGCGCGGCTTTGCCGAAAAAACAGTGCGCTGGATCCAGCACCGCGTCGACCTCAACGAATACAAGCGCGCCCAGGCCGCGCCCGGGATCAAAGTGACCAGCCGCGCCTTTGGCGTGGGCCGAAAGATGCCGATCGTGCAGCAATATCTCGACGCCGATTTCTCGCCCGAGGGGTGCGAAAAGGCGGGGTAAATTTGCACCGCGTTGGAATCGAACCAACAACCCAGTGATTAAGAGTCACTTGCTCTGCCAATTGAGCTAGCGGTGCGTTTTGCGAGGAACAATTTCTCGCTCGATTCGCCAAAACCGCAATCTCAATTTCCAAAGAGCCGCGCTCTTCGGATGACGAATCCTCAACGCGCCGCCGTTGCATTCGGCTCTGGGACACTCGCGCTTGGCACGGTCAGGCGATAGGTGGCGACAACTTGCGAGACGTGTTTGAACTCCATCGGCTCGGTCCGAATGAAGCCCTGCTGGGTTTGCGGCGACAGGTGTTGATAAAACGGTTCGCTCACCAGGATCTGCCATTTCCCGGCCCGATCGCAAAGACGGGAAGCGAGATTCACGGTGTGGCCGATGGCGGTAAAATCCCGGCGCGTATCCGATCCGATCGAGCCCACCACCGCCCGGCCATGATGAATTCCCACACCAACCGCCAGCGGCCAGCCTTCGCTCTCGATCTCGCGCTGGATGGCGCCGATCAACTCCCGCGCGCAGGCCAAAACCTTTTCCGCTGAATCTTCGCCGCCGAGAAATACCGCCATGACTGCGTCGCCGATGAATTTATCGACATCACCGCCCGCCGAGACGACGGCGTCCGCCTGCACGGCCAAGAGACGATTTAATTCGCGCACGAGGTAGGCCGCGTCGCGGGTCTCGCACCAGCTCGTAAAACCGCGCAGATCGGCGAAGAGCACGATCACTTCCTGTTCCATCCCGGCGAGCCACTGCGGATCTTCGCGACTGCGCCGGACCGCTTCGGCAGTGAAGCGCGAGACGTAAGGCAGGAGGGCGAGCTTTTCGCCTAACGAGATGATCATTTCGTTGAAGACGCTGCCGAGGTGCTGCAATTCGTCCCCGCTCCTCACCTCTACCTGGACATCGTGTTCGCCGGCCTGGAAACGGCGGATGCCGGCAGACAGTTTGTTCAACCCGCCGGTGATGCTGCGCGCGAGAAGCAACCCCGGGATCATCGCGATCAGAAATGCGCCGGCGCCTATGGCGAGCCCAAGCAGCAGTTCGGAACGCTGACGCTCGAGATAACGGCTGATCCGGGCGTCGGCTTCCACAATCGCCACCGGCCGACCTGCACGGTCGAAAACCGGAGCGTAGCCGCTGATCCAGCGGCCGTTTTCGTCCTCGTAAATCTCGCTGCTGGTCGGCTGGCCAGAGTTCCAGGCATCGAGAAATCTGTCCCAGTTACCAACCGGCACGCTGTAACGACTGCCGATGAAGGTTTTCTTTTGCAGCATAACGACGAACTCAGTCTCGAAAGGGGAAGCGCCGGTCGGGCGCAGAACATACATCTCGTTTTCGGCCAGGCCGTTGATCTTGCGGGAACGTTCCAGGATCTCGCGCGCCCGGGTGAAGGCAGGGGAAGCGGCGTCGTTAGGCGAGCGGATCTCGTTCAGTTCCTCCCCGGAGAGGGCGAGCGCCGTCGTCCCGGCAGCACCGCGGACGAAGGTCTGAAATTCCTGCAGGAGCTGGGTTCGACGAAGGTGGAAGTTCGTTCCGAGAATCGCCACCACCACGAGGATGGCGACGCTGGCCATGGCGAGGGTCACCTTCGCCCGGAGCGATCTTTGCGGAGAGAGTTTTGATACCGCGGCCATGGATGAAGCAGGAGCGATCCTTTTCTTCCTCCATCCGAGCAGGCGAAAAAGCTACTGACAAGCCTGCAATCAGCGGCCGGTCCGTTAGGCGGGGAGACTCTCTCGCGCAGCGCGCAAGGCGCGCGCCATCCAGACCATTTCGTCGAAGAATTTCCCGAGACGCCGGGCGTAGGCCGGGTCCGCCATCTGGCCTGCCGCATCGAACAGTTTCCCGACCGAGCCGAAGTAGGCGTCGGTCGAGATTGCCACCAGCCCGAGCTCGCGCAGGACGGGCAACAAACTCTGGATCATGCGCGCCCCACCAAAGGGACCAGCCGAGACGCCGCAGACTCCCGCGGCCTTGTGAATGTACTCCTCGAGGTTGGTATCGAGCACATGTTTGAGCAGCCCGGGGAAACTGTGGTTGTACTCGGGTACGACGAGGATCAGTCCATCGGCGCGGCCGACCGTGGCGGAAAATTGTGCGTCCTTCAGCGCCTCGCCGGCGTCATCAATGGAAAGACGAATATTCCGAATGTCGATCCATTCCGTAGTCAAATCCGAACGCTGCGAGGCCTGCTCGAAAACGAAACGGGCGACCTTTTCACTTTCCCGGCCTTGGCGGGAAGTGCCGAGCACGACCGGCAGGAAAACGGGGCGAGTGATTGATTCCATGGTTTGGTGACCTCCGGCCCGAAGCTTACTGTGCGATCCGCCTGACGAACCACTGCAATCTTGATCCCGCAATACTTCCGCCTTTTTCGCTGGCACGTCCTGCGCTACCTCGCTCAGCATCCGTTGCTCGCGATCCTGAACGTGGCGACGGTCGCGCTCGGCGTCGCACTTTATCTCGCGATCCAGATTGCGAATCACAGTGCCAACCGCGCCTTCGCGGCCAGCATCGATGTCGTCGCGGGCAAGGCGCAGCTCGAAGTCCTGGCCCCGGCCGGGACTTTGCCCGACGAGATTTTTCCCACGGTCGCACACGCGCCAGGCGTGAGCGCGGCGACGCCGATCGTCCGTGGGCTGGTCACGTTGCCGGCGTTTCCCGGAGAATATCTCGACCTCCTCGGAATCGATATCCTGACCAACGATGCTTTTCGCACTTTCGACCTGACCGATTTCAAAGCGGGCGAATTCGATCTCCAGCAATGGCTGCGCGGTCCGCGCACAATCGCGGTGAGCGAGGAATTGGCAGCCGCCCACCACCTCCGCGCGGGCGACGAAGTGGAGGCGCAGATCAACGGTCAGACCGTTCGCCTAACGATCGGCTTCCTCCTCCGCACCCGGGGGACGAGCGCCAGCGCCAACCCGCACTTTGCCGCGATGGACATCGGCTGGGCGCAGGAGCTCCTCGGCCGCCAGGGGACGCTCGATTCGATTTCGCTTCGCTTGGACGAAGGAAGCAGCCCGGAAGAAATCGCGACGGCGCTCCGAAAAAAACTGCCGCCCGACGTCACCGTGGCCGCGCCCGCGCAGCGCGGGGAACAAGTCGGCAAAATGCTCTCCGGCTTTGAGCTCAACCTCCAGGCGATGAGTCTCGTCTCCCTCCTGGTCGGGATGTTTTTGATCTATAACACGGTCGAAGCGTCAGTCATTCGCCGGCGCTACGAGATTGGAATCTTGCGGTCGTTAGGCGTGACCCGCGGCGAGGTGCGTGCGCTTTTTCTTGGCGAAGCCGCCGTCCTCGGCCTGCTCGGGATCGCGCTCGGCCTGGCCGGCGGATATTTTCTCGCCCGCGCGCTCGTCGGGACGGTGGCGGAGACGATCTCCTCGCTCTACGTCCTGCTCAGTGTGCGCGAGGTGACGGTGGCGCCGTGGATCTGGCTCAGCGCCTTGCTCCTCGGTTTGTTATCCGTCCTCGCCGCGGCCTGGCTCCCGGCGCGCGCCGCCGCGGCGATGGACCCGGTCGAAACTCTGCATCGCGGGGCGCGCATCGAAACGTCCGTCCGCCTTTCACGCGCCTGGGTCGTGAGCGCGGTCCTCTCCTTTTTCTTTGCAGTCGCCCTCTCCTTCCTCGCCCTCCGGACCGGTCCGCCCTGGCTGGGTTTTGGCGCGGCTTTTTTTGTGCTCGCTGGTTTCTCAGCTCTCGCCCCGGTCGTCACGGCCCGCTTTAGCCGGCTCGTTAGGCTGACGAATCGCAAGCGAATTGAGCCCTGGCTGGCGGCGCAAAATCTGGGCCGAACCTTGTTGCGCAACTCGGTCACGATCGCCTCCCTCGCCGCCGCCGTCGCGATGACAGTCGGCATCGCGGTCATGGTCTTTTCCTTCCGCCAGACGGTCGGCGATTGGATCAATCAAACACTGGTCGCAGATCTCTTCATCGGTCCGGCCGCCAATGAAGTTGCCGGCCCCACTTCCTTTGTTCCGCCGGCTGCGCTCGCCTACCTGGAAAAAAATCCGGCTGTGGCCGAGGTCGATACCTACCGCGGGTTGGAGCTTCCGTTTGGCGACCAGACCATCGCCCTCGCGGTCGTGAGTGGAAAAAACCGGCGCAACCTGCGCTTCCTGCGTGGCAACGGCGACGAGATCGTTCGCCGCTTTTACGATGAGCAGTGCGTGCTCGTCTCGGAGAGTTTTTCCCGCCGCTTCCGGGTGGTGGAAGGCGACACGCTCAACTTGCCGACGCCCGCGGGCGTTGAGGCGTTTCCGATCGCGGGCGTGTTTTACGATTACACGCGCGATCAGGGGACAGTGTTTCTGAGTCAAAAAAACTTTCGCAGCCTCTGGCACGACGAGCGGGTCAACAGCCTCGGCGTTTACCTCGTAAGCGGTGCCGATCCCGCCACGGTAGCGGAAGATTTTCGTGAACGTTTCAGCCGCGCCGGTGAGTTCTCGATCTACTCCAATCGCCTTCTCCGTACCCGGATCTTCGAGATTTTCGACCAGACCTTTGCCGTGACCTACGTCTTGCGCACGATCGCGGTCCTGGTCGCGGTCATCGGAATTTTTCTTGGCCTAACGACGCTGGTAACGGAACGCTCGCGCGAGCTCGGGGTCATGCGCGCGGTTGGCGCCTCCGCCGCGCAAATCCGGCGGCTGCTGCTGTGGGAAAGCGGAATGATCGGATTATTGGCCAGCGTTCTTGGGGTCGCCGCCGGCCTTTGCCTGTCAGTCGTGCTGACGGGCGTGATCAATCGCGCCTTTTTCGGTTGGACGATTCATCTGGCTTTCCCCTGGTGGTCGTTGGCCTGGACGCCGGCCTGGATCATCGCCGCCGCGCTCGTGGCGGGCTGGGTGCCGGCCTGGCGCGCGGGACGGCTCGATATCGCGGAGGCGGTGCGGAGCGAATGAGGAAGACTACCAATCTCCTCGTCGCCGCCCTCGGACTCTTATGTTGTGGGGCCGGATGGGAAGTGGCCCGGCCGGGATGGCAATATGAGTTCTCGCGCGATCATCACCGGCACGCGGATTTCAAGACCGAGTGGTGGTATTTCACCGGGAATCTGACGAACGATCGCGGCCGCCGCTTCGGTTACGAGCTGACCTTTTTCCGGCAGGGCGTTCGTGCTCCGAACGAACGAACGGACACGAGTTCGCTCTTCATCGTGGGCGATTTGAAATTTGCGCATTTCACCGTGACGGACGCGGCCGGGGAGCAGTTCTTTTTCTATGACAAGGTGAGCCGCGGCAGTTTTGGGGAGGCCGGATTCGATGAGGGAAGACGGCTGGCCTGGATCGAATCGTGGAACCTGCAGATGAATCCGGACGGCTCCTTCGATCTCGCGGCGACCGCGGAGAAGGCGGCGATCACGCTGCATCTCGTCGCGCAGAAAAAACCGGTCATCCACGGCGTGGACGGAATCAGCCCGAAAGCGGAAGGCACCGGACACGCTTCGCATTATTACTCGCTCACTCGCCTAACGACGAGCGGTAGCCTGCGGGTGCGGGAGGAAAATTTCGATGTCACCGGCGAGAGCTGGTTCGATCACGAATGGGCGACGAACCAGCTCGCGCCCGGGCAGGCAGGCTGGAATTGGGTCTCGGCGCAATTTGAAGACCAGACGGAACTGATGCTTTACCAGATGCGCCTGACGAACGGCGCGATCGACCCGATTTCGAGCGGGACGCTGGTGCGCGCGGATGGGGGTGCGGCTGGCCTAACGAGCGCGGATTTCGAGATGACGCCGGCTTCGTTCTGGAAGAGCGCGCAGACGAAAGCGAACTACCCGATTGGCTGGCGGGTGCGCGTTCCGAAAGAAGAGTTGGAATTCACGATCGAGCCGATTTTGCAAAACCAGGAGCTCGTCTTTGGCCCCCTGATTTATTGGGAAGGCGCCTTCGATGTGAAAGGAACGCGCGCCGGCAAACCGCTCCGCGGCCGGGGTTACCTCGAACTGACCGGCTACGCCGCGCCGCTCCAGGGACTAATTCGTTAGGCGATTAAGCCTGGGTGTGCCGAGCGAAATGAATCTCCGCACCCTTGGGCAGGAGACGTTTGCGGCCACGCTGACGGCGGCGCGAGAGACAGGCCCGGCCCGCCTTGGTGCTCATGCGAGCGCGGAAACCGTGTTGTTGTTTCCGGGTCCGCTTCGATCGCTGTAAAGTGCGTTTCATAGAGAGAAGCCCGCTGCCGGGCGTTGCAAGAGGCGCTACTTTAGGAGGTCGATCCGGTTTGTCAACGCCACTCGCCCCGCCGGTCGCCGGCTGACTACTCGATTGCCACCGCTGGCTGATTATGGAATAACCTTGAGCGATGAGCGACGTGGTCATCGAACCGGCAATTGCGGAAGACCTGGATGAACTCTCCAGTCTGCTGGGTGAGTTGTTTAGTGAAGAAAGCGATTTCCGCCCGGACAAGGCGAAACAACTCCGCGGGCTGCGCCTCATTTTCGAGCAGCCCAATCGAGGCCGCGTCTTCGTCCTGCGCCGGGATCGCACCATCGTCGGGATGATGAATCTGCTCTTCACCATCAGCACGGCGGAAGGCGGATTCGTCATTTTGCTCGAGGATCTGGTCATTCATAAGGAACATCGCGGGCACGGTTACGGGTCGATGCTGCTCGATTACGCGATCGAGTTTGCGCGGCAGAAAAATTTTCGGCGGATCACGCTCCTGACCGACCGGCCCGAGCTGCGTTCACAAAGTTTCTTCCGCAAACACGGCTTCTACGAATCGCCCATGCTGCCGATGCGCCTGCTCATGCCGGCGCAGGTGGAACAGCACGACACCGCGCAGTAAGGGGCAGCGCCCCGTTTCCAGAATGTCGGACGAAGGCGCCTTTATCGACCTCGGGTTCGCCCGGGTGGACGTGGATCGACGGCGCCGGACCGGATTCCCAGAGGTGATCTTCGGCCAGGGAAAAACCCCGGAGGAGGTGGCCCGGATCGCGCAGGTCATCCTCGAGCGCGAACCGGTCCTGCTCGCGACCCGGGTAACGCGCGAACAATTTGAAGCGGTGCAGGCGCAATTTCCCGCGGCGATTTTTCATGAAAGGGCGCGTTGCCTTACGGTCGAACGCGAACCGCTGCCCCGGCTCCGGCTCTCGGTCGCGGTCGTGGCGGCGGGAACTTCGGACCTGCCCGTGGCGGAAGAGGCTGCGGTCACGCTGGAGATTTTCGGAAACCGGGTCGAACGGATTTACGACGCCGGCGTGGCCGGGCTGCACCGCTTGTTGATCGAAACCGACCGGCTGCGGGAGTGCGCAGCACTAGTGGTGGTCGCGGGCATGGAAGGCGCGCTCCCCAGCGTGGTGGCGGGGCTGGTCGACAAGCCGGTCATTGCCGTCCCCACCAGCACCGGTTACGGCGCGAGCTTCGGCGGACTGGCAGCACTCCTCGGGATGTTGAACAGCTGCGGCAGCGGCGTCACGGTCGTCAATATCGACAACGGATTCGGGGCCGCTTACGCCGCGGCCACGATCAATCGACTGATCGCTTGATGCAGGGCGCGGCCCTCCGCGCTATCTTCGCCGATGCCAACCCAGGGAGGTTCGATTCGACTTTTCAAAGTCGCCGGGATCGAAGTGTTTTTGCACTGGTCGTGGTTTCTCGTTGCGGTTTACGAAGTGCAGGTCTGGCGTTCGATGTTCTCTTCGCCACTCTGGGCCCTGCTCCTTTACATCGGTCTCTTCGTCCTCGTCACGATGCACGAATTTGGTCATGCCCTCGCCTGTCGCCAGGTCGGCGGCCAGGCCAATCGCATCGTTCTCTGGCCACTCGGCGGGATCGCGTTCGTTAGTCCACCGCCCCGCGCCGGCGCCATGCTCTGGAGCATCGCGGCCGGGCCGATGATCAATCTGCTCCTCGTCCCGATCCTGACTTTTGCCCAGCATGCAGCCGCGGGCGCCGGTTGGGCGGGGACTAATCCCGACGCCTACCTCATTCTCAGATGGCTCTGGCGGATCAATCTCGGACTGCTTCTTTTTAACCTCCTCCCGATTTACCCGCTCGACGGCGGGCAGATCGTGCGAGCGCTGCTTTGGTTTCCGTTAGGCCAGATTCGGAGCCTTTTCATCGCGACCGGAATCGGCTTCGTCGGCGGCGGCGGGCTCATCCTGCTCGCGATCTACTGGCAATCGCTCTGGACCGGGATCATGGCTTTCTTCCTTCTCAGCCAGGCCGTGCTGGGCTGGCGCCAGGCGCAGTATCTGCGGATGGAAGCGGCCGAAGTGGTGACAGTGGCGCCGGAAGATTCTCATCTCCCGGAAAAGAAAACGGTCCTGTAGCGCTACTCTCACGAGCGACATTAATATCGACCGAAAATTTCTGGATGTTGCCCGGAAATCGGACTCCCCACCTGCTCCGCACCGCCGAAATTAAAGTGCCAGGCGCCTAACGAAAAACGTCTGCCGCGAGGAGCACGATTCTTCTCACAAAAAAAAAGGCCGCCACGTCAGAATCGGTAGCTATGCTTTAGACCGCCCGAAACGAGTTTTTTACAAGAAACCATGCGCCGTTACTTCGAAATCTACGGGATCATGCTGCGCAACTCGCTCATCCGCGAGATGAACTTCAAGGCCAATTTTGTCCTTTGGATGATCGTGGAAGTGCTCTGGTTCTGCGGGCAGATTCTTTTCTTCAGCATCATCTTTGGCCAGGTCGATCAGATCGGCGATTGGACGAAATGGGAAGTCGTTCTCCTCGTCGGGACGCACCAGATCATCGCGCAGTTGTTCCAGGCGTTTTTCTTCACCAACGTCGCTAACGTCCCGGAACTGGTCCGAACCGGAAAACTCGACTCCCTCCTCGTCCTGCCGATGGACAGCCAGTTTGCGGTCTCGACGAAACAGTTTGGCCTCGACAGCGTGATCAACGCCCTCATTGGGGCGGCGGTCGTGATCTTCTCCCTTCGCCAATTGCACGTCGTGCCCGGGCCGCTCGCGATTGTGCTCTATCTCATCGCACTCGGGGTCGGGGTCGCGATTCACTACTCGATCATGCTGGCCTTGGCGGCGGTCAGTTTCTGGATCGTGCGGGCGCAGGGCCTAGTTTACGGCTACTTCAATTTCCTCAACATCGCGCGTTATCCGGACGTCATTTTCCCGCCGCTCTTCCGCTGGGTCTTTGGCTGGATCATCCCGGTGGTGATCGTGGCTAACATCCCGGCCCGTTTGCTTATCAAGTCTCTGGGCCAGCCCGGCTGGCTCATGCTGCATCTCGTCGTCGCCGGGACGATCGCGGCCCTGCTCAGTCGCGCCTTCTGGCGCTGGGCCTTGCGCCACTATTCGAGCGCTAGTTCCTGAGGGGAAAAGGCTTGGAACTAGGCAAATCACCCATGGCCGATTTCGGTCCAAAACCGCTTGCGCGGAAAACCAATTGCCCTTAATTAAGCCTCCCCTTACTCCGGAACGTCGGAAAACCGACTTCTGCTTTCACTTCTATGGCTCGTTCAACCACCAAACCCACTCCGAAAAAGCCGGCCAAAAAAGCCGCGCCGAAGAAGGCTGTCTCGAAAAAGCCGGTCGCGAAGAACGCGGTGGCGAAAGAGACGGCAAAGTCCGCCCGCCCGACAGCGCAGTCCGCGGCGAAAAAGGCTGGATATGCCGCGGTGAAAAAATCGAACGCCGCTCCGGTCCGCCCGAACGGTCGCGCCAAGGCGCTCGGCGGTGCAAACCAGACCCTCACTATTATTGGCAACCACCAGAAGGGGAAGGAACGGCGGCTCGACCCGTTCACCCGTTCACAAAAAGAGAAGCTCCTCCAGCTCCGCGACGCGATGGTCGATTCCATGGCCGGAGTCGCGCAGGACACGCTGCGCGCGCGCGCCGAGGGCAGCGAAGCTTCCGCCTTCGGCATGCACCAGGCGGATGCCGGGAGCGACGCTTACGACCGCGATTTTGCGCTCAGTCTTTTATCCCAGGAACAGGACGCTCTTTACGAGATCGACGAAGCCCTGAAGCGGATCGAGCTCGGCACCTACGGCAAATGCGAGATGTCCGGCAAACCGATCATGCACGCCCGGCTGGAGGCGATCCCATTCGCCCGCTACACCGTGGAATGCCAGTCGCAGCTCGAGAAGCAGAGCAAGGCTTCACGCGTTCGCCAATCGGTCACGTCGCTCTTCGGCCTGACGGACGAAGAGGCGCGCGATGGCGATGAGGAAGAGAAGTCCGACGACACGAAAGAATAACGAACATGGCCCAGGAAATCATCACTCTCGAATGCACCGAAGCGAAAGCGGCCGGCGCCCCCGTTTCGCGCTACATGACGACGCGGAACAAAAAGAGCCCGCGCACGCCGAACCGGCTCGAAAAGAAAAAGTATAATCCTTTCATGAAGCGGCATACGCTCCACCGGGAGACCAAGTAATCATGCAACCGAAAACCGCCAAACGTCGTTCCGCCTTTCGCCGCGCCAATCGCACCATGCCGCGCCGTCGCATCGATATTGCGACTGAGGCGATTGATTACAAAAATCCAGATTTGCTGCGCAAGTTCGTGACCGAAAGCGGCAAGATCCTGCCTCGCCGTGTGACGGGCATGCCGGCCCACATGCACCGCAAGATCACGCGCGAGATCAAGCGCAGCCGTTCGGTGCTCTTGATGAAGTAAAGGGCAGCGTCTCCGCTGCCTCTAGCCGCTTCCCTGCGGCCCGACCCGGTCCTCACGTCGCCCACAGGGCGACCGCTACAGCGCGCCTATTTCTTCCCGTCGTGCGCGTGCGCCGGCGGGCTGGTCGCTTCAATCGCGCTGAAGGTCTCGATGATCTTGTAAGTGTGGTTGGCGTTTTTCGGCACCGACCAGGAATCGCCCTCGTTCAAGACAAGGGTTTGCCCTTCGAGATGCAGTTCGGCCTTTCCTTTCAGGACGTAGCCGACGGTCTCATAAGGGTGCTTTGAGATTGGTTTCTTTTCGTTAGGCTTTTCGTTTTCCCACAGCCGCATTGCGATGTGAACTCCGGAAGCGAGAAACTTTTCTCCCTGCGGACCGTGCGGCGAAAACTCCGAGCTGACCTTGGTGACGCTGGTGTCTTTCATCACTAAAGATTCGTCGCCGCGGCGGCGCGAGGTTGTGCGGAGATGACCCACCCGCACGGCCGAACCGTCGCAACGGTCCGGCCGCGGATGAATCTCGAGTGCGAATTTCGCGACTACGGCATGATGCGATCGGTCAGGGTGTCGTGATGCGAAGCGACGTGCTTGCGCAGCTCGAACCAGCCGCCCTCGCCTTTACCGGTCTGGGCGATGCTGATCTTTTCGTTCTCGGCAAACTTCTCCCACGAGTCGTAGCGCACGATCCCGAGGAAATTCCAGGAGGCGCCCTCGAGATGCTGCAAGAGAACGTTACCGGACGAAGTATCGGTCCCGGCCGCGGGTGTTTCGCTCAGCATCTTCTCGAGTTCCTCGCGATGGCCCGGGACGGCGCGATAATCCGCCACCATATAGACGGCCCCGGCCGTCTTGGAGGCGTCGCCATCGAGGCCCAGCGCCTTAGCAAAGTCCGCCCAGGCGGGCCCACTAACATAGGTGTCAGTGTGCCATTCCATAAGGCTGCGTTTGGAGGGTGGCATGGGCGTTCCGGCGCTCTCCACCGTCGCCTTCTGTCCCTCGTGTTCGATCGCAATGTAATCCCAGTCATCGCCATCCTGATGTCGCAACATGATGCCCTTGCTATTGGGATGGGCCGGATCGGGTTCTTTGAGGAAATCAGCCAGCTCCTTGGCTTTTCCGGGAGCCGCTTTAACGACGAAGACGTGATAGACATCGGGCCGCTTCGGATTTGCCGCCGGCGCGGCTTTGTCGGCCGAGGCCGCGGGGGTTGTCCCTTGCGCTTGTAACGCCGCCATCGGCAGGAGGCCGAAGAGGGCGAGAATGAGAATTCGAATCAATGATTGCATACTTACCTTTCCTGTTGTCGGTGAAAAAAACCCCGCAGACGCCGACTGTTGCATCCTGCGGGCCTACCAAAGCGAAATGCTTCGAGTAGTGCGCCCATTAGTGAGGCGCGAAAAATTGCGCGTCAAGCCTTTTGCCAATCGGCCCTAACGAGCCCTAAGCCTTGCGCGTGCGCTCGCCCTGCTCAATCAGCTTCCAGAATTCGCGCGTTTTGCCGAGTTGATCGTCTTCTGCCATCGGCAACTTACTGCGGAAAAGAAAATCCCGGAGGGTGTTC
>JBKJNW010000119.1:0-22624 GCA_046593335.1 Chthoniobacterales bacterium | reverse complement strand
TCGGCCAACCCTACGACTTCTCGATGGGTGTCAATGGCACGGTCACCGGTGGTGGTGGCGGCGACATCGTACTCTCCGCGAAGCTCCGCCGGCAAATGGGCAGGATTCTCGTGGCCCTCAGCTATACCGGGACGGATGATAGCGGCACTGTCGACATCCTGCGTGACGGCGTAGTTATCCGTACGTCGAGGGACACCGGCCGCGCTCAGGACCGTCCGGGAGCTGTTAGTCACGTAGAGTACACCTATCAAGTCTGCGAGACAGGCACGAGCAACTGCTCGAACACAGTGACGGTTCGAATCCCCTAAAGCGACCGTAAATAGGAGATAGGTATCTTCGCCAGGAGGCCGTCCGATCCGGCCTCCTGGCAGCCTAACGCGGTTTAACCTGCCGGAATCGCTGCGAAGCAAATTTTAGTCGGCAGGGAAGGAACCATTCAGCTTGGCTGAATGGTTCTTTTGTTTATTGCCCATATTTGTCGCGGTTGGCGCGCCGCCATTTCCCGGCAGATAATCCGCCATGCTCTATGTCGTCGGCACTCCGATTGGAAATCTCGACGACATTACCCAGAGGGCGCTCAACATTTTGCGCAGCGTCGATTTGATCGCGGCGGAAGACACGCGGCACTCTGGAAATTTGCTCCGCCACTTCGAAATCCGGAAGCCGCTCGTCAGTTATCACGCGCACAACGAGGCGATGCGCACCGCCGAACTGGTCGAGCGACTTGCGGCAGGTGAAACCGTCGCGCTGATCACCGACGCCGGCATGCCCGGGCTGTCGGACCCGGGAGCGCGCTTGATCCGCAAATGCATCGAAAGGGATCTGCCCTTCACCGTCGTGCCCGGCGTTTCCGCGATCACCACGGCGTTGGTCGGTTCGGGATTTGGGATGGAAAATTTTTGTTACCGCGGGTTCCTGCCCGTCAAAAGTGGACAGCGCGAACGCGAGATAAAAGCCGCCGCTGACCGACTCGAGACGACGATATTTTTCGAGTCGCCCTATCGTCTGAACAAGACCCTGGCCGCCTGCGCTGAGCTAATGCCCGAGCGATTGTTATGCGTGGCGCGAGAGTTGACGAAAAAGTTTGAGGAGTTCCGGCGCGGGACCGGCGGCGAGCTCCTCGCGCACTACGAAGCCCGCCCGGCCAAGGGGGAAATCACCCTCGTCGTCGCGGGAAAAAGCGGCAAGACCGCGGGCGCGTGAGCGCCTTTCACGCCGCAGCCTGTTTCGGACAGAGCCGCGCATCGGGTGAAGGGCGAATAAATTACTCATGAGCGACGCGCCCAAATCACTCACTGGCAAAAATGGCTTTGTAACCGGCTTGAATATTTTCAAAGAAACCTTGCGACAATGGCTCGAAGACAAGGCGCCCCAGCTCGGCGCCGCCCTCGCTTATTACACCGTTTTTTCCCTCGCACCCCTCATCCTCGTCTTGCTCGCAATCCTGGGGCTCGTTTTTCGGAATGATCCAGCCGGCGCCTGGGAAAAGATGACCGTGCAACTCGGCTACTTTCTCGATCGGAGTGCCATCGAAGTCATCCAAAGCATCGCTGAAAAAGCGGCCCAAACCGGGAAGAGCATCTGGGCGACGATCATCGGCGTGATGCTCGCTCTTTTTGGAGCGAGCGGCGTTTTCGGTCAGTTGCAAGACGCGCTGAATACCATCTGGGGAGTGAAAGCAAAGCCGGGGACGGGAATCTGGGCTTTTCTTAGCGGACGCTTTCTGTCTTTCGCCATGGTCGGAGGGATTTGCTTTCTCCTCCTTGTTTCCATGACGGTCGAGAGCTTGCTTAAGGGTTTCAGCCACTATGTGCAGGCAGCGCTCCCAGGGGGGATCATGATCGCGGTTGCCGTCTACCTCCTCTTTGATCTCGCCATCGTGGTTCTGGTCCTGGCGGTCATTTTCAAAATCCTGCCCGACGCGAAAGTGCGCTGGCGCGATGTCTGGATCGGCGCCTTTCTCACCGCGCTTCTCTTTGCTCTCGGAAAATGGGCCCTCGGCTTATATCTCGGGAGCGGGTCGGCAGCCTCGGCATATGGCGCGGCCAGCTCGCTCATCACGCTCCTGCTTTGGGTTTATTATTCCTCGCAGATTCTGCTCTTCGGCGCCGAGTTCACCCAGGTTTACGCGGACTATTTCGGCGGGCATATCGAGCCCGATACCCACGCCGTCCGGGTCGAGCGGAAGGAAATCGAGCACCCGAAAACGTAGGATGACTTGGCCAACGGAATCCCCGCTTGCCCGATTGCTCTCCCCGCCAGAAAGGGTGTGCCCGCCCTTCTCTTTCGCTTTTACTCTCACCGCCCGGATTTCCGCTTGTCAAAACCACGGTTCTGTGGGACTTTCACCGACTTTTCCCAAGGCTATGGCTTACGCAATTATCAAAACAGGCGGGCGGCAATATCGCGTCGCAGAAGGTGACACGATCGACGTGGACCTGCTGGAAGGCGATGCCGGCCACAAAATGACTTTCGACGACGTGTTAATGCACGCCGACGGCGACAAACTCACCCACGGCAGCCCTTCGGTCGCCGGTGCAAGCGTGTCCGGCGAGGTGGTCGAGCAACGCAAAGACAAGAAGGTTATCGCCTTCAAATATCGCCGTCGTAAAGGCTATCACCGCACCGTTGGCCATCGCCGCAAACTGACCCGGATAAAGATCACCGGCATCACTCTCGGCTCGAAATCGAAGAAGGCCGCGGCCAGCAAAGAAGAAACCGAGTAGTCAGACTTAGCATCTAATTTTCCAATGGCTCATAAAAAGGGACAAGGCAGCGTCAAGAACGGCCGCGACAGCGTCAGCAAACGGCTCGGCGTGAAAAAATTTGGCAGCGAAAGCGTGGTTGCCGGCAACATCATCATCCGCCAGCGCGGGACGAAGTTTTTGCCGGGGAAAAATGTCGGCCTCGGTCGCGACTACACCATCTTTGCCCTGGTTGACGGCCAAGTGCGTTTCGATCGCGCCGGCCGTCGCGTCAATGTGGTGCCGGCCGAGACCGCCTCGGCCAACTGATTTCCGGCCTCTCGCCGGTCATTAGTCGTTAGGCCAACTCTCCCCGGAACGCCGTTAGCTCCGCGCTTTGCGCGTTTGTGCCGCCCGCCGCGATCGGGTATAAAGAATCGTATCCGCAATGAAATATATTACCTATCTTCTCTTCGGCGCTCC
Organism: Chthoniobacterales bacterium; assembly: GCA_046593335.1. Classification (GTDB taxonomy): domain Bacteria; phylum Verrucomicrobiota; class Verrucomicrobiia; order Chthoniobacterales; family UBA10450; genus Palsa-1392. The sequence goes on along the minus strand of JBKJNW010000119.1, from coordinate 19,457 downwards.
CGGCAGCGGCAAAGGCACCCAAGGTCGCTCCCTCGGCTCCATCCCGCGCTTCTTTCATTGCGCCTGCGGTGATGTCTTTCGCACCCTCGATACCCGCACCAAGGTCGGCCGCGCCTTCCTCGAATACTCCAGCAAAGGCGAGCTGGTGCCGGATGAAATTACCGTTCAACTCTGGCAGGCGCGCATCGACGCCGCGGTCGACGGACACGAATTCAAGCCCGATATCGACGTTCTCGTCCTCGACGGAATTCCGCGCAATGTCGGCCAGGCCAAGATCATGGATCAGGTGATCGATGTGAAGAAGGTATTCCATCTTTCCTGTCCCGATCGCGACCAGCTTTTCGTCCGTCTCAAAAAACGCGCGCTCAAGGACAACCGCTTGGACGACGCTAACGAGGAAGTGATTAAGCGTCGTCTCGAAACCTACGAGAACGAGTCCAAGCCCGTCTTGGAGTATTACCAGGACCGAGTGCAAATGGTCGACGCGATCCAGCCGCCGGCAAAGGTGCTGCTCAAAATCCTGGAGACCGTGGCCAACGGTGATCATGAGCCAACAACAGTTTGAAAATTTCACCGCCTCCAGTCTTTACTGCGAGAAATGCAAGGCGGCCAAGCCGGTGCGGGAACGACTCCTTCTCATCCTGCCGGACCGCGAACTTTACGATTATCTCTGCACCGATTGCGGCTCGTCCGTCGGGCAGCGTGAGGTAACGGCCGGCGACAAAAACATGGCGCAGGCGGCGGCCCCACGACGTCCCCGGCGGACACTCGCGCCTCGTGGTTTCATGCCATAAGGCGGCATGCGCATTGTTTTCATCGGCACGGGTGAGATCGGCGTGCCGAGCCTGCGCACCCTTCTCACTTCGTCTGAGCACAAGCTTGTCGGCGCCGTCACGCAACCCGACAAACCGGTGGGGCGCGAACAACGCCTGACTGCGCCGCCGATCAAGACCGAGCTTGCCGACACTGGCGTTCCCATCTTTCAGCCCGCCCGCCTCCGGCATGACGATGCGGTCGCGCAGCTGCGTGCGCTCGCGCCAGACATCGTCGTCGTCATGGCCTACGGCCAGATCCTTCCCAAGAGCGTGCTCGAGATTCCGCGGGTCGCATGTTTGAATCTCCACGCCTCGCTCCTGCCGCGGCATCGCGGAGCGGCGCCGATCCAGGCCGCGATTGCAGCGGGCGACACGGAGACGGGGATCACCGTCATCTACATGGATGAAGGTCTCGACACCGGCGACATGCTTCTCAAGGAAACGCTCCCGCTTGCGCCTAACGAAACCGGCGGCTCCCTGCACGATCGCCTGGCCGAACTGGCGCCCGAGGCTTTGCGCTCTGCGCTAAAGCTTCTGGTTAACGGAAATGCGCCCCGCCTTCCACAATCGCCCGCCGACGCGACCTGCGCGCCGAAATTGACCCGCGAAGATGGCAAGATCGACTGGGCAGAGCCGGCGGAAGCGATCGAGCGTAAAGTCCGCGCTTTCGATCCCTGGCCCGGCGCTTTTACCGAGCTGAGCGATGGCACCGGAAAAATACGCCACCTGAAAATCTTTCGCGCCTCGCTCTGGCCCCAGGAACTCGGTTCGCCCGGCACCCTTTCTCAGCCTAACGACGCCGAGGTCCTCGTCGCGACCGGTCGCGGCGCACTTCGCCTCGAGGAAGTGCAGCTGGAAGGCAAGCGCCGGATGAGTGCGTCTGACTTTTTCCGAGGTTTTTCCTCCCCAAGACTGCATTTCTGATCGATCATCCCGCCGGAATGGAAAGTGCAAAGCCGGCTTACAAACGCATCGTTCTCAAATTAAGCGGTGAAGCGTTGCGCGAAACCGGCGCCCGCGACACGATCTCGCCCCACATCGTGAAAGAAATCGCGCGCCAGGTAAAAGAGGTTTACGACCTTGGGGTCCAGATCTCGATCGTGGTCGGCGGCGGCAACATCTGGCGCGGTCTCGCCGCCAGCCACCGCGGGATGGATCGGACGACGGCGGATTACATGGGCATGCTTGCGACCGTCATCAACGGCCTCGCCTTGCAAAGTGAGCTCGAGCAAAGCGGCGTCCCAATCCGCGTCCAGACCGCGATTGAAATGCAAAACGTGGCCGAGCCATTCATTCTCCGCCGCGCTGTGCGTCATCTCGAACAAAACCGCGTCGTCATCTTCGTCGCCGGCACTGGCAATCCCTATTTCTCCACCGACACCACGGCCGCCTTGCGCGCAAGCGAGATCGGGGCCGACATCATCCTCAAGGCGACCAAGGTCGACGGCATCTACGACAAGGATCCGAAGCTGCATCCCGACGCCAAACGCTACGAAACGATTACCTTCAACGAGGCCCTAACGAAAAGATTGCAGGTCATGGATTCGACCGCTTTCAGCCTCTGCATGGACAACAAAGTCCCCATCCTGGTTTTCGACATGCATCAGCCGACGAATGTGCGCGATGCCGTCCTTGGTAAAAAAATCGGCACCCTCGTGATCGATTAGCGATTGCGATTCACGCCGCCGCAGCTTTCATTCAGCACCTTATGAGCGCCGACGAAATTACCCTCGAAGCCGAGATGGCGATGGAAAAAAGTGTGGACTACATGATCCACGAATTCGCCAGTGTGCGGACGGGAAAAGCCTCCCCCGCTCTGGTCGAGAACGTCGACGTCACGGCCTACGGTTCGGCCATGAAACTGAAGCAGCTCGCGCTCATCACCACGCCCGAGCCGCGTTTGCTCGTGGTGCAGCCGTTCGATGCCTCGACCGTGCGCGACATCGAGAAGGCGTTGAAGGAATCCAAGATCGGGATCACCCCGCTGGTCGACGGCAAGCTCATTCGCCTGCCCATTCCCGAGCTCTCGGAAGAGCGACGCAGAGATCTGGTGAAGTCACTCAAGCAGATGGCCGAGGAAGCGCGCGTCCGGGTGCGGGCCAATCGACGGGCGGCGATGGACGACGCGAAGAAACTGGAGAAAGCCGGCGAGGTTACAGAAGACCAGCTCCGCGACACCGAGTCGGAGATTCAGAAATTGACCGACCGCTTCGTGAAATCGATCGATGACCACCTCGAGCGCAAGGACGCCGAGGTGATGAAAGTCTAGCGCCCGCTATCTCCGCCGAGCGGGGAATCGCGCAATGCCGCCGTCACGTGGGCCGCGACTTCCTCCACCCCGACTGCTTTCATGCAGCGAAAGTCGAGCGGGCATTCGCGTAAAAAGCAGGGGCTGCATTCGACCTGGTGCCTAACGACGCCATGACCCTGACCCAGCGGGCCGGTCAGGCTCGGCTCGGTCGAGCCGAAAACCGCCACCACCGGGACTCCGAGGAGCGTGGCCAGGTGCATCGTGCCGGTGTCGTTCGTCAATAACAGCCGGCACTTTCGCAGTTCCTCGATCAATTGTTCCAGGGTGGTCTGACCGATCAGGTTGCGGCATTGATTGCCGAGCGCGCGGGCGATTTCGGCCCCGACTGCGGCATCCTTCTCCGTTCCAAAAAGAACCCACTCGCCACCGGTCGCCGCTGCCACCGCGGCAAAGCGTTCCGGGAGCCAGCGCTTCGCCGGGCCGTATTCCGCCCCCGGGCAAAGGCCGATCATCTTCGCCGCTCCATTCGATCTCGTGTTCGGCACGGCGATCTCACCCGCTTCTGCCTCCACCCCTAACGAACGGGCAATATCGAGATAGTCTTCCACCTGATGCGGCGGCGGACCTATCCGTTCCCGTCGTCTGACGATCTGATTGAGCAACCAGCGCCGGCGATGGCCGGCATAACCCACCCGGCGTGGCACTCCCGCAAGCCAGAGCTCAGAGGCGGCGCGGAAGGAATTTGGAAAAACGATCCCGACATCAAAAGGCGGCCTGCTCCGGATCAGCCCGCGCGCCTGCCAGAGCGATTTTTTGCCTAACGACAAGACTTCGTCGACCTCCGGCAGCAGCCGCCAAATGGCTGCGACCTTAGCCGGCGCCAGGACGGTGACATGGGCATCCGGTCGCCCGCGCTTGATCGCGCGCACGGCCGGCATGCTGATGACGCTGTCGCCCAGCCAATTGCTGCCGCGGATGAGAATGCGGAAGGGTTGCAGTTCCTTCCCGGATTGAGGAACGAAGAGTCCACGCTTGTATTTTTGCAGGAGCCAGTTCGGCTGCGGTGTCTTCCAGCGGTTGTGGACCCAAAACCAGTCTTCCGGCGCCCGTCGGATTTGTTCCGCGATGGCCGCATTGGTCTGCGCGGTCAGAGCCGGGACACTGTCGTTAGGCGAATCGAAGGGCAGGCTAAAAGTCAGGCGCCATTTCCCTGGGCCGTCGGTGAAGAGTGAGGCGACGATCAGGGTTGCGCCGGTTCGTTTGCAGAGAAGTGCGGGCAGGGGCGAAGTCGAAGCGAGGCGGCTGAAGAAAGGCGTCCAGAGGCCGTGGTCCCCGGCGTGCTGATCGCTCAGGATGCCAATCATTCCGCCAGCGCGCAGGAGCCGGATCGCTTCCTGGAAGCCTTCGCTCCGATCGAAGAGCTCGACCCCAAAGCGGGCGCGCTGCTGCCTGACGAATTGGTCGAGATGACGGTTGCCGAGCTTTTGATAGACCGTGCCCAGCCGCTTGTAGGCAAAATGGTGCGGCACGATCTGGGCAAACAGTTCCCAATTCCCGAGATGACTGAGCACGATCACGACCGGCCGGCCGGCCCGCAGCTCGCGGTGCACCTCCTCCGCCCCTTCCGTTGCGACGAGCGCGGCCACCTCGTCTAGCGGCATGGCGTTGAGTTTCATCCCGCTCAAGAGGTTGGCTCCGAGCTGCTGGAAGTGGCGGCGCACAATTCGCCGTTTCTCCGTTTCGGATTTCTCCGCGCCGAAGGCAATCTCGACGTTCCGCCGCGCCAAATCCCGATAAGACGGCAAAAGAATCCAGGCGCCAAACCCCAGCGTCTGCCCGAGCGCGAAAACAAACCGCAGCGGGAGCGCGGTAATGAGGGCGAGGGCGGCGCGGTATAGAAAGTAAACGCAGAAATCGACCATGCAGAGCGGCTGGCAAGGCCCGGGAACGAGTACGGGTGCACCGTAATTTTGCCTGCGTGCCGCTGCAATCATTATAATGTGTCCTCGTGCAGCCGCGTTTCTTCCAAACCGTACGCTCCGATTTCGCGCGCCTCGTGGCGCGCAAGTTCACGCCGGAGAGGCTCCTCCTCGTTGGGAGCGAGGCGGGGCAGTTCGCCGACGTGCGCCGGAAGGATGAAATCGAAAGCACCGTCTGCGCCGGGATCGCCGAGCTCGCTGCGCTGCCGCAAAATGGCAGCGGCCCGGCCTATGATCTCGCGATCTGGTTTTTTCCACCCGAAATCGAAGCCGCCAGTGATGGACCGCTCCTGGAACGGCTCGTCCCGCTGGTCGATAATCTCATTCTCATTCCGGGAGCGGGCGCGGACGTTTCGAAGCGACGGCCGGGCCTCGTCCTCCGTCTGGCCGACCTCGGCTTTTATCCGATCTATGACTGCGAGGTGGTGGAAATAGAGGCCGGCGCCGTTTGGCTGAGCCGAAATAAATCCGCCGATGCGATTAGTGCCGTGCTCCCGGCGGTCGAGACCGGTTTTGCCCGGGTCAACGCGCAGATGCGCGGACTGCACCGCACCTTGCGCACCCGTATGTCGGAGCTGGAAGCGGCCGACCGCCACATCGCCCGGCTGGAGGAAAAGGTCCTTAAGCTCAAAAAAGCGCAGCGCGATCTAAAACAGCTCAAGGCGGAAAAGCAGGCGCTGCGCAAATCACCCGAACGCAAGGTCGGGCAAGTCCTGCTCGCCCCCTACCGCTTGCCGCAAAAACTGGTCCGCGAAGTGCGTAAACGTTTTGGCCGTCCCGCCAAGGCCAAGCCGTCCGCAATTTCGCCTAACGAATATCAGGACTGGCTCGAGAAAAGGCGCCCGTCGGAGAAAGAGCTGGCGGCGGCCCGCGACCAGACGCGCACCTTTAACTACCGCCCCCTCCTCAGCATCATCACCCCGGTCTTTAACACGCCCGCCGCCTGGCTGGCCGAGGCGGTCGAATCCGTCACCCGCCAGGCCTACGAAAATTGGGAGCTCATCCTAATCGACGATGGCTCGACCCTGGCCGAAACGGTCGAGCTCCTCGCCATCGTAGAAGAACGCGACCCGCGGATTGTGGTCGTTAGGCGGGAAAGCACCGGCGGCATTTCGGAGGCGTCGAATGCCGGCCTGGCGCGGGCCCGGGGCGAATGGATCGGACTCCTCGATCACGATGATGTCCTCGAGCCGGACGCGCTCTTCGAGGTGGTGAATTATTTGCAGAGCCATCCCGAGACCGACCTCGTCTTTTCCGATGAAGACAAGATCACCGAGGAAGGTCTGGCCGCGCCGCAATTTAAGCCCGATTGGTCGCCGGATTTCCTGCTCTCCTACAATTACCTTTGCCATTTCACGACGGTCCGGCGCGAGATCGTGGAGAAAGCTGGTCGCTTTCGCCCGGAGTTTGATGGCGCCCAGGATTACGATCTCTTTCTCCGCGTGAGCGAGCTCACCACTCGCATCCATCATCTGCCGCGCATTCTTTATCACTGGCGCCGAAGCGAGACCTCGACCTCGGACAACATCCGGCGCAAACCGCAGGCCCTCGAGGCCGGCCGTCGCGCGGTCGAAAATCATCTGCAGCGCCGGGGCGAGCGCGGCCACGTCACGGTCGACTGGCAGACCCACGCCTACTGGGTGAAACGCGAGCTGCGCGAGACGCGCCGGATCTCGATCATCATCGCGACCCGCGACCGGATCGATCTCCTTTCGCGCTGCATCGCCAGCATCACCTCGAAGACGAGCTACCCGAACTACGAAATCATCGTGGTCGATAATGAAAGTAAGTCGGACGAGGCGAAGGAGTATTTCAGCAACTTCGAGCACCGTCTTTTGCCCTTCCACGGGCCTTTTAATTTCTCCGCCCTGAACAACCTCGCGGTCGAGCAGACCAACGCGCCCTGGCTGCTTTTCCTGAATAACGACGTCGAGGTGATCGAAAGCGAGTGGCTTACGGTCATGGCCGAGCATGTCCAGCGAAAGGAAGTCGGCGCGGTCGGGGCGCGGCTGCTTTATCCTAACGACACCGTGCAGCATGCCGGAGTCGTCCTTGGCGTGGGCGGGATTGCGGAACACGCCTTTCGCCATTTCCCGGCCGATGCCCCCGGGGTTTCGCGCCAGCTCCAGGTCACGCGCAATTACAGCTCCGTCACCGGCGCCTGTCTCCTGACCCGGCGCGAAGTCTTCGAAGAAGTCGGCGGCTTCGATGAAGAGCGGCTCCCAGTCACGTTTAACGACGTCGACCTCTGCCTGAAAATGCGGCGGGCCGGTTATCTCATCGTTTACACGCCCTTCGCCAAGCTGTATCACCACGAGTCGGCCTCGCGGCGGCGAAGCGTGGAAGCGCTCGAGACCGAAGTGATGCGGGAGCGCTGGCCGGAATACTTGGAACGCGATCCTTATTACAACCCAAACCTTTCCCGGGAGCGCGCCGATTTTTCGTTAGGCAAATAGAGATGAAGAAAAACACGAACGACCGCTGGCAGGCGCTCGACCCCGGGGTGCGCGCCGCCCTCGTCGAGCGCGATTACAGCGCGCCTTCCCTCGCCCGGCGCATTGCCGAGACCGGGATCGAGATTGGCCATCTGGCCCGGGCCGACCGCGCGGAAGCGGAAATGGCGCAGGCCTGGATTCCGGGCGTGGAAATTTTTGCCCGCACCATTCATCCGCAGCGTCATCGCGGATCGTTTGGCGAATTCGTCCGGCGCGACGAAGGGCCGCTCGCGAAGATCGGCCTCTGGCCGCAGCAATGGGCCGCCGCCCGCATGTTTGCCCAGACCGCAAAGGGCTTTCATATCCATCCGCCGAGCATCCCGGTCGGGACCTCGCCTAACGAATGGTTCGAGCGTCTCTTCCTCAAGGAGCCGGCGAGTTTTTCCCTCCGCCCCTACACCGAGGAACAATGGGACGTGATGTTTTTCGTCCAGGGCCGGGCCGAGATGATCCTGCGCGAAGCACGCGTCGGGTTGCCGGTGCGGACAATGCGGTTCTTCATCGACGGCGACGAACACCGCGGGCCTAACAATGCCGGCGTGGTCATCCCGGCGGGAGTGGCGCACGCCATCCGGGTCGAGGGTTCGGATGATTTGATCATGGTCTACGGGACGAGCACCTCCTTCCAGGCGGAGTTTGAAGGACGGATCGCGAGCGAAGTCGAAACGGCAGAATTGCCCGAATCGTGGGCCAGGTTTCTCGCATGACTTCCAATGTGGGAGGGGCCTTTGCGCCCCGATCAATTGCGACGTCTGTCCTGATCGGGGCGCAAAGGCCCCTCCCACATTGAGACGACAGTTCGACCCGGCGGATCCGGAGTGGATGGATCGGCCCCAGCCGGTCTCGGCCAAGCTCTTATCTGACCTGCGCAATCTGCGCGCTCTCAATCGCTACTTCGGCAGCTACCGACTTATCCACCATTTTCTGCGGCGCTGGATTCGGCCGGGCGATCGGTTGCGCGTTCTCGACCTCGCCACCGGCTCCGGTGACATTCCGCGCCTCATCGCTAAATTTGCCCGCCGAATCGGCGCGGAGGTGCAGATCGATGCCGTTGATTTCCAGGCGTCGACCGTCACCATCGCGCGCCAGCTCAGCGGCGAGTTTCCGGAGATTCGTTACCATTGTGCGGACATCCATCATTTTGGCGAAGAGCAGAGCTATGACGTTGTGCTCTTCTCGCTCGCGCTGCATCACTTTGGCGAGGACGACGCCGTTTCGTTGTTGCGTCGCTGCCGCGCCCTGAGCCGGGGAAATGTTCTGGTGGCTGATCTCTGCCGCGGCTGGTTCGCCAAGGTCGGAGTCGATCTGCTAACGACGATTATTTTTCGCGAAGCGATGACCAGAAACGACGCCCGCGTCTCGGTCGAGCGCGCTTTTTCATTCGCCGAACTTGCTCGGCTGGCACGGGCCGCGGGTTGGGAAAGCTTCGGCCATCGGCGCTTTCGTTTTGCCCGGCAGGCGATTTGGCTGGAGCGTGCGGCGTCCACCCGCGACCCAAGATGAAAATCATTTCCACCGTCACCGATCTGCGCGCCCAGGCTCGCCCTGCGGGAACCCGCCGCGTCCTCGTGCCGACGATGGGCGCTTTGCACGCAGGGCATTTATCCCTGATTCGCCTGGCGCGGAAAAGCGCGGGCGCGAAAGGCGAAGTTGCGGTGAGCATTTTTGTGAACCCGATTCAGTTCGAACCGGACTCGGATCTTTCCCGTTATCCACGGCCGGAATCGGCCGATGAGGAACTCTGCCGCGCGGAAGATGTCGATCTCCTTTTCCGGCCCGCGCCTAACGAAATGTATTTTGAAGATCGCTCCACCTTTGTCGAAGAAACGACCCTGTCGGAACGTCTCTGCGGGGCCTCGCGGCCAGGGCATTTCCGCGGGGTCTGCACCGTGGTAACGAAACTGTTTCATCTCTTCTCGCCGGACGCGGCAGTTTTTGGAGAAAAGGATTTCCAACAGCTGGCGGTGATTCGCCGGATGGTGCGCGACCTCAATTTCGCAGTCGAGATCATCGCCGGCCCGACGGTGCGGGAAGCGGACGGGCTCGCGCTTAGCTCGCGTAACCAGCTCCTCAGCGCGGAAGAGCGCGCCCAGGCGCCGATCATTCGCCGGGCCCTGCTCGAGGCGGCGCAATCGGAAGAAAACAGCGGCCGCGCCCTCGTCGGGGCGGTCCGGGAAAAAATCGAATCCGCGCCGCTCGCCCGGGTCGACTACGTCGAGATCGTGGGGGCGGATGACATGCAACCGCGCCTAACGATCGAGCCGGGCTCGCTCCTGGCGGTGGCGGTTTATTTCGGCCAGACCCGCCTGATCGATAACATTCTGCTCCGATGAAGGAATTCGATTTCGTCGTCATCGGGAGCGGGATCGCCGGGCTCACTTTTGCGCTCAAGGTCGCGAAGCACGGGCGGGTCGCGATCATCACGAAACGCAAGGGCGTCGACTCGAATACGGCCTGGGCACAGGGCGGCGTGGCTTGCGTGACCAGCGGGGAAGATTCTTTCGACCTCCACATCCGCGACACGATTGAGGCCGGGGCGGGGCTGTGCGATCCGCTGGCCGTTGAGACAGTGGTGAAAGAAGGGCCCGCCCGGGTGCAGGAGCTGATGGAACTCGGCCTGCACTTCGACGAGCGCGACGTCTTCGGTCACCGCGAGCTCGATCTCGGGCGCGAAGGCGGGCATTCCAAGCGGCGCGTCCTGCATGTGCATGACATGACCGGGCTTGAGATTGAGCAGACGCTGCTCCGGGCGGTGCAGACGACGCCTAACATTGAACTGCTCGAGCACCATATGGCGGTGGATCTGATCACCGCGGCCAAGCTCGGTTTCGCGACCGAAGATCATTGCCTCGGCGTTTACGTGCTGGACGAGGTTTCCGGCGAAGTTGAAACGATCCGGACCGACCGGCTCGTCCTCGCGACCGGAGGTTGCGGGAAGGTTTATCTCTACACCACCAACCCCGCGATCGCGACGGGGGACGGCGTGGCCATGGCCTGGCGCGCCGGCGCGACCGTCGCGAACATGGAATTCATCCAGTTCCATCCGACCTGCCTTTTCCATCCCCAGGCGACCTCGTTTCTCATCTCCGAAGCGGTCCGGGGCGAAGGCGGCATACTGCGCAATGCCAAAGGTGAAGATTTCACCGCTCAGGTCGATCCGCGCGGATCGCTTGCGCCGCGCGATATCGTGGCCCGGGCGATCGACGCCGAGATGAAGCGCTCCGGCGCGCAGTGCGTTTACCTCGACATCACGCAGCAGCCACGGGAATTCTTGCAAGAAAGATTTCCCCACATTTACGAGACTTGCCTCCAGAACGGGATCGACATGGCGAAAGAGCCGATCCCGGTCGTGCCGGCGGCGCATTACCAGTGCGGCGGGATCAAGACGAACATCGACGGCGCGACCAGCCTCCCCGGGCTTTACGCCATCGGTGAAGTGGCCTGCACTGGTCTGCATGGGGCGAATCGCCTGGCGAGTAATTCGCTCCTCGAAGGGCTGGTCCTCGCCCATCGCGCGGCGGAAACGATCATCGGCAGCCGGCCACCGGCGCATCCGGCAGGGTCGGTTTCCCTCCCGGAATGGAAATCAGGCGACGTGCAGGACGTCGACGAGCTGGTCGTGATTTATCACAACTGGGACGAAATCCGGCGCCTGATGTGGGATTACGTCGGGATTGTGCGGACGGATAAACGGCTCCAGCGCGCAAGCGCGCGCCTGCGCAACCTGCAGCGCGAGATCCAGGAGTTTTACTGGAATTTCCGGATCACCGTCGATCTCCTCGAACTGCGGAACCTGGCCACGGTAGCAGCCTTAATCGTCGATTCCGCGCTCAGCCGGAAGGAGAGTCGCGGATTGCATTTCACCATGAATTATCCTGAACTGGGTGACGAATCCTTCCGCCGCGACACGCTTCTAAGCCGTAGCTGAGGGGTCCCGGGAATGGATCGTGCTAACCAAGGATGAGGAAAGAGGCTTGCCTGTCCGGCCGATCTGGCTAGAACCAAGGCACGAATGCTGGTGAAAAAGATCATATTTCGCACCCTGCTCGCAGCCGGCTTCCTGACCGGCGCTGCTGGCTTCGCCGGTGCGCAATCGCCCTACGAGAGCAGCGCCGATTTCGCGAAATATGCGATGAAGCTCCGGGCCCAGGCCCTGCTCAAGGTGGAGCCGCAGGTTTTTGTCCCGACCACGTCCCGCTTCTCCTCCTCTCGTTACCCGTGGAAAACGGACATTGTCACGACCATTTTCTGGATCGGGGAAATGCCGACGGCGAATAATCCGGTCCCGAATCACAAGAGCTCCTGGGATTCGGATTGGACCCGCAACTACGGCGGCTACGACAACCCCGAGCCGTCGCGGCGGCACGATTACATCCCGATCAATTTCGTCCCGCGGCAGAACCCGTTTTACATCGCCCTGCCCTACAACGACGTCTCGCACGGCCAGTTCAAACCGGAAGCGCCGATGGTTGTGCCCTGGTTTCGGCAGGCGTTTGTGAAGCAGGGACACTCCGTCTGCAAGGATCGTTGGGTCGCGGTCCGGCGCGGCAATCGCGTCTGCTACGCGCAGTGGGAAGATTGCGGTCCCTTCCGGACCGATCACTACCAATATGTTTTCCGCAACGAGAGGCCGAAACCAAACCTGAACCGAGGCGCCGGGCTCGATGTTTCGCCTGCGGTGCGCGATTACCTTGGCCTCGGGCCGACTTCGTTAACGGATTGGCAATTTGTCGAAGTGCGCGATGTCCCGCCTGGGCCGTGGCGGAATTACGGCGACAACAATAATTTCGTGATCGCTCGCCGCCAGACCGAGCAGCGCCTGGCCGAGCAGTATTCGACCAAGACGAAGGCCAAGAAATAGCGCTCCGCTATTTGTTCCTGGCCAGCTCGGTCGTTAGCTCGGCAAAAGTTTTCTCGATCTCGCGCACTCGACTGAGGAGCGGGTCGTAGCGTTTCCGTTCCGCCGCGCAAAAGGCTCGGAGCGGCTGGAAAACTCCCCCGATCTCGGCGTAAAACAGATCGATCGCGTGCTGTAGTTGCTGGTCGATCGCGGCCACTAGTTCTTCGCGTTTCAGTTCCATCTGCCGGTGATACTCTCCCAGGATTTTCCGGCGCCGGCCGAAGGCCACCAACGTGCCCGCGACCAAGGCGGACGCGGCCACGATCCCGGTCACATCCGCCACCGCCGCGCTGCTCATGGCCGCGATGATGGTGACGATGCCGCCCGCAGCCGCCACTCCCGCCGGGACTCGCATCCAGGTCGCAGTCTCGCGAAACATTCGCTCCAGCTGCGCTTCCATCCCGCGGCCGGCGATTCGTTCCACGAGGGTGAGCTCGATCGACTGCAGCAGCTCGCGCCGTTGCCGGGCGAAGTTGGGGATGGTTTGATTCAGCTGCATGCGCGAATCGCCTTTGAACTGGTTCTCCATCGTGTCCTGAAGCTGCGGCCACAGGCTGCGCAGGTCGGTCTCGAGAAGCTGGAGCGCGTTCTCGATCTGGGGTTGAATCAGGTCCCGCATCTTCGCCTCGAGATCGGACTGGAATTTCTCCTGCCACTCCGACTTGCCAAAAACCAGCCGCCAAGTGCGCCAGAAGGAAAGATTTCGCTCCAGCAAAGCCTGGCCTTCATCCTCGCAGCGCCGGCAGGCCTGCTCGATCCCGCGCAGAAATCCGCCGACCTGGCGCAGAGTTTGTTCTTTGCGCGACGCGAGGATGCTCTCGAGGCGGGTGAGCTGTTCTTCATCGCGCACGATCGTCTCGAGGATGTTCCGCACCCGCGTCGAGCTGTCGGAAAGAATGACGGTGGCAGTCTGGCAGCTCGATTTCAATTTCGGCAATCCATGGCGGGATTGGTCGACCATCAGGTTGATGTGCTTTTCCAGCGCAGCGAAGTCGCTCTCCTGCCAGAGCCGTTCCTTGTCGACTCCGGTGGTGCGGGAGAGAAATGCCTTCCGCGCCGAGACTGCGAAAATGGGAGGGGCGAAGCCCAGCTTCTGGTTGGCCGTTTCGCGCAGATGCTGCTCGATCACCTTGACCTCGCTCGGGTCGCGCAGGTCGGCCTGCTGCAAAACGAAAACGACGTTCTTAAGCCACTTTTGATTCACAAACCGGAGCAGTTCCCAGGCAGAAGCGCCCCAGGGATTCACGACCGAAAAGACAAAGAGCACGAGGTCGGCGCGCGGGATGAAGTTTTCCGTGATCGTCTGGTGCTCGGCCACCATCGTGTTGGTGCCCGGGGTATCGACAATGTTGAAATCCTTCAGGAACGCGATCGGTTGATAGCGCTCGGTCACCTGAGGAGAAACATCGACCGTTTGCTCGCGCGGCCCGTGCTTGAAAATGTAAACCCGGTCAGTCGCAGGGAGAACATCGACCTTGCAAAATTCCTGGCCGAAAAGCGCGTTCAGGAGACTGGATTTGCCCGCCTTCACCTCGCCGACGACGACGAAAAGCAGTGGCTCGCGCACGTCTTTGAGCAAGTTCTGCAAGGTGTCGAGCATGGCCGGCTCGCGCTGCATTTCTGCCGCCAGCTTGAGCAGCGCGGTCAGGGCCGCCTCCGTCCGGCTGCGCAGCTGCAGATAAAGGTCGGCGACCATTCCGCTCGTTAGGGCTGCGGCCGGCCGGGCGGCGACGGCGTGACCGAAGGCATCACAACCGGACTGACGCCAGGCGACGAAAGCGGCGTCGGTCCCTCCGATCCCACCTCCACAGGCGCCCGGGGTTTTCCCATCGCGATCAATTCCGACACCGTGACAAACTTAAATCCCTTGGCCTCGAGCTGGTCGAACGTATCCGGCATCGCCTTGATCGTCCCGGGATGAATGTCGTGCGAAAGGACAATGGAACCGGCACGGGTTCCCTTCACGATCCGGCTGGTGACTACACTGGGCCCGGGTCGTTTCCAATCGAGCGGATCCACGTCCCAGAGGATGATTTTGTAACCGAACTCCGCATTGATCCACTTCTTCTGCCGGGCCGTGATCGAGCCATAGGGCGGCCGCATCAGGGTCGGCCGCTTCCCGATCGTCGCGCGGATGGCGTCGTCGGTTTTTTGCAGCTCCGACCGCACTCTTTCGTCACTCATTTTGCCGAAGGCAGGATGCGACCAGCTGTGGTTGCCAATTTCGTGACCCTCGCGCGCAGCCCGTTGCAGGATTTCGGGATGCTCGACCACGTTTTTGCCGATGACAAAAAAGGTGGCGTGAAGGTGATGTTTCGCCAGAAGATCGAGTAACTCCGGGGTCAGCTTTTCACTCGGGCCATCATCGAAAGTCATGGCGATGTCAGGCCCCTGCACGTGCACCGCGCTGTAGCTGATGGCAGGCTCGGCCGCCGTCGCATTCGGTACAGGTGTCGCTATCGGTGAGGAAACGGGCGTCGCGGTGGGCCGATCGGCGCTGTTTTGCGCCGCGAGGCATCCCGTCAGCAAAAGAGACAGGGCGCCCGCCAGAAAAAGACGGCGGCGCGGAGCGTGGAGCGGCAATTTCACAGGCCAAGAGTGCGCTGTATCGGGCAAACGAGCAAATCGGGCTCTTGCCAACGGGATTTTACCTCCGCAAATCGGCGCCCGCACGAAGCCAAAGAGCGATGATAATAAAGAGGGTCTTTGGCAGTTTTTTTGCTCTGTAAAGGCATGGAGCCGACAAATTCTCCCAACTTTCATGTAACGCCGAGCCCTCATGACGGTCTATGGGGGAGGTGTTTTTCCTTATTTCATGAGAATCTTGCTGATTGAAGATCACGCCGACAGCCGCCGCAATCTGCGGCGACTCATCGAGCAGCGTGGACACGAAGTCGTTGCCTGCGCCAGTGCCGAGGAAGCCGAAGCCGAGCTAGCCAAGGGGGCAAGGTTCCCATTTCTCATCCTCGACTGGATGCTGCCGGGCAAAAGCGGAGTCGAGCTCTGCCGCGACCTGCGCGCCCGGCCTAACGGCGACGAAATGTACATCCTGCTCGTGACGGCACGGGCCGATCTGGAAGATCTCGAACAGGCGCTCGCCTCCGGCGCGAACGATTATCTGACCAAACCGCTCGACGCCCGGCGCTTGAGCGTGCGCCTTTCCGTCGCCGAGCGCCATATCATCGGGCTCGAGGAGCGGAATCAGGCCCGGGCTGCGCACCACGAATCCGCCCTGCGCATGACCGATGTCCTGGAAAAAACCAGCGACGGATTCTTCGCGGTCGACCCGGATTGGAATTTCACCTACCTCAACGCCGAAGCGGAAGTCATGCTAGACGCCGGGCGCGAGTCTCTTCTCGGGCAGAATCTCTGGACCAGGTTCCCCCAACTCGGCGGGACGATTTTCGAGGAAAACTACCGCGCCGTCATGCGCGACCAGCTCGCGATCGAGTTCGAGGCCCTCGACCCGGAGGGGAAAATCTGGTTCGAAGTCCATTCCTATCCGAGCGGAGGTGGGATCTCAGTCTTTTTCCGCGACATCACCGAGCGCAAGCGCATGGCCGATGAACGCCTGACCACGAGCAAACTGGAATCGTTAGGCACGCTCGCCGGCGGCATCGCTCATGACCTGAACAACATTCTCACCGTCATCTCCGGCAACATTGGTCTCGCCCAGCTGGAAGCGCCTAACAATAACGGCAATCTCCTTTCCTTCCTCGCCAAGGCCGGCCAGGCCTCGCAGCATGCGGCTCGCCTTTCCAGCCAGCTCCTCACTTTTTCCAAGGGCGGCGCGCCCCTGAAAAAAGTCGCCTCGGTCGCGGAGCTCATTCAGCACGCGGCGGAATTCTCTCTCCACGGCTCCAACCTGCGCTCCACGATCGAGATCGAAGACCACCTCGGCAAAGCCGAGATTGACGTCGCCCAGGTCGAGCAGGTGCTCAACGCCCTCATCATCAACGCGCGCGAGGCGATGCCGACCGGCGGCAGCGTTCATCTCAACGCGGAAAACATCCAGGTCAGCGAAAGATCGGGACTACCCTTGGAAAGCGGGCGCTACATCAAAATCGCGGTGGCCGATCATGGCCCCGGCGTCGCGCCGGAGCTGGCGGCGAAGATTTTCGATCCTTATTTTACAACCAAGGAAGCGTCTTCCGGCCTCGGACTCGCGATTAGTTACTCGATCATTCGCAAGCACGGCGGCTTTCTCCATCTCGAAAATAATTCTCCCGCTGGCGCCACTTTCGCCTTCTACCTCCCGGCCGCCCGGGGCAAGGTCGTGAGCGATCCGCTTCGGCCTAACGACCGCTCGCCCCAGTTCAATCATCAGCGCATCCTGGTGATGGATGATGAATCCGCCATCCGGGAACTGACCGCGCAGCTCCTCGGCACGATGGGTTACGAGGTCACGGCGGTGCCGGATGGTTCGGAAGCGGTTCGCATCTATGAGCGGGCGGCCCGCAAAGGAGAGCATTTCCGCGCCGTCATCCTCGACGCCACGGTGCGGGGCGGCCTCGGCGGAGTGGAAACGATCGCGCGCCTGCGCCGGATCGACCCGGACGTAAATGCCATTATTTGCAGCGGCTATGCGGATGAGGCCGCGCTCTCGGAATTCCTCTCCTACGGTTTCCGCGGCGCGCTGCCCAAGCCTTTTACCCGGCGCGAACTGGCCGACGCCCTGCAAAAATCGATCGCGGCCAGCCCTGTTTCGTAGCCAACTCTCTCGTTAGGGAAAAGGTTTCGTTAGGCAAATCAGCTTCGCGGAAGCTGTTTGAGCTCGCTGATGAAGGCCTCCGGTCCGCCAGGAATATAGCCGAGCTGAGCCAGTGCTTTGCCATCCCCGTCCAGCAGGACGATGGTGGGAAATCCCCGGATGCCGAACTGCTCCGCGAGCGTCCGGTTCTGCGTGCGCACTTCTGCGCTTACTGGTTTGGCGCGCGGGAAATCGAGCCGCACCAGGACGAGATTTTTCCGGGCGTAATCTTCAAAGGCGGGCTGCGAGAAGATCTCCTTCTCCATCACCTTGCACCAGCCGCACCAGTCCGACCCGGTGAAGTCGAGCAGCAGCATTTTGTGCTCGGCCTTGGCCTGAGCCCGGGCTTGGGCGAAATCGGTCGTCCAGTTCGCCTCCGCCCGGAGCGATGACGGTGAAAGCAAGAGGAAGGCGAGGACGACGAACACTCCGAGAGGCAATCTTTTCACCTCCCACCAGTCGGCCAGCCGCCGCCCGGGTGCAAGGAGCGGCTATTCCATCCCCTTCAATAATCCCAGTACAAACAGACGCCCGCGGACAGATTTCCTGCCCGCGGGCGACTAAAAGTTGCCTCGATTTTCAGCCGTGAGGCTGACTGCGTCGTTAGGCGATCAGGTCGCTTTGAGGTGACCGGAGACGAGCTTGGTCATCTCAAACATGCTCACTTGGCTTTTGCCGTTGAAGACTGGCCGCAGGTTTTCATCGGCGTTGATCTGCGTCCTTTTCTTCTTGTCCTGCAGGCCATTCTTCTTGATGTAGTCCCAGAGCTTCTTCGTCATCTCCGAGCGTGGCAGCGGTTTCGAGCCGATAACGGCGGAGAGTTTTTCGTCCGGCTGTACGGGCTTCATGAAAGCGGCGTTAGGCTTGCGTTTCGAGGGTGTTTTTTTGGCTGTGGTTTTGGGCATAAAGGCTGATTAATCGTTGGGCACTGCGAGAGCAATACTAATTTTTTCCCGAATGAAAAAATTTTCCGCGCTTTTTTACGAGATCCTCAGGACGACGATCGCCGCCAAATCGTCCTCTAAAGCCTGCCCGGCATCAGGCGCGGTGCGGTCAATGACCTTGCGCAACATTCCCTCGGCGCTCGATTCATCTTCCGCGATCAACGCCTGCAAACGCGCCGGGGTCCAGCGTTCGGTTTCGTTTTTCGAAGCGCCATAGAGCCCGTCGGTATAGAGGAGAAATCCATCGCCCGGCCGAAGCTCGAGCGACGTCTCGGCAAAGCGCGAGTGCTCGAGCAAGCCTAACGGCGGCGCATTCGATTGCACCAGCTCAGCCGCACCTCCGCGACGGACTACGACGAGCGGCGGATGTCCCGCCCCGACCACGCTGGCCCGGCCGCTTTCGTGATCGAGCGCCACGCACATCGCCGTCATGAAAGAGCGGGCGCCGAAGATGCTGCGAAAATCATCATTCACCGCCTCCATGATTTTGGCCGGCTCGGCATGCTCCACGCTGCCGTGATGGAAAAGCAGTTTCGCCAACGTCGTCAGGAGGGCGGCCGCGGCCCCGTGACCGGTCGCGTCCGCAATCCAAAAAAGCGTGCGCTGATCCGACATCCGCAGCCAGCCATAGATATCGCCCCCGACCTGGATGACGGGCCGGTATTCCGCCGCGATTTCCCAGCCCGGCCAAACCGGCGATTTTTGCGGGATGAGCGATTGCTGGGTCAACCGCGCCGCGGCCAGGTCGCGTTCCAGATTTTCGCGCCATGCTTCCAGCTCGTCGTTTTGCTGCTGCAATTGCCTCCGCAGCGACTGGAGGCGCAATTGCGTGTCGATTCGCGCCCGTAGTACCGGGAGGTTGATCGGCTTGGTCACAAAATCATTCGCGCCCGCTTCCAGGCAGAGCACCTCGCTCTCTTCGCCGCCGTCGCCGGTCAACATGATCACCGGCAGCTGAGCGATCGCCGGGTTGCGATGCGAGCGCAGGCGCGAAAGGACCTCGGCGCCGTTCATATCTGGCATGTGGAAATCGAGAAGCAAAAGCGAAGGCACTTCGATCGAGAATGTTTCCAGCGCCTCCATCCCGCTGACAGATTCCCGGCAGGAGTAGCCGGCGCTGCTCAGGGCATGGGTTAACATTCGACGGCTCGCCCGATCGTCATCGATCACCAGGATGTTATCGGCTTTTCGCTCGGTCATCTTTTCTGATTCGGAAAGGCGGCGCTGCGTATCCGCATTTTTCGTGGGGAAATCGGTTTGGCAGCTCTGCGCTTCGCAAATAACCTTTGTCACCCGTGATCGAATGAATTACAAAACGGGACA
>JBKJNW010000245.1:0-8042 GCA_046593335.1 Chthoniobacterales bacterium | reverse complement strand
CATCACGGCGGCGCGATCGAAGATTGCGCGCGGCAGTTAAAAAAGATCGCCGATCTTGCCGCGAAGGAATCCATTTCCATGGATGAAGCCGCGACGCGCACCCTTGCGACGATGAAGGAAACTGGCAAACGCATGCCCGGTTTCGGTCATCGCTATCACACCAAAGATCCGCGGACCGCGCGGCTCTTCGAACTGGCGCGGGAGGCCGGCGTCGATGGCCCGCACATGCAGGCGGCACGAGCGGTCGAAAAATCTTTCGCCGAAGCGAAGAAAGCGCTCCCGATCAACGTCGACGGCGCGCTCGGCGCGATCCTGGCCGATCTCGGAATGGACCCGGCGGTCTTCAACGGCATCTTCATGATCGCGCGCACGCCCGGGCTGGTGGCGCATGTCACGGAGGAGCAAACGCGTGAGAAACCGATGCGCCGGATCGAACCAGTGAAACACGGCTACGACGGTCCCGCGCCGAGGAAAGTGAAGGAGGCCTAACGAAATGCCGGCGTCCAAAATCCTGACCAAGCATCCGCAGGGTAAACGCGGAGTGGCTATAGACGAGCAGAAATATGAGATGCTCAAAAAGGCGATCCTCTCCGCCTTAAAAAAGAAGGAGCTGACGCACACGGAGTTATTTGACCGGCTGGATCAGAGCCTTGAAGGCAAGTTTGATGGGAGCATTCATTGGTACGGGGAAACGGTGAAGCTCGATCTGGAAGCGAGAAAATTAATCGAAAGAACTTCTTCAAAACCGCAGAAATATCGGTCGAAATCGACCTAACGATTATGAACACTACCGAACCAACCGTTTACAGCGTCAATCAAATCGCGCAGCTCTTCCCGAGCCTTAAAAAGATCAAGCAAAAGTCGCTCCGCGAAAAAGTGGCAGCGGTCTGGAGTGAAGCCATCACCACCGGGTGTGGCGGCAAGGGCTGGACCTTTAACGAACTGCGCGCGGTCAAGTTCACCCTCCTGGCCGGCGACATTGACATGCGCTTCGTCGAGCATCTCAATTCCTGCGCGAAGCAATGCATCGCGATCGCGGAGGTGCTCAAGAAATCGTTCCGCTGCAGCATCCCGATTCAGCGCGATTATCTCATCGCCGGCGCGCTCCTCGCCGATGTCGGCAAACCGCTTGAGTTCGACAAGGACGAGTCTGGCAACGTGGTCCAGGGCAAATTCGGGCAGCAGGTGCGGCATCCTTTCAGCGGTGTCGCGCTCGCCTACAAGCACGGCATTCCCGGCGAAGTCATGCACATTATCGCGACCCACAGCCACGAGGGTGACAAGATGGAACGCTCGATCGAATCGATCATTTTTCACCACGCCGATTTCGTCGATTTCGACATCGCGAAAGTGCTCGGGAAACGAGCGGCGAAGAAATAACGCGCCAGATCAGGAACTGCCCGCCAGACTTTGCTTTCGCACGAGTTGCTGGCCAGCCATGAACGAGATCGACATTGTGCGCGACGTTTCCCGGCGATTCGAAGGAGCGGGAATCGCTTACATGCTCACGGGATCGATGGCGATGAACTATTACGCGCAACCGCGCATGACTCGCGACATCGACGTCGTGATCGAGCTCGCTCCCGAGGAGTTGGATCGAGTTGCCACCCTCTTTCGGCCGGACTACTACGTGAGCGAGGAGAGTATTCGCGAGTCGCTCACCCACGAATCAATCTTCAACCTGATTCATCAGGAAAGCGTGATTAAAGTCGATTGCATCATTCGCAAGGCGTCAGAATATCGGCGACTCGAGTTCGAGCGGCGCCAGAAGATTTCCATTTGTGATTTTACGACCTTCATCGTGAGTAAGGAGGACCTCATCACCTCCAAGCTTTTCTGGGCTAGGGATTCGCATTCTGAGCTCCAGCTGGGCGATGTGAAAAACCTGCTCGCAACCGGGTATGACGACGCCTATTTGCGACACTGGACGCATCAACTGGGGCTGGATAGTTTACTGGAGGAATGCCTCGCATGACTGACACGTCGCCTGAAATCGCGCGCCTGGTGCACGAGAAATTGATGGCGCTGTCAGGCGAGGAGCGGTTTGTCATGGGCGCGCAGATGTTTGAAAGCGCCCGCGAAATGGTGCTGGCGTCGTTCCCCTGTGATCTATCGCCAGTGGAGCAGCGACGGCGGTTGTTCAAACGCCTCTACGGAAAGGAAATTGATTTTATATGAGTCTCACCCTCGTCGAAAAAATTGCGGCGCGACATGCTGATGGACTCGCGCCCGGAAGCGCGGTGCATGCCGGTGATTTTGTTTCGATTCGGCCGCGTCATGTCATGACGCACGACAACACCGGCGCGGTCATGCCGAAGTTCAAACAGATCGGCGCGACCAGGATTTCGGATCCGGGGCAGCCGGTTTTCGCGATCGATCACGACATTCAGAATGTCACGCCGAAGAATCTCGAGAAGTACGCCAAGATCGAGGCCTTCGCGCACGACCAGGGGGTCGATTATTACCCGCCGGGCACCGGCATCTCGCACCAGGTGATGGTGGAACAAGGCTACGTCGTTCCCGGCGCGCTCGTGGTGGCGAGCGATTCGCATTCGAATTTGTATGGTGCGGTGGCGGCGTTAGGCACTCCGGTGGTGCGGACCGATGCGGCCAGCATCTGGGCGACCGGCGTGACTTGGTGGCAGGTGCCGAAAGTGGCGAAGATGATCTTACAGGGCCGCCTCTCGCCAGGCGTCACGGGCAAGGATGTGATCATCGCGCTCTGCGGCCTCTTCAATAAAGACGAAGTGCTCAATCACGCGGTCGAGTTTGTCGGCGACGGTGTCGCGCATCTCGGGATGTCGTCGCGAATGACGATCGCCAATATGACGACTGAATGGGGCGCGCTCGCGGGCGTGTTTCCGTTTGATGAAGTGACGGTCGAGTACCTGCGCTCGCGGGTCCCGGCGTTCAGCAATCCGAGTCGGCCGGGGACGCGAGGGGCGAAGAGTCGCTCCGGTTACAGCACCGCCGAGATCGATGGATGGTGGGAAGACCGCGCCAACCTGAGTGCAGATGCGGATGCGCATTACGCGATCGAGCTGGAGCTGGATTTGGCCACGGTCGTTCCGCATGTCTCCGGGCCTAACGAAGTCAAGACGATGGTTTCGCTCCCGGAGATGCAGCGCAAGCATGTCCCGATTCAGAAGGCGTATCTGCTTTCTTGCGTGAACGCGCGCTTCGAGGATCTGCACGATGCCGCTGAAGTGGTGCGGACGCGCGGCGGACGCGTGGCCGAGGGAGTTGAGTTTTATCTCGCGGCGGCCAGTGCGGAAACACAGGCGCGCTCGGAATCGACCGGCGATTGGAATACTTTGGTCGACGCCGGGGCGATTCCGTTGCCGCCTGGTTGTGGAACCTGCATCGGGCTCGGTCGCGGCTTGGTGGGTAAAGGAGAAGTCGCGATCAGTGCGACCAATCGCAATTTCAAGGGCCGGATGGGCGATCCCGACTCTCAGGTTTATCTCGGTTCGCCTGCGGTCGTGGCGGCGAGTGCGCTCGCCGGATTCATCTGCGCACCGCAGGAATTTACCGAGCAGGCCGCGGGCACCGCGGTCCGGCGCGCGCCGAGCAAACCGCCCTCGGGCGCTTCGGTCGAGATCATCGATGGCTTCCCGCCGAGCGTGAAGGGCCGCGTTATTTTTGTCGACAAGGACAACCTGAATACGGACGGCATTTACGCGGGTAAACACACCTACCGCGATGACATGACGCCGGACCAGATGGCGGAGGTCACTTTTGAAAACTACGACCCGAACTTCAACTCGCTCTATCAGAAGGGCGACGTCGTAGTCGGTGGCCTAAACTTCGGCACTGGTTCCAGTCGCGAACAGGCGGCGACCGCGCTCAAGTTCAAGGGCATCCCCTGCGTCATTGCGGCCAGCTTTTCCGAAACCTACAAGCGCAACGCTTTCAACAACGGTTTCGTCGTTTTCGAATGTCCCGAATTAGCGACGCATCTGCGCGCCACGCTGAAAGATCGTCAGCCGACCACGGTGGCGGGCGAGATCACGATCGATTACGGAAAATCCGTCCTCATGATCGACGGCCAATCATTTTCCTTCCCGCCGCTCAGCCCGGCGGCGCAGGAGCTCATCGTCGCCGGCGGTGCCGAAAATCTCGTCGCCCGACGGCTCAAGGCGACTGCGCAGCTGCCCGCGTAAAATTACCCTTTCGCGGCTCGCTGACCTGTAGTATTTCGCCGCTTCCAGCTTCAACCCAACAAGAAAGAACTAACCCAAATGTCTAAATATAAAATCGCATGGATGCCCGGTGACGGCGTCGGAAATGATGTCATGGACGCCGCGCGCATCGTCCTCGATCGCCTGCAACTGGATGCCGAATATGTGCCCTGCGACATCGGCTGGGATTTCTGGTGCAAGGAAGGCAACGCCTTGCCCGATCGCACGGTGGAGGCGCTTAAGGGAACGACCTGCGGCCTCTTCGGCGCGATCACGAGCAAGCCGCAGAGCGAGGCGAAGGAAGAGCTGATCCCTGAATTGAAGGACAAGGGGTTGGTTTATTTTTCGCCCATCGTCGGCCTGCGCCAGATGTTCAACCTCCACACCAACATGCGGCCCTGCAAAAGTTACCCGGGCAACCCGCTCAACTTCCGCGGCAACAAGATCACCAATCCGAGCGGCGAAGATGTCGCGATCGACCAGGTCGTCTTCCGGGAAAACACCGAGGGCATGTATGGCGGCGTGGAGTTTTTCCCTCTCCCCGAGCCGGTCTACACCGCGCTCTGCGCCAA
This sequence comes from Chthoniobacterales bacterium, assembly GCA_046593335.1. GTDB lineage: Bacteria > Verrucomicrobiota > Verrucomicrobiia > Chthoniobacterales > UBA10450 > Palsa-1392. Next base: position 3,289 of record JBKJNW010000245.1, on the reverse strand, counting down.
CCCGAAGATGAAGAAGTGGAAGGATAAGGCGGGCCTGGAAAATATCGCGCTCTCCACCCGCATCATGAGCCAGCAGGGTTGTACCAGCATTTGCAAACAGGCCTTTGAGTTCGCCAAGAAAACCGGTCGCAAGCGCGTCACCCTGATCGAGAAGCCGAACGTCTTGCGCGAGACCGGCGGCCTGATGATGCGCTGCTTCAAGGAAGTCGCGAAAAGTTATCCCGACATCCGGGCCGACGACGCGAACATCGACGCCATCTGCATGTGGATGTTCAAGAATCCGCAGGATTATTCCGTGCTCGTGGCGGAGAACATGTTCGGCGACATCGTGAGCGATCTTTGCGCCGGGCTCGTCGGCGGTCTCGGCTTCGCGCCCAGCGCCAACCTCGGTGACAAATACGCCGTCTTCGAGCCGACGCACGGTTCCGCGCCGAAATACGCCGGGCAGAACAAAGTCAACCCGATCGCGATGCTCCTAACGAGCAAGTTGATGCTCGATTGGCTGAAGGAGACCGACAAGGCCGAGCGGCTCGAAAACGCCATCGCCCGCGTCATTGCGGAAGGCAAGGTCCGAACCTACGACATGGGCGGGAAGCACACGACCATCGAAGTCGCGCAAGCCATCGCCGATCACGCCACGGCCTAACGAAAAGGAGAATCATCATGTCACAGAAATCCACCGACTCGAAAAAACTTCTCTCCTACACGATCGCGGAATGGGCCTGTGCCCTGAAATACGAGGACCTGTCCCCGGAAGCGGTCCAGTCCGCAAAATTGTTCTGGTTCGATTCCATCGGCTGCGCGCTCGGTGGCAGCCAGCAGGATGACGCCAAGATCTTGCTCGCGCATTATCAGGAGATGGGCGGCGGAAACGGAAAGGCCACCACGTTCGTCTCCGGTTTTAAGACCAACCCGGTCGACGCCTCATTTCTCAACGGCCACATGATGCGGGCGATGGATTACAACGACATCTATTGGAAGTCGGATCCGTGTCATCCGAGCGACCTCATCTCCGCCCCGCTCGCGCTCTGCGAGAGCGAAGGGTTGAGCGGCAAGGAACTTATTCTCGCCACCATCATCGCTTACGAAATCGAGATGCGGCTCTGCGAGGTTGGCCGCCCCGGCGTGCGTGAATACGGCTGGCATCATGCCACCCTGAGCGCGTTTGCGGCGCCGATCGCGGCGGGACGAGTCTTGAATCTCAACCCCGCGCAGATGGTTTCCGCGATGGGGATTAGCGCGTCGCGCACTTTCTGTCCAGGCGCGGTGACGGCGGGCAAGCTGACCAACATGAAGAACACGGTTGATCCGTGGGCGGGTCGCATGGGTGCGGAAAGCGCGCTCCTCGCGCGTCTCGGATTCTCCGGGCCGGAACACATCATCGATGGCAAGGAGGGGCTTTTCGCTGTCTTTCATCACGTTCAATACAAAGGCGAACCGGCCACTTTTGACGGCGAAGCGCTGGTCGCGGATCTGCCGAACTCACCGAAGTCGCATTATCGCATTCTCGATTGCGGGATGAAGAGTTTCCCGATCGAAGCGCTCAGTCACGCGCCGCTCACCGCCATGATGAAGACGATCAAAGAACACAACATCAAGGCCGACGACGTGAAGGAGATCAAAGTGGAAGTGATCGCGCGTGCCGCCGACATCCTGGGCGACCCGCACAAATATCGTCCCGATTCCAAGGAGACGGCCGACCATTCGCTGCCCTATTGCATGGCCGCGGGCCTGGTCGACGGCATGGTCACGCCGCTTCAATTCAAGGAAGAGCGCGTTCTCGACAAGGCGCTCATTCCGATCATGGACAAAGTGAAGGTTGTGCCTAACGAAGAGTTCGAGGCGCTCTTTCCGAAGTTTCAGCCGAGCCGGGTCACGATCACGACGAACGATGGCAAGTCGCACGCCACCCGGGTCGATGTGCCGAAAGGCGACCCGCGCGATCCGATGACGGAGGACGAGATTGCGGTCAAATTCACCGCCCTCGGCGGCGACGTGATCGGCCAGGATCAGTGCAAACAATTGCAGAGAGTTATTATGAACATGGAGAGCGCGCGAGATTTTCGCGAGCTCTTTGACCTGACGACGGCGCGCTGAGCGCCTAACGAACGAGCAACCCGTCCAATCCGGGGATTTCTAGCTCGAGATAGAAACCGTCGACTTCGGCCAGGCGACATTCCACGTCGCAGGCCAGGAGCTCGGAGTCCTTGCTCGCGAATTCCTCCGGGGCCAGCGCTGCCGCCGGTTTGCCGTCACGATCGACGATCAAGCCCCCGGAGTGCGTCTCCACCGCCGCATGAATCGCCGGCCACTGCGCGGTGTCGATCCAGACGGTGCCGCCTTTCACCGCCAACTCGGTGGCTGACGAACTCTTCACAAACTTGGGCAGGCGCGGTGCGCGGGGTTTCCATTTCGTGCCGCCGGCTTCTCCGACCAATTTCGCAAAGCGCTCGGCGATCATGGCCGGCGAATCGGTTTTCCGATAGCCCTCCACTTCGGTGCGCAGCAGTTTCGACATACGGCGCAGGATATCGACCGCGCGGTCTTCGGTGTTACCGCCTAGTCGGATGACCGCCGGGATGTCGAGATCGAGTTCCCAGAACGCCTTGGCCAATCCGTAAGCCGACCAGTATTGCTCTTGGCTCGCGACGCCCGAGCCGGAACCGAAGTAACCTACGAGGTCGGGCTGCGATAAAATGATCCGGCTGGCGCGATAAACCTTCGAGGCGGACGGATTGCCGCTCGTGTCGGTAAAATTGGCGATCGTAAAACCGGCGTTCACGATCGCGTCCATCGACATCATCGAGCCGCCGCCGCCTGCGCCGTGGAATCCGACCAACCCCTTGGTGCCTTCGGCCGCGGCCGTCGCTAATTGCGCGAAATAGAAAGTGCCGCGGTGATCGGCCTGCTCGACCGCGTAAGCGATCCGCTCCAGCTCGGTCGGCGGATGATCGAACTCGCGCGCGATCTCGATCTTCAATTCCGGATGCCGCGCGACCGCGTAATCATCGATCGTTAGGCGACAATCCGCCGCGACGAATTCGCCATCCTTGGTCAGGACGAGCGGATTGATCTCGAGCGAACGCGCCTCCACGCTGCGCGCCGCGGCAAACAACTTGCGCATCGATTCGCCAAGCTGTGTGGCATCTTTGGCCGAAAGGTCGCAGGATTCGGCGGCTTCTTTCACCTCAGCCTCGAGCGGGCCGCTCGTGACCGAACAATTGATTCGTCGCGTCGAAGCCGCGCGCTCTTCGATTCCGCTCCCGCCACCAGGTGAAAAGATAATCAT
>JBKJNW010000206.1:0-7944 GCA_046593335.1 Chthoniobacterales bacterium | reverse complement strand
TTCAGGTACTATTTCACTCCGCTCACAGCGGTTCTTTTCACCTTTCCCTCGCGGTACTTGTTCACTATCGGTCGCCAATTAGTATTTAGACTTACGCCGTGGTCGGCGTGGATTCATACGAAGTTTCACGTGCATCGTATTACTCAGGAAATCCCTAGGCGTGCGCGGATTTTCGATTACGGGCCTGTCACCCTCTTTGGAGCGATTTTCCATTCGCTTCATCTAATCGTTGCACTACCACATCGGGCTCCTACAACCCCAACAGTAAACTGCTGGTTTGGTCTGTTCCGCTTTCGCTCGCCACTACTTACGGAATCGCTTTCGCTTTCTTTTCCTCCGGTTACTGAGATGTTTCACTTCACCGGGTGTCGCGATGTTCCTGCTATGTATTCACAGGAACTCGATCAAATATTAATTCGATCAGGTTATCCCATTCGGAAATCCCCGGGTCAAAGCGTGTTTACCGCTCTCCGAGGCTTATCGCAGTTAGCCACGTCCTTCATCGCCTATTGGCACCAAGGCATCCATTATGTGCTCTTTGTAGCTTGATCAATCTGTTCCGGCCCCTCGCGGGACCAGAGATCTTTGATAACTGAAACTCTCCGCTCCGATCCGAAGACCGGAGCTGATTTTCAGACTCAGCTCTAAAAAGTTGTATTTACTACCCTGTATGTAGATTTCAAAGAACCAGCCCCGAACTTCTTCGGGGTAAATTCTGCGCAACTTCCGGGCGACAAAAAACTCAACTTCGGCGCCGACGATAATTTTCGTTTCCGATCATCATGCCGGGACAAAATTGAGTTCAATTTGCAGTCCCAAAATTTGCGAGAACCAAGCTTCGTCGGTCTCTCGACTGGTGAAGCCCCGCTTCCGGCGGGATGGCGAAAATATACGACTCCCGCCCGCCGTCAACCCGCAGGCGCAACTTTTTTTGAAAAATCTACGATTTCGTGCGTCGCCCTCGGAAACTGGAGGGCGGTCCGGAGACATCTTCCCCCTTGTTCGGCGCCAGGAAGAACCACGCACCTGGCGTTCATGTCCGCCGGCGATTTAGACGTAGCGCGGGGAGCGAGTTCATTTAGCTTGGGCGGAATGAATCGCCTGGATGATCGGGGCGCGGATCAATTGCGCGCGCTGAATTTTGAACTCGGGATCGCCCCGCACGCCAGCGGCTCCGTTCTGGTGTCATTTGGAAACACCCGCGTGCTTTGCGGAGTGATGATCGAAGAATCCGTCCCCCGCTGGATGAAGGAGCAACGTGTCAGCGGCGGCTGGCTGACGGCGGAGTATTCCATGCTGCCATATTCCACTCTGACCCGGAAACCGCGCGACATCGCGAAGGGGCGTCTTGACGGTCGCAGCAGCGAAATCCAGCGCTTGATTGGTCGGTCGATGCGCGCGGTGGTGGACTTGGAGAAATTAGGGCCGCGCACAATCTGGGTCGACTGCGACGTCCTGCAGGCCGATGGCGGGACGCGTACGGCCGCGATCACGGGCGCGAGCCTGGCAGTTTCGGTCGCCTGTCGCCGGTTGGTCGAGGAAAAGAAGATCGCTGAGTTGCCGATCAAAAAGCTGGTCGCGGCCGTCAGCGTGGGGGTGATCGATGGAGAGGCGCTGCTCGACCTGAATTACGAAGAAGACAAGGCGGTCGCGGTGGATCTCAACCTAGTCGCGACGGAAGACGGTGCCCTCGTCGAGGTGCAGGGAGCAGGCGAAGAGGCGACCTTCTCGCATGAGGAACTGCTCGAAATGTTGTCGTTAGGCAGAAAAGGGATCGCCGATTTGATCGCGGCGCAGCGGGCGGAGCTCTCGAACATGAGCGCCCCGCCGGTCTAAAATGTTTGCCGGAGCACGGCGTTTGCTCTAGAGCGATGCGCTCATGAAGAAAGCACTGATCACTGGCATTACCGGACAGGACGGCAGCTACCTCGCCGACCTGCTCCTCGAGAAAGGCTACGAAGTTCACGGCATCATTCGGCGCGCCAGCACCTTCAACACCGCGCGCATCGATCATCTCTACGCCGACCCGCATATCAACGGCGTGCGCCTCTTTCTGCATTATGGCGACCTGAGCGATTCGGTAAGCCTCGTGAAATTAATCTACGAGCTGAAACCGGACGAGATCTACCACCTCGGAGCGCAGAGCCACGTGCGCGTCAGCTTCGACATCCCGGAATACACCGCCGACGTTACCGGGGTCGGAACGATTCGTATTCTCGAGGCGATCCGCGAAGCCGGAGTGCGCTCGCGTTTTTACCAGGCCTCGAGCAGCGAAATGTTCGGCAAAGTTCAGGAGGTGCCGCAGATCGAGACCACGCCCTTCTGGCCGCGCAGTCCCTATGGCGTGGCGAAGGTTTTCGCCTACTGGGCGACGGTCAACTATCGCGAAAGCTACGGCCTCTGCGCGAGCAACGGCATTCTCTTTAACCACGAAAGCCCGCGTCGCGGCGAAACTTTCGTCACGCGCAAAATCACCCGCGCGGTGGCGGCGATTAAGCACGGGCTGCAAAACGAGCTTTTTCTCGGCAATCTCGATGCGAAACGCGACTGGGGTTACGCGCCGGAGTACGTCGAGGGGATGTGGCGCATCCTGCAACACGACGAAGGAGACGATTTCGTCCTGGCCACCAATGAAACCCACACCATCCGGGAGTTTCTCGATATTGCTTTTGGCCGGGTCGACCTCGATTGGAAGGACTACGTGAAGCACGATGAGCGCTATGAGCGCCCGGCGGAGGTCGATCTCCTCATTGGCGATCCGGCCAAGGCGAAAAAGCTTCTGGATTGGGAACCGAAAGTCCGCTTCCGGGAACTGGTCGAGATCATGACCGACGCTGACATGGAACTGCTGGCCAAGCCGACCGTGCAGAAGCACCTCGGGCAGCTGCCCTGAGGGCGCGTTTCGCCCTAACGAATCTGCGTCGGGGCAAAATTGTGGGTGGAGACGAACCGGTCGGACACCGGTTTCAACCCCGGGACGAGAGATTCCAGCGGCTGGTTCTCGACCTTCACCAATGCTCCGTTACCCACGATGTTGAAAAGCTCGATCACATCCTGCGACCGCATCCGGATGCAGCCGTAGCTCACGGGCAACCCGATGTTCCGCTCCTCCGGCGTGCCGTGAATGTAAATGAAACGGGCAAAGGCGCGCTGATTCTGCGCTTCGGCTCCGCGCAGCCAAAGAATGCGCGAGACAATGACATCGCGGCCGGGGGTATCGGGCGGAACGATTTCCCCGGTTGGCCGCCGATTCTTGAAGGCGGCCCCGCTGGGCGCACCGGCGCCGATTTTCTTCGCGATTTCGAGTTTGCCCAGCGGCGTCCAGCTCGTACCGGGCAAATCGCCGAGGCCGAATTTCGAAGTCGAAACCGGATAGGTCGCGAGCGGCGCGCCATCCTTGAGCAAGGCCATGCGCTGCTCGGGAATGCTGACAATAACCTGATGGCGGCGATCGACCGTGGCGCAGGAGCTGACGAGAAAAAGAAGCAGCATGGCAAGGGACGGCGTCGAGACGCCCCCTTGACTCCGTGCGGATGCCGGCGAGCCGCCGGCATCGACAGGCGAGCCGCCTGTGCTTCTCGGATTGATCATAGAGCGAGACGGAAGAATTCCTCCGCCGTGCTGGTGGTGGCGCGGGCCACGTCTTCGAGAGAAATGCCGCGGGCCGCCGCGATACTTTCTGCCACCAGGCGCGTGTAGGCCGGCTCGCAGCGTTTTCCGCGATGCGGCTCGGGCGCGAGGTAAGGACAGTCGGTCTCGACCATGAATTCGCCTAACGAAAGCGACGCGGCGACGTCGAGCACGCCAGCGCCGTTTTTGAAAGTGACGATGCCGGTAAAAGAAACGAGGTGCCCGAGCGCGATCACTTCCTCCGCCTGCTCCTTCGTCCCGCCGAAGCAGTGGAAGACACCGCTCAACTGGCGACCGTATTCGCGCAAGACTTGGAGCGTGTCATCCCAGGCATCGCGCTGGTGAATAACCACGTTCAGTTTCAACTCGACCGCGAGATCGAGCTGCTGCTGAAACAGGCTGGCCTGTTTGCTCTTGAGCGCGCCGTCGTGGATACCGCTCTCGATTTGATCGTCGGTTTCGGCCTGCAGGGTGTTGGAAATCACCTGCGTCTTGCGCTCCTTCTCCACCGCCGCGCCCGGGAGGTAGTGATAATCTAGCCCGGTTTCACCGAGCGCCGCTACTCGCGGGCTCGCCGCCAGTTCGCGCAGCGGCGTCATGACATCGTCGGGCGCCTCTTCCGCGTTGGTTGGGTGAACGCCGATGACGGCGAAGACGTTCGGATATTTCTCCGCTAGCTCGACCGCGCGCCGGCTGCTCTCGATCGAAGTGCCGATCGTGATGATGCGCGTCACGCCTGCTTCGCTCGTCCGGGCCATGATCTCGTCGAAGTCGGCTGCGAAATCGGGGTAGTCGAGATGGGCGTGAGTATCAATGAGCATCAGGAGACTAGAGCTGATCTGCGCGTTTTCTCATCCAAACTGTGCGAGTAATTTTTGGAAGCGTGGATGATCTCGAATCGCGTCCAGGTCGGAATCGTTCTTGATCCAATCAGGCATCAACGATCCGGTCTCGCGGACCACTTTCTCGAGCAAATCGCAAGCTGCTTCCGGTTCTGCCAGTTGGCTGTAGATGCAGGCAATGTTGTAGACCGTGACGATGTCCTCACTTTCGATGGCCTGCGCTCGTCGCGTCCAATCGCGCGCCCGCTCTTTTTCCCCTAGTTCCAGGAGCGCGAGCGCGACCGCGACCGCAGGCCGAGGATCTTCCGGATTCGAGACCGCCGCCTGTTCTCCCAGCTCTACGCTCTTGCGGGCGGCTGCTTTGCAATCGCTCTCGCGTCGGAGGGAACGGTACATTTGAATGGCCAGCCCCGGTGGTTTGTAATCAAGCGGATCGATCTCCCGGGCTCGCTCCAAGGCCTCAACGGCGCGCACGATATTTCCCTGAGTGAAGAAGGGCCGCGCGGAGAGGAAGTGGACCTCGAAGGTGTTGGGGGCCAATGCGATTCCGAGTTCAAATTCGCGATTCGCTTCCTCGAAACGGTGCGCAATCGTGAGCGCGGCGCCGCGGGCGGTGTGAGCGATGGCGAGGTTGCTTTCCATGGCGAGCGCCTTGTCCGCCAACTCGAGAGGTCCTTCGGTCGAGAGATCGGCCTTATAAGTCATCAAAAGCAGGCCATCGCAGAGTGCCAATCCTGCGTAGGCCCGCCCATAATTTGGATCGAGCTCAAGCGCTTTTTTAAACATGCGCCGCGCGAGGTCATAGTAACGCTTGGAATGGCGGTAAAGAAAATCGCGACCGCGCAGGTAATAGGTATAAGCTTCCACGTTGTCCGTGGGCGTTTGGCTGATCGATTTCCGTTCCTGCGGCAGCAGCTGCAACTTGAGCTGGGCCACAATCGCCTGCGTGATCTCGTCCTGAATGGCAAAAATGTCCGTTAAGTCGCGGTCGAAGCGATCGGCCCAAACGTGGGTTCCATCTTTGCTCTCGATGAGCTGGCCGGTGACGCGGACCCGCGCTCCGGCCTTGCGCACGCTCCCTTCGAGAATGAAATCAGCGCCGAGTTCCTTGCCGACGGCCTGCACTTTCACCGCCTTGCCTTTGTAGGTGAACGAGGTGTTGCGCGCGATGACCGAGAGCGCGGAGATTTTCGAGAGGTCGGTGATGATGTCTTCGGTAATCCCGTCGCTGAAATATTCCTGCTCTGGATCTCCGCTCATGTTCGTGAAGGGCAGGACAGCGATCGACGGCTTTTCTCTTTTCTGCGCAGGCATCTTGGTCGGCTCCGGTTCTTCCAGGAGGATATCGTAAACACCAACGGGCTTCTCGATGTTCTTGAGCTGTTGTTCGCCGCGATCTTCGAAGGTGACCTTGAGACGATTTCCCACATGATCGCGCACCGATTGCGAAACCGCGATGCCACCCGGAGTGGCCACACTCTCCAGGCGCACGGCGACGTTGACCCCATCGCCGAAGATGTCTTCGCCTTCGACGATCACGTCGCCAAGGTTAATGCCGATGCGAAACTCCATCCGCTGGGCCGGGGGCGTATCTGCGTTTCGTTCCCGCATCGTGCGCTGCATTTCCACCGCGCAGGCAACAGCGCTGACCACACTTGGGAACTCAACCAGCATTCCGTCGCCCGTTAGTTTTACCGTCCGCCCCTCATGCGCATTGATCCTGGGCTCGAGCACCTCTGTTCGGAGTTTCTCCAGCGCTGTCAGCGTGCCTGCTTCGTTGGCACCCATGAGCCGGCTGTATCCGACGACGTCGGCAGCGAGGATGGAGTAAGACGGCGTCGCATTTTCTATCCGATTCGCTGAAGCAGTTGCTCAAAGCGCGGGTGGGTTCGCAGCGGGTCCATGTCGGAATCGTGCACCATCCAACTGCGGTAGCCGGCGGCGCCACGTTGCACTACCTGCTCCAGCAGATCGAGTGCTGCTTCGCTTTCGCCCAGCTTCGCATAGCCGCAGGAGCAGTTATAAAGGGTGCTGATGTCGTCGGGATCAATGGCGAGAGCGCGGCTGATCCACTCCCGGGCGCGCTCATGTTCGCCGACTTCGATCAGGGCTGAGACGCCGAAACACGCTGGGCGCGGATCCTCCGGGTGCAGAGTGAGTTCGCGCTCAGCCAGCGGGACCGCTTTCCGGGCGGCCTCTCGGCTTTTCTCATGGAGGCCCAGTGATCGGTAGACTTGGATGAGCGTGCAAGGCGGCTGGTAGTTCTCGGGCAGGATCTCAGCCGCGCACTCGAGAAGACGGGCGGCGCGCTCGAGCTCGCCCTGGAGCATGGAGCTGCGCGCGTAGAGGACATGCGCTTCGAAAGAGTTGCGATCGAGCGCGAGAGCGCGTTCGAATTCCTCGTTCGCTTCAGCGAACCGGTGGGCCGCGGTGAGCGCCGCGCCGCGGGAGGCGTGCGCCTCGGCCAGGTTGTTATCGAGAGCGAGCGCTTTGTTGGCGAGCTCAAGAATGCCCTCAATCGAGAGGCTGACCTGGTAGGTGAGATAAAGCCAGGCCTCGCACTCGGCCATGCCGGCGTAGGCACGGGCGTAATTCGGATCGAGCTCGACCGCCCTGGCAAACATGCGGCGGGCAAGTTCGAAGTAGCGCTTGGAGTGGCGGTAGAAGAAGTCGCGGCCGCGGAGGTAATAGGTGTAGGCCTCGACGTTATCGGTTGGCGATTGCCCAAACGATTTTCTTTCCTGCGGCAGGAGCTGCACTTTGAGCTGCTCGACGATGGCGTGGGTGATCTCGTCCTGGATGGCGAAGATGTCGGTCAGGTCGCGATCGAAGCGCTCCGCCCAGATGTGGGTGCCGTCGCTGCTGGTGATCAATTGGGCCGTGACGCGTACGCGTGAACCGGCTTTGCGCACGCTGCCTTCGAGTATGAACGCGACGCCGAGTTCCTGGCCGACGTTTTGCACTTTCACCGCACGACCCTTGTAGGTGAAAGAGTTGTTGCGCGCGATGACGGAGAGACCTGAGATCTTCGAGAGATCGGTGATGATGTCCTCGGTAATGCCGTCGCTGAAATACTCCTGCTCGGGATCGCCACTCATGTTGTTGAATGGCAGGACGGCAATCGAGGGTTTGTCGCTTTTCGTTAGGGGAGTATCCGCGTCTTTCGGTTCCTCCAGGCGAACTTCGTAAACGCGCACCGGCTTCGCAATGTTTTTGAGTTCCTGTTCGCCCCGATCCTCGAAGACCAGAGCGAGCCGGTTGCCGACCTGATCGCGGACGGATTGGGAAACGGCGATACCGCCCGGTGGGGCGATGCTTTCCAGGCGGGCCGCGACATTCACTCCATCGCCGTAGATGTCGTCGCCCTCGACGATGATGTCGCCGAGGTTCACCCCGATCCGAAATTGCAGCCGCCGATCTTCCGGCACATCTATTTCGCGCTCAAGCATGCGACGCTGGATCTCGACCGCGC
>JBKJNW010000083.1:0-53034 GCA_046593335.1 Chthoniobacterales bacterium | reverse complement strand
CGCCCGCCGCGCCGAGGAGGCGGGCGCGCAGGTGGTCGAAATTCACGCCGCCCACGGTTATCTGCTGCACAGTTTTCTCTCGCCCCTGAGCAACCAGCGCAGCGATGAATACGGCGGTTCCTTTGCCAACCGCATCCGTTTTCTCTGCCAGACGACGGAGGCCGTACGCCGGGTCTGGCCGGAGAAAAATCCGCTCTTCGTCCGCATCTCTGCGACCGACTGGACGGAAGGCGGCTGGACCAGCGACGACTCGGTCGCGCTCGCGCGAGAATTGAAGTCGTTAGGCGTGGACCTGATCGATTGCTCGACCGGCGGCAACGTCGCGCAGGCAAAAATCCCGGTCGGTCCCGGCTACCAGCTTCCCTTCGCCGCCCAGATTCGGCGCGCAGCCGGAATCGCCACTGGTGCCGTCGGCATGATCACGGCCCCGGAACAGGCCGACCAAATCATTCGCATGGGCGAAGCCGATCTCGTCCTGATGGCGCGCGAGTTTTTGCGCCATCCCTACTGGCCGCTCAACTCCGCCCGTCCGCTCCATCAAACCGCGCAACCACCGCCGCAGTATGGACGGGCCTTTGCCTAACGAGTCTGGGCGCAGCGTTTCGGCTAGGACGACGAGACGACAAAGCGGTTGCCCTCACTGTCCTTGAACATGGCGTAACTGCCCCAGGGCTGTTTCTGCGGCGGCCCTTCGAACTCAACTCCGCGCGCCTTCAGTTCCTCGTAGGTCTGGTCGATGTCGTCGCAGGCAAACGACATGTTCATCATGCTCCCGATTCATTTTTTTTCCCCTTCCGCGGTGAAAAGCACGACTCGCGTTTCCGCCTTCGGCACCCGTAACTCGATCCAGCGCTGCTTCTCATCAAAGGGCTGGTCGGTGATGATGGTGAACCCGAGCTTGTCGGTGTAGAAATCCAGCGCCCGATTCTGGTCCGCCACCGGAATACTGATGAATTTGATTTGTTTGATCATGACAGCGGGAGCGTAGAACCGTCCGTCCGTCCCCGTCCAGAAGGGACCCGTCGCCCAGCGCTGAAATCGCTGTCCATTTATCGGTATAGCGATAAACTCGCGATCATGCCACGCTTTTGCGGCACCATCCCGGTCGACGATTATGTCCTCGAGGTCCTGATGCGCGACCTGGTCGGGCACGATCGGCAGCCGGCCGCGTTCTTGGTTTATCTGCACCTGTATGTGGCCGCTCAGCGCCGGCGCTGGCGGCCGGTCAGTGCCAGTTTGCGCGCGATTGCCGAGGGGACCGGGCTTTCCAAAAGCGCGGTCCAGCTCGCGCTCGAGTGCCTGCGCCGGCGCGAACTGGTGCAATCCAGCAGCGCGCACGCGACCGCCTTGCCCCGGCATCGCGTGCTGCGGCAGTGGCGGCCGGCCCGTCCCCGTCCCGCCCGGACCCGCGCACAAGGCAGGCCGCGCCCAGCTCGTTAGGCGGAATAATTGCGCGACTGGGCGCGCGCGAGCGCGGATCCGCTTTTTCTAATCGGCGCGCTGGGCACCGAGCTGGGTGAGCAGGCTTTCGACTTCGCGCACGCCCAGATCCGTTTTGGCGTAATCGAGCGGGACCGCGCCGTGCAGACCGCGCTGCGGAGTCTTGAGCCAGAGCCGAGCTTCCTCGAGGTCGCCGAAAAGATGGACGGCATGCCCCAGGAGCCGGGCAAAGGAAACGACTTTGCCCGATTCATCGGTCGTGAGGCGGCCGGCCGCCTTGCGTTCCGCGACCGTGGCCCGGGAAAGACCGAGTCGCGTGGTCAGTTCCTCGAGCGAAAGATCGAGCTGGCGCCGCAACGCCTCAAATTCCTGGAAAGCCAGCCCGGAGCTCGCCGCCACCGGTTTCTTTTTCGGCAGGGCTTTTTTTGGAGAGGGCGTCTTCGCTTGCGCGGCGGCGCTCGGGCCAGACTTCTTGCCGGGCGCGGCCGGCTTCGCCTTGATCGCTTTCTTCATTTCGGACACCTCTTAACAGATCGTCCATTGACGTGACAAGCTCGTTGGACTCCGCCGTCCGACGCGCCCCGATCAGGATTCGAACTTGCGGGCGACCGCCCGCGGACCGTACCTTTCCGGCATGAACACGAACCCGACGGAATACGCACATCCCGAAGCGTTGGTCGAGGCGGAGTGGCTCGAACAACACCTCAACGACAAGGACATCCGCATCGTCGAATCGAACGAGGACATCCTCCTCTACGACACCGGGCACATCCCGGGCGCGGTCCACATTGATTGGCGAGCCGATTTGCAGGACCAGCTCATTCGCGATTACATCGCGCCGGATAAATTCGCCGAACTTTGCCGCCGCAACGGCATCACGCCGGAAACGACCTGCATTTTCTACGGCGACAAGGCGAATTGGTGGGCTTGTTACGCGCTCTGGGCCTTCCGGCTTTTCGGACACAAGAACGTCCGAGTCCTGAATGGCGGCCGCGACAAATGGAAAGCCAAGGGCCGCAAGATGACGCGGGAAGTGGCGAAATATCCGAGCACGGAATATCCGGTCCCGGCGCGCCGGATGGACAAAGAGATTCGCGCTTTTGCCGATGAAGCACTCGCGCAAAGCAAGGCGGGCAAACCGCTCGTCGACGTTCGTTCGCCCGGCGAATACAAGGGCGAGATCACCCACATGGCGGAATATCCGCAAGAGGGCGTGCTCCGCGGCGGACACATCCCGGGGGCGAAGAGCGTGCCCTGGAAAATGGCGACGAACGACGACAGCACCTTCAAGTCGGCGGCCGATCTGGCGAAGATTTATTTCGACCAGTGCGGGATCAAACCCGACACGGACACGGTCGTTTATTGCCGCATCGGCGAACGCTCGAGTCACACCTGGTTTGTCCTGACCTACCTCCTCGGCCTCGACAAAGTGCGCAACTACGACGGTTCCTGGACCGAGTGGGGCAACAAGGTCGGCGCTCCGATCGAAAAGAGCGCTTAGCTCTTCCTCGTGCTCGTGCTCGTGCTCGATCCGCACTTCGGACCGGTTGCTTGCCCGAGCCGATTCCGAGCACGATGATGAGCCGGAACACGAGTATGGAGAAGTATCCCGAAAAACTGCAAAACATCATCGACCTCTTCGAGCATCTACCGGAGGTTGAGCGGCGCGAAACTCTCGTCGCCTACTCCGACAACGCGCCGAAACAGGAACCGAAGCCGGAAGAAAAGTTCGACCTCGAAGACGTCCGCAAAGACGAGGAATGCGCCGATAAAGTCGGCGTTTATCTCCAGGTCGACGACGAGGGCCGCGCCCATCTCCGCATGACGCTCGGGCCGGAAGTGCAGACCCTGACTCGCGCCATGACCTCGATCCTTTGCAAAGGGCTCGACGGCGCCACCCCGCAGGAAATTCTCGACATGCCGAGTGATTTCGTGACGCGAATTGTCGGGGCCGAGCTGGTGCGCGTGCGCAGCCAGACGACCTATTACGTGCTCACCCGGATCAAAGGGGTCTGCAAAGTTTACCTCGATCGCCAGCGCGCCGCCGCCTAACGAGTCGCAGCGGGCGCGGCTGGCTGTAAGTTGTAGAATTCAACCAGGGCGACCCCGGTTGTTCCACCAACGCCGCTCACGATCGCGGTGTAAGCTCCCGGTGCGAGCGTCAGTTCGATAGCCGCTTCGCGATCGTCGGTCGGCGCCAATTGGTCGACGATGAGCTGATCTTGCTGGCCGTCTCGCCAATTATTGTTGGTGGCGATGATCGCGCCATTGCCGTCATGCAGCTCCAGGCTGGGGTCCGACAAAGTATTAGCCACCCCGGCTAACGACGGCCCGATGGCCCGCACTACCACCGTCGGGATTCCTCCATCGCCTGGTCCGACGATCACGCCACCGATCAAAACGTTGTCCCCGGTCCCGACGAAGCCGCGGGTGCTGAGATTGACCAGATGCGAAGCGCCGGTTCCATCAAAGTCGTAAATTTCCACCAGGCCGACACCGGTGCCATCGTTGTTCCCTTTTAGAATCGCGGTGAAGGCGCCGGGATCGAGAGTCGCGACAATCGCAGATTCAAGGTCATTTTGCGGCGGAATGCCGGTCGCTTCGATGGCGGCTTGCTGCGTGTCTTTCCAGTTGTTGTTGGAAATGACCGTGCCGTCTGACTTATGCAATTCGAGCACAGGATCAGCCAGCACCCCGGAAACGGGGAGCGAGGGTCCGAGGCCGCGAATGAGCACCTGTTTCGAACCGCTACCGGTAATAATGAAACCGCCGATCAGGACGTTGTCGTTCGTCAGGATGTTGAGGCGGGTGGAAATGTTGAGCAGTTGGGCGGGCAATGCGCCGATACCGGTGATGGAAACGTTGAGCGGCGGTCCTGGGATTCGCGGGACGCCGTTGGCCGCAATCGTGTAATTGGCTTCGCTCACCACTGGGCGCGCGGAAGAGCCAAGATTGACGGTGAAGGTTACGGTGTGAGCGGCGCTTCCGGCGGCGAGCGCGCCGAGATTATAAGTAACGAAACCGTTGGATAGCGTCCCGCCGTTGCTGGCTGAGACAAAGGTCGTCCCGGTGGGCACTGGGGTGCGAATGACCACCGCGTTTGCCGCCGTCGTACCGGTATTCGCGTAGCTGAGGGTGAAAGTGAAATCAGCGCCCAGCGCTCCAGTGGCAGAGGCGGTGGCGTAAATCGTCAGGCCAGGAGCGAGACCCGGCGGGAGAAAACGCGCCGCGCCGTTCCCTCGATTCGGATTGGTAGCATTCTCCACCGGCACGGCAAAGGCTTGCGCTCCCGTGGCGGTGAAGGGTGCCCGGACGAAAATCGGCTCTTCCATCGTCCCATCCAAGGCGGCGCCGTTGCCGGCGAGGATGGCGAGTTGACCATCCGCGCTCATGCCCACGTCCTCGAAACCATTTGTCCCCGGCGGAATCGGCAAAACTTCCACCACCGAGTTCGTGCTGAATGGCGCGCTGATCGCCGAGGCGCGAATGGTTTGGTCCGTGTTTGACGGAACGACAATCGCTTTGGTCGCGTCCGGCGTGATCGCAATTCCGTCCAGGCCTGCATTTCCCGGAATGAAAAGAAGCTCCGGAACGGAGGCTGCGCTGTAGGGCGCGTGATAAATCCGAACCACACTATCAAAGACGGTCGCGAGGAGCGTGTTCCCGTCCTGGGTAATGGCGAGCGCGGCACCGTTGGTCGAGCCGTTCACCGCCGGCATGTTGAAGGCGATCTTGGTATAGGGCGGATCGAGCACGGAAATTCCGGCTCCGGTTTCGACAAAGGCGCGGCCCGCGGGGTTGAAAACGATGGCCTGAGTTTCCAGATCTAACATCGTCCCCGGCAACGTGACCGAGGTGATGGCGGAATCAGCCGCGAAGGGTGCGTGGATGACGTAAAGTTTCTTACTATTACCCATCGCCAGCGCTTCGGTCAGACTGGGTGCGACCGCGATCGTGCCGGAGCCGTCATAGCCCACCGCGGCGGTATCGATGGTGTCGAGCAACGTCGCCGTCGAAATTTTTATGACGAACACGCGCGACTGGAAGGCATCGCCGACGAGCGCGTTATCGCTTCCGTAGTAGGAGACTCCATGGGGAAACGAGTTAAATGGCAAGACGGGAAACTTCTGGGTCGAGGGCGCGCCGCTCGGATCGGGAAAAATGACCGCGTCGTTGCCGGAGGAAACCGTGGTGACAATAACCGGCTGCGGATTTACCGCCCAGGCGGCGCCGCTCGCAACGAAAAGGGCGCCCAGGGCAAGAGCGGAGAGTTTGAATGGTTTCATGGTCGAAAGGATCGGTCGGAGGCTCGGCGCACCTTGCCGAGCCGAGGTTGAATAGTGCATGCTGTGTCTGTGAAGCGCCTAGCGCCTGTGGGTTCCAAGAAGCTAATGCGCAAAACCGCGCTGAAACCGCGCAACCTGGATGAATCTATTTTCCAGGAACCGGCCCGGCCGTAATCGATGAAGCACGACGAAGTGCCTCCTGAGATCACGCAATTGCTCGCGCACTGGAGCGCCGGCGATGCGGACGCGGCGGGCCATCTCATGCCGGTGGTTTACGCGGAGTTGCGCCGGTTGGCGCGACAATATCTCTACCGGGAGCGCGGCGATCATACCCTCCAGCCGACCGCGCTGGTGCACGAAGTCTATTTGCGTTTGGCCGGCCAAAAAAATGTTCACTGGGAAAACCGTGCCCAATTTTTCGCGATCGCGAGCAAGTTGATGCGGCGAATCCTGGTCGATCATGCCCGGGCCCACGTGGCGCAAAAGCGCGGCGGTCATGCGGAGAAGATCGAACTCAGCGAAGCGCTCCTTCCACCCGAAGAGCGAGCCGAGAATCTGCTCGCGCTGGATGACGCTTTGACGCAATTGGCGACGGTCCACGAGCGCAAGAGCCGGGTGGTCGAACTCCGTTTCTTCGGAGGGCTGACGGTCGAGGAAACCGCCGAGGCGATGGGCCTGAATTCTGCAACGGTGCGGCGCGACTGGACTTTCGCCAAAGCGTGGCTGCATCGCACGATCCGCAACGACACCGAGTCGCCCGCATGAGCGCGGAAGTGGAGCGGATCGAGGAGATCTTCCAGGCGGCCATCGAGCAGCCGAGCGAAGGTCGCTCTGCCTTCGTGCGCGACGCTTGTGGCGGCGACGAGAGAATGCTCGACGAGGTCACCGCATTTCTGCGGGCGCACGATGCGGCCGGCGATTTTCTTGAGCGACCTGCGATCGAGGTGCGCGCGGAAGCCTTCGCCCAGGACGATGACACGCTGAGCGCCGGGGATTCGTTAGGCGATTTCCGCGTTATTTCCCTCCTTGGAAAAGGCGGGATGGGCGAGGTCTATCTCGCCGAAGACACCGCGCTCGGGCGCAAAGTGGCGATTAAGCTCGTGCAGCGTGGCTTTGGCATGGGTGGGATTGCACGTCATCTCCGCCAAGAAGCGCGCATCCTGGCGGGCCTGAACGATCCGCACATTGCCCGGCTCTTCGGCGTCGCGGTCACTCCGGAGAACGCTCCCTATTTCATCATGGAATATGTCGATGGCGAGCGGCTCGACATTTATTGCGAGCATCATCACCTCACGACGAAGGAGCGCCTGGAATTGTTCCGCAAAATCTGCGCCGCGGTCAGCTACGCGCATCGCCACCTCGTCATTCATCGCGACATCAAGCCCGCCAACATCCGCGTCACTGCCGATGGCGAACCGAAGCTGCTCGATTTCGGGATCGCGCGATTGCTCGACCCGGAAACGACGCAAACCAACGACCAGACGCTGACGCTGGCGGGCGTGATGACGCCGCATTACGCCAGCCCGGAGCAGGTGCGCGGGGAAAGCATGACCACGGCGAGTGACGTTTACAGTCTGGGCGTCGTTCTCTACGAACTCCTGACCGGCGAGCGGACTCTTCGCCTAACGAACTCGGCCGCGGTGGAAATCGCGCGCGCCATTACCGAGCAGGAACCGCTGCGTCCCAGTTCGCACCGGCGCGGGCTCGACGCCGATCTCGACAACATCATTCTCATGGCCTTGCGCAAGGAACCGGAACGGCGTTATCCGTCGGTCGGTCAGTTTGCGGAAGATATTCGCCGCCACCTCGCCGGGCTGCCAGTCTCGGCGCGCAAGGAAACGTGGTCCTACCGCAGTTCGAAATTCATCCGCCGCCATCGCCTCGGCGTCGCAGTCGCAACCTTGTTCATGCTGACGTTGCTCGGCGGGATTATCGCGACCACCTGGGAGGCGCGCCGGGCTGATCGCCGTTTCGAAGACGTCCGCCAGCTGGCGCATTCTTTTCTCTTCGAAATCGAGCCAAAGATCGCCGATCTGCCAGGGGCCACCGCCGCGCGGGAGACTCTGGTCAAACGCGCGCTCGAATATCTCGATCGCCTTTCCCGGGAGACGAACGGCAACCGCGGTTTGCAAGCCGGACTGGCCGCGGCCTACGAGAAAGTCGGCGACGTGCAAGGCCAGCCTAACCAGGCCAACCTGGGCGACATGGCCGGCGCGTTGGCCAGTTATCACAAGGCGCAGAACTTGCGCGAATCACTTCTCAAGCGCGACCTAAAGTCAGTCGCGTTGCGCAACGATCTGGCCCACAACTACGAGCAAATTGGTTATCTCCTTTGGTGGTCGAACCGCACCAGGGATGCCGTCGCTTCCTACGATAAAGCGCTCGCTTTGCGAGTCGCGTTGACTGCAGAAGAGCCCGCCTCGCACCCCCTGGCCAGGGCGCTGGCCGACCTCGAGATGCACTACGGCGACATCCCGGCCTGGAACCAGGATGCGTCAGCCGCCTTGCTCCATTTCCGCAAAGCGCTGCCCATTCTGGAAGGTTTGGCAACCAGCTCGCCTAACGACATCGAGACACGCACCGCGCTTGGACGCTGCCTGACCCGCGTCGGTTCTGCGCAAAAAACGGCCGGTGATTTCGCGGCGGCGGAAAAAACGTTTCTCCGGGCCCTCGCCGTGACCCAGTCGCTGGCCGACCAGCAACCCAATTCCTACAGCGTAAAGCACCATCTTTGGCTCCTCAGGTTCAGCCAGTGCGAGCTTTATCTGGAGCAGCGTGACGCCGCCAAGGCGCTCGCCATTTGCCCGGAGATGACCCGCCTGGTCCAGGCCCTGCACGACAAGGATCCTAATGACGCCTCAATGCTGCATAACGTCAGCGTCGCGCACTGCTATACCGGAGAGGCCAACCTCCTCGCGAGAAACTACGCGAGCGCGATTGCGGAATTTCAGCAGGCGATCGAGCTCGATACCCCGCTCGCCGAGCGATCTCCGGACAGCGCCGAGTACACCCGCAGCCGGGCGGTCTGTTGGCTCGGCATCGGCAAAGCTCAACTGGGACTCGAGCAACCAGAAGCTGCCCTCGCGAGTCAGCAACGCGCGCGCGCCATGCTCGAAAAAGTGGTCGACTCCGATCGCGAGAACCCGATTCCCCGTTCGGATCTCGCAAGCGTCCTCCAACAAATCGGCGAGATTCATGCGCGCGCGCGAAACAAGGCCGAAGCCCATCGTTGGTTTCAGCTCGCCCTGGACACGGTCGAGCAAAATCCGCCCGCGACTCTTCTCACAAATCCCGACCGAACTCTCATCGCCGAGCTAAAGCAAGAGATGGCAGAATAGCGTTCGGTCGCTCGACCTGCGCTTGTTTTTGCATACGCTCCCGCAGCGCATGCCGAGGAACGATCAACTGCACAAAATCCTCCTCATCGGCTCCGGCCCGATCATCATCGGCCAGGGATGCGAGTTCGATTACTCCGGCGTCCAGGCCTGCAAGGCGCTGCGCGAGGAAGGCTACGAGGTGGTCCTCGTGAACTCGAACCCGGCCACGATCATGACCGATCCGGAGTTCGCCGATCGCACCTACATCGAGCCGATCACGCCGGAAGTGATCGAGCTCATTCTGGAACGGGAAAAACCGGACGCGATCCTGCCCACGATGGGTGGCCAGACCGCGCTTAACGCCGCCATGGAACTGAACCGCAACGGCGCACTCGTCCGGCATAATGTGCAGTTGATCGGAGCCAATGCCCTCGCCATCGCCAAAGGCGAGGATCGCCAGCTCTTCAAGGAAGCGATGGTCCGGATCGGCCTCGATGTCGCGCGTTCCGGCATCGCCCGTTCCTTGGCCGACGCCGAGCGCGTCGCGGCTGAGATCGGCAGTTTCCCCCTCATTATTCGACCGGCCTTTACCCTCGGCGGCTCCGGCGGCGGGATCGCCTATAACCGCGAGGAGCTCTCCTCGATCGTGGAACTCGGCCTCGATCTTTCACCGGTGAGCGAAGTCCTGATCGAGGAGTCATTGTTAGGCTGGAAAGAATTCGAGATGGAGGTGATGCGCGACCGGGCCGACAATTGCGTCGTCGTCTGCTCGATCGAGAATCTCGATCCAATGGGCGTGCACACCGGCGACTCGATCACGGTCGCGCCCGCCCAGACCCTGACCGACCGCGAATACCAGGCGATGCGCGACGCCTCTTTCGCGGTCATTCGCGAGATCGGGGTCGAGACCGGCGGATCGAACATCCAGTTCGCCATTAACCCGGAGGACGGGCGGATGGTGGTGATCGAGATGAATCCGCGCGTCTCGCGTTCGAGCGCGCTGGCCTCGAAGGCGACCGGTTTTCCGATCGCGAAAATCGCGGCCAAGCTCGCGGTCGGCTACACCCTGGACGAAATCCGGAACGACATTACGCGCGAAACGCCGGCCAGTTTCGAGCCGACGATTGATTACTGCGTGGTCAAGGTGCCGCGTTTCACCTTCGAGAAATTCCCAGAGGCCGACGCCACCCTGACGACGCGGATGAAAAGCGTCGGCGAAGCGATGGCGATCGGGCGTACCTTTAAAGAAGCGCTCCAGAAAGCCTTGCGCAGTCTCGAGATCAAGCGCTTCGGGCTCTGCGGCGATGGACGCGAAGCGCGGGTCGATGCCGAGACGCTGCGGCGGAAATTGAGCGTGCCGAATGCGGAACGGATTTTCTATCTGGCGCAGGCTTTCCAGGATGGGATGTCGATCGAGGAAGTATTTGGCCTAACGAAAATCGATCCCTGGTTTTTGAACAACATCGCGCAGATCGTCAAAGAGTCGGCCCGCCTGACAGAGGATGCCCGCACAGCGCAACGGAAGTCAGGCTTCCAGCCTGACTCGGCCGACGGGCTTCCAGCCGGTCGGCACACCCAGCTCTCAGCGGAAGCGAATCTCTTCAAACCCTTCGACGAGCACGGCCCGCTCAAACAAACCCGCCGCCATCTTCCTCATTGGGAACAACCCGGCGCGACCTATTTCGTCAGTTTCCGCCTGGCCGATTCCGTCCCCGACAAAGTGCTGCAGCAATGGCACGAGGAACGCGAACAATGGCTGCGTCATCATCCGCAGCCGTGGAATTGGCCGACCACGCGCGATTATATCCGGCTCTGCGAAGAGAACCGGGAAAACTGGTTAGACCAGGGACATGGGAGTTGTCTTCTGCGAGAAAACGAAGCGGCGCAGGCGGTGACCGACACTCTCCGTCATTTCGATTCCGAGCGCTATGTTCTCGATGCGTTCGTCGTGATGCCAAACCATGTGCACGCCATCGTGAAGCCGTTGGGCGAGCATTCGCTTTCGGCGATTTTGCATTCCTGGAAGTCGTTTTCGGCCAAGGGCGTCAATCGGGCGTCGGGAAGAGAGGGAGCGGTTTGGATGGAGGAGAGCTTTGATACGATTATCCGCGATTCGGAGCAGCTCGAGGGGACACGGGATAATATTGCGCGGAATCCGGTGAAGGCGGGACTGGCGGAAGGGGAGTTTGTGCTGGAGGTCAGGCGAGCGCTCATCGTGGAGGATCAGCAGAGCCGACCGGCTGGAAGCCCGTCGGCCGAGTCAGGCTGGAAGCCTGACTTCCGAGCTCGCCCTGCCGTGAAGACCACGAGAGCGCTGGATTGGCGCCGCGCGAAGAAGTTTGGGTTTTCTGATCGGCAACTCGCCCACTCGTTAGGCGCGAGCGAGCAGGACGTGCGCGACCGGCGCAAAGCCACCGGCGTGATCCCCACCTACCGCCTGGTCGATACTTGCGCGGCGGAATTCGAGGCCTACACGCCCTATTATTATTCCACCTACGGCGACGAGAATGAGATGCGTTCGAGCACGAAGCGCAAAATCATGATCCTCGGCGGCGGTCCGAACCGGATCGGCCAGGGAATCGAGTTCGACTACTGCTGCGTCCACGCCGCCTTCGCTCTGCGCGAGCTCGGGATCGAGACGATCATGGTGAACTCGAACCCGGAAACGGTTTCGACCGACTACGACACCAGCGACAAACTCTATTTCGAGCCGCTCACGCACGAGGATGTGCTCAACATTTACGAACAGGAGAAGCCGGAAGGCGTGATCGTGCAGTTTGGCGGGCAAACCCCCCTCAATCTCGCCGCCGGGCTGAAGGCCGCCGGTGTCCCGATCATCGGAACCCAGCCAGAGAGCATCGAGCTAGCGGAGGACCGTAAACTGTTCGCGGAAATGCTCGACCGGCTCGGGCTGCGCCAGACCCCGAGCGGATCCGCCACGAGCGAAGACGAGGCGGTCGCGATCGCGCAGCGGATCGGTTATCCGGTCCTCGTTAGGCCATCGTTTGTCCTGGGCGGGCGCGCGATGGAGCTGGTCTATCACGCGGAGGACCTGCGCCACTACATGCGGAACGCGATCGAGGTCAGCTCGAGGCGCCCGGTCCTGGTCGATCGCTTTCTCGAGGACGCGATCGAGGTCGATGTCGATTGCATTGCCGACGGCGAGACCGCGGTCGTGGGTGCGATCATGGAACACATCGAGGAAGCCGGCATTCACAGCGGCGACAGCGCCTGCGTCATCCCGACCTTTTCCCTGCCGCGACCGATCCTGGACGAAATCACGAGCGCGACCAAGGCGATGGCGATGGAACTGAAAGTGTGCGGCCTGATGAATGTGCAATTCGCGGTCAAGGGCGACAAAGTTTACGTCCTGGAAGTGAACCCGCGCGCCTCGCGCACGGTGCCGTTTGTGAGCAAGGCGATCGGCGTGCCGCTGGCCAAACTCGCGGCCAAGGTCATGACCGGGGAAACCCTGCGCCAGCTCGGGTTCACCGAGGAAATCGTGCCGGGGCACTTTTCCGTGAAAGAAGCGGTCTTTCCGTTCCTCCGCTTCGAGGGGTTCAACATCTCGTTAGGCCCGGAAATGAAATCGACCGGCGAAGTGATGGGGATCGACGCCGACCTCGGCCTGGCCTTCGCCAAGTCGCAGCTCGCCAGCCAATGGCCGCTCCCAACCGCGGGCAATGTTTTCATCAGCGTCAAAGACGCGGACAAACCGAACGTCATTTCGGTCGCGCGCGAATATGCCGCGCTCGGTTTCGGGATCATCGCCACTTCCGGCACCGCGGACACGCTCGCAGCCGCTGGAGTGGAAGTAATGAAAGTGTTCAAGATCGCGGAGGGCCGGCCGAACGTGCGCGACCTGGTCAAGAACGGAGAGATCCAGTTCATCATCAACACCCCGAGCGGCAAGATCCCGCGCGAGGATGAGGTGAAAATCCGCACCGCCGCCTTGACCGAACGGATTCCGATCATGACCACGATTCGCGCCGCCGCGGCCAGCGCGGAGGGTATTCGTTCCCTTCAAAAAGGGCCGATGACGGTGCGCAGCCTGCAGGAATATCACGCGGACCGGTAACTCCGAATCGCAGCCGGCAAGGGCCCGCCGAGAATTAACGCTGCCGGCCTAGCGAGAAGATGTAGGCTGCGCCGAACCCAGTTGAATTGAAAGTGTAGTCGGCGCCGGCTAGGATGGTGTTCCCCGAGAGCGCCACGGAGACGCCCAGATAATCCCCGCCCACGCCGTCAGAGGCAAGGAGCTGGGCTTTCAGCGTCCAGATGTTGCGACGCAACGAATATTGGTAGACCAACCCGGGGTCGGCGAATTTACTGGCTCCCACAAGAGCCACTGTGTCGGAGAGCGCGACAGAAGAGCCGAAGTTGTCGTATTTCATGCCCCCGGTGATTTTCAGCTTGGTTTGCTGGCTCCAACTCGTGCCGTCGAAGGCGAAAATATAGGCGGCGCCCCGGAACTGGTCTCGGTCAGGCGCCCCGACGAGAGCACGATCTCCCGCAAGCGAAACAGCCAACCCGAAACTGTCACCCTCCCTGGTGTCGAGCCCCGTCAGCTTCGCCTCCTAGCTCCAGGTGGTTCCGTCAGAACTAAAAACATAGGCTGCTCCACCAATCCCAGCTTCATATGCGCCGATCAATGCCCGATTTCCGGAGAGAGAGACGGACAAGCCAAAGTAATCACCGCTGGCGCCGTCAGCTGCCGTCAGCTTTGCTTGCTCGCTCCAAGCCGTGCCATCGAACTTGAAGACATAAGCGGATCCCGGGCCGCCAAGGAAAGCGCCAACTAATGCGGTATCCCCTGAGAGCGCGACGGATTCACCAAAAAGGGAGCTCGGCACTGGGTCGGAGGGAAAAAGTTTTGCCTGCTGAGTCCAGGTCGTCCCGTCGAAAGTGTACACGTAGACGGTGCCGGTGAGGGACCCGAGGGTGCTGTCCCATGGGGCTCCGATGAGCGCCATATTTCCCGCGATGGCGACCGACGTGCCAAACCGAAGCTCAGGAATTGCATCGGAAGCGGTCAGTTTGGTCTGCAAATTCCAACTCGTCCCATCGAAAGCGTAGATGTAAGCTGAGCCGCTATTGTTGCCTTTATCGTCGTCGTATTGTGCGCCCACGATGGCCAGGTCACCCGAGATGGCCACGGCACCCCCAAAATTATCGTACGACACTCCATCTGGATCGGTGAACTTCTGCGTTTCGTAGATGGTTTTGAGTGCCGCCTGCGCCGCAGGCGCAACCACGCCGGTTGAGAGTGTGAGGAGAAGCGTGGCGATGAGCCATAACGACGGTGTATGGGCTTTTTCTTGGCATGAAAGTAGTGTTTAGATGGGAGTCGAGCAAAAGGTCCGCCAATAAGCAAGCTTACTCCAAAAAAGTCGTAGCTCACGGCAAAAGCGGAACGAACGGGCGCCCGCTTCGCGCGGGGATCTTCGAAAACAAGATCCACATTTCGAGTTTCAGCGGGCTTGGCCTACCGAAAAAGCGCGGGCAATTTAAGCAACGTGTTGTAGACGCCCCAGATCAGCGGCAGACCTACTACCACCCACGAGATCAGCAGCATGACCGTGTTTCCGACCGATTTGGTTTCATGCGCCATACGCTTCTCCTATTTGGAACCCGGATCACCCTTGTAATAGTAGCGCTCCGCGACCGGGCGGACGCAGAGATTGCAAATGAGCCCGACGACGAGCAAACCGGCCATGAGATACATCGTCGGTGCATAGAGTCCGACGCCACTCGCTCCGCGATTCTTCAGATAGACCCGGATATAATTGACCAAGACCGGCCCGAGAATACCGGCGGCTGACCAGGCAGTTAGCAGCCGCCCATGAATCGCGCCGACCTGCATCGTGCCGAAAAGATCCTTCAGATAAGCGGGCACCGTGGCGAAGCCGGCGCCATACATGCTGATAATGATGCAGCAAATGGCGACAAAGAAGACCGCACTCCCGCTGTGCCCGGCGAGCGGGATGAGACAATAAAGAATCGCGCCTAACAACAGGTAAATGACGTAGATGACCTTGCGTCCGGTGTAGTCGCTGGCCGAGGACCAGACGAAACGGCCGACCATGTTAAAGAGGCTGAGCAGCGCGACGAAGGCGCCCGCCGCTGCGGCCAGGACTTTTCCCGGGAACATTTCCTGAATCATCGGGGAAGCCTGCTCGAGAATCCCAATCCCGGCGGTGACGTTGAAGCAAAGTACAATCCAGAGGAGCCAGAACTGCGGCGTGCGCCAGGCCTGGTCGACCGTCACATTCGCGGTCGTGATCAGACCGTTGGATTGCGCCGGCGGGACATAGCCCGCCGGTTTCCAATCGGCAGCCGGGACACGCACCATGAAGGAACCAAACATCATGTAACAAAAGTAAACGAGGCCGAGGACGATGAAGCTCTTGCCCACTCCTACGCTTGTCGCGCTCTTGAAGGTGCTCATGAGCAGGAGACTCAGGTTCGACCCGATAAAAGCGCCGCCGCCAAAGCCCATGATCGCCATTCCGGTCGCCATGCCGGGCCGGTCGGGAAACCATTTCACCAGAGTGGAAACGGGCGAGATATAACCGAGCCCGAGTCCGCAGCCACCAATCACGCCATAGCCGAGATAAATCAGCCAGAGCTGATGCCACCAGACGCCGAAAGCGGAGACGATGAAGCCGCCGCCGAAACAGAGCGCGGCCACCGCCATGGTTTTGCGCGGACCGACTCGCTCGACCCAGCACCCGAAAACGGCGGCAGAAGCGCCGAGGAAGAAGATGGCAAGGCTGAAAATCCAGGCCAGCTGCGGCTGCGTCCAGTCGTTAGGCGCGGAAGCGTTGATCCCGATCACTTTCGTGAGCGGGAGCTTGAAGACGCTGAAAGCGTAAACCTGGCCAATCGAGAGGTGGACCGCGAGCGCCGCCGGAGGGACGAGCCAGCGGGTAAAGCCCGGGCCGGCGACGGAATGCTCACGATCGAAGAAGCCCATCACATGAGATAACGAACGCTGTTCCTCGTCTGGACGCACAACGATCGAAGTTTGCCTCACGAGCGCAGGGCTTTTTTTGAATTCGAAATTGGACAGCCAGCGAATCTTCCTCGTGCGATAATTCCATGATGCAGTCTCTGGCCGATCTTATTTCCCGGTGGCCGCTCCTGCGCCAGATCCGCGAGCGCAAAGACGGGAATGGTCTCGAATCGATGTCGGAAAAAACGCGCGAGATGCACGCGCGGACCGATGACGCCAAGGTTGCGCGCTCTATCTGTCCCTATTGCGCGGTCGGCTGCGGGCAGCTCATTTACCACAAGAACGGCAAGCTGGTTTCGATCGAGGGCGACCCGGAGAGCCCGATCAGCCAGGGCAATCTCTGCCCGAAAGGCGCAGCCTCTTTTCAACTCCTGACTCACGACCGGCGCGAAACGGCGGTGAAATACCGCGCTCCCGGGGCCAAGACCTGGCGCTCGCTTTCCCTCGAGCGCGCAATGGAAATGGTGGCCGACCGGGTTTGGGAAACGCGCCGGCGTACGTTCGTTAGGGAGGAAGAGGGGAAGATCATCAACCAGACCCAGGGTCTCTGCCATCTCGGCGGGGCCACACTCGACAACGAAGAAAATTACCTGATCAAGAAACTTTTTACCGGAGGCCTGGGCATGGTGTGCGTGTCGAACCAGGCCCGGATATGACATAGCAGCACGGTGCCCGGTCTGGGCACCAGCTTCGGCCGGGGCGGAGCTACGACCGCGCAACAAGATTTAGCCCGCTCCGATTGCATTCTAATCGAGGGCTCGTCCATGGCCGAGGCGCACCCGGTCGGGTTTCGCTGGGTAATGAAGGCAAAGGAAAACGGCGCCACCATCATTCACGTCGATCCGCGCTTTTCCCGCACCAGCGCGCTAGCCGATATCTGGGTCCCGATCCGGGCCGGGACCGACATCGCTTTTCTCGGCGGACTCGTTAGGCACGTCCTTGAGAACGAGCTTTATTTTCGCGAATACGTTCTCCATTACACCAATGCGCCCTGTCTCCTCCGGCCGGAGTTTCGCGATACCGAGGAGGGCGAGAGCGGTTATTTCTCGGGCTGGAACGAGGAGAAACGCGCCTACGACAATGAGAGCTGGCTCTACCAAGGCGACGGCTTGAGCTATCCGGAAAAAGATTTGTCGCTGCAGGATCCGCGCTGCGTTTTCCAAACGCTGCGGCGCCATTTCGCACGTTACACCCCGGAAATGGTGGAGAAGGTCTGCGGCATTCCGCCCGCGCTTTTTCACAAAGTGGCGGATGCCCTAACGAGCGCTTCCGGGCCGGAAAAGACGGCCGCGATCTGCTACGCCGTCGGCTGGACGCATCATTCCAAGGGCGCGCAGATGATCCGGACCGCTGCCATTTTGCAGACATTGTTAGGCAACATCGGCCGGCCCGGCGGCGGTATCCTCGCCCTGCGCGGACATGCTTCCATTCAGGGCTCGACCGATATTCCGACGCTCTACGACATTTTGCCCGGCTACCTCCCGATGCCGAAACTGGACGAGCAGTCGCTGCAAACTTATCTCGAGGGGCACACCAACCCGACCGGTCTCTGGAACAATTTCCCCGCCTACGCCGTCAGCCTGCTCAAGGCTTATTACGGCAACCGCGCGACGCCGGGCAACGATTTCGGTTACGACTGGATTCCGAAACTCACGGCCGACCATTCCTACTATTCGTTCCTCTACAAGATGCTCGATGGCGAGATGGAAGGCATGTTCCTGATGGGACAGAATCCCGCCGTCGGGGCACAGAACGCGCGGCTGGAGCGCAAGGCGCTGGCGAAATTGAAATGGCTCGTGGTGCGCGATCTGGTCGAGATCGAATCAGCCTCTTTCTGGTATAACTCTCCCGAGATCGAGCGCGGCGAACTGAAGACCGAGGAAATCGAGACGGAAGTTTTCCTCTTCCCTGCGGCCGGGCACGCAGAGAAGGAAGGCGCCTTCACCAACACCCAGCGGCTTTTGCAATGGCGCGAGAAAGCGGTCGAACCGCCGGGCGAATCCCGGAGCGAAAGCTGGTTCATTCATCAACTGGCGCTGCGCCTGATCGCTAGAGCGAAGGCCTCGAACGATCCGAACGACGAACCGCTGCGCGCGCTCGACTGGTGGTATCCGGAAACGCCCGAAGGCGAACCGGAGATGGAATCGGTCCTCGCGGAAATCAACGGCTGGAAGACGACGCCAACGTGGGAGGGGCCTGTGTGCCCCGATTCCCCGACGGCAGCCACACCAGATCGGGGCACAAAGGCCCCTCCCACATTGGCTGCAGGCACGGTTTACGTGCATGACCGCCAAGGTCAGCTCCATCACGGACCGCAGCTCGACAAGTACCAGGAGTTAAAAGACGACGGCACGACCGCGAGCGGCTGCTGGATCTATTGCGGCGTCTATCCGAGCAGCGGTGTGAACAAGGCCCTAGCCCGCCAGTCCAACGACTACCTCGGGCACGGCTGGGGTTTCGCCTGGCCCAGTGATCGTCGAATCATTTACAACCGCGCCAGCGCCGCGCCTAACGGCGAACCGTGGAGCGAAAAAAAGAAGCTCGTCTGGTGGAGCGCGGAGCAGAACAAATGGACGGGCGAGGACGTGCCGGATTTCAAGGAAGACAAAAGCCCGGACTATCGCCCGGAGGGCAAGCTCAAGGGCCTCGATGCGCAACCGGGCGACGCCCCCTTTATCCTGCACGAGGACGGGCTGGCCTGGCTCTATATCCCGGAAGGTTTGCAGGATGGCCCGATGCCGGCGCATTACGAAGCGCTCGAGTCACCGGTCCACAACGCGCTTTATCGCCGCGACACGAACCCGCCGGAAAAATGGTTTTCGCGTGAAGGAAATCGTTTCGCCCCGCCGGGCGACCCGCGCTTTCCGTTTGTCCTCACGACCTATCGATTGACGGAACATCACACCGCCGGCGCGATGAGCCGCTTCCTCCCGCACCTCGCGGAATTGCAGCCGGAAATGTTTGTCGAGATTTCGCCCGAAGCCGCGCTCGAGCTTGGGATCGAGAACACGGACTTTGTCTGCATCGTGACCCTGCGCGGCGCGATTGAAGCGCGTGCACTCGTTAGTCGACGGATGCGCCCGTTGCATCTGAACGGGAAAACCGTGCACCAGGTCGCGCTTCCATTTCATTGGGGATCGGCCGGTCCCATTCGCGGCGATGTCGCGAACGATCTGCTCGCGATCTCCGGCGAACCGAACGTCACCATCATGGAAACCAAGGCGCTGGTTTGCAACATCGTCCCCGGGCGCCGCCCGCGCGGGGCGGATTTTCTGCTCTGGCTCGATCGTTACGCGCCGCAGAGTGGGCCATTGAATTTACATCCGGAACAACCACCGCCCGGCGCGCCCGCCGGTGGCAAACTCAAACCGAGCCAGGGTCAACACGGCAAATCGGTATGAGTGCCGCGGAGCGTTGCATGGTTCCGGGTAGGGTGGGCGTCTCACCCGCCGGCGATGGCATCTTTTGCCATCGCGAACTTTTCTCCGGCGCGCAAGGTCTCGAAAGATTGTTTCGGCAGGATGCCGAAACCGGCGGGTGGGACACCCACCCTACCCCGGAATGACATCATGATTGGCGAAGGCACACAGAGCACGAACCAGCGCCGCCACACCTACGTCCAGGACCAGGTCGAAGTCGGCTTCTTCACCGACCCGAGCGTCTGCATCGGCTGCAAGGCTTGCGAAGTGGCCTGCAAGGAATGGAACGAGGTGCCGGACGACGGTTTCACCTGGACGGGCAACTCCTACGACAACACCGGGCATCTCGGCGCTTCGACCTGGCGGCACGTCCTGTTCCTCGAGCAGGACGTGGCCAAGGGAAACCAGATTGCCGGACCGATGTCGTTAGGCATCGACGGCGAGGATCCGTTCCGTTGGATTTTTCTCTCCGATGTCTGCAAGCATTGCGAGAACGCCGGCTGCCTCGAGGCCTGCCCGACCGGTTCGATCGTGCGCACCGAAGTCGGCTCCGTCCTGGTGCAAAACGATATCTGTAACGGCTGCGGCTATTGCGTCGTCTCGTGTCCGTTCGGTGTGATTGATAAACGGCCGGAACCACTCCTGGACGCCGGCGGCGCCTTCAAGTGCACCTTCTGTTACGACCGGCAAAAAAGCGGACTTACTCCGGCGTGCGCAAAGGTTTGCCCGACCGAATCGATCGTCTTCGGGCGTCTCGACGATCTGCGGGCCCGCGGCGCGGAACGGGTCCGAACGCTGCAAGCCCAGGGATACGACGACGCCCAGCTCTACGATCCGCAGGAAACTTCCGTCGGCGGACTGCATGCTTTCTTCCTCTTGTTAGGCGGGCCGGAGGCTTACGGGCTCCCGCCCAAACCGGAGATTCCGACCATCTACCTGAAGTCATCCTGGACCGCTGCGGCCGCGACCGCCGTGGGTGCGATCGCCGCTGTCGCGCTCGCTTTCGCCTTCTTCTGAACATGCCTAACGAACGGGATCACGATTTCGAAAAGCGCCTCGATACCCTGCGCGAGGGAGCGAAGCACAGCGGCGCGGTCACCGGCCGCGGGGTGGACGTGGCCGGCGGCCCGATCCCGCGCCGGCCCGGATATTACGGCGAGGCGGTGGTCAAGCCACCAGTCTGGACCTGGGAAATCCCGCTCTACTTTTTCGTCGGCGGCGCCGCCGGGATGGCCCCGCTCATTGCCTGCGCAGGCTTTCTTCTTGGCCTAACGAACCTGACCCGCGGGGCGCTCTGGATCGCTGGCCTGGGCGGCGTGATTTCGCCCATCCTGCTCGTGATGGATCTCGGGCGTCCGCAGCTTTTCCTCAACATGCTCCGGGTCTTCAAGCACCGTTCGCCCATGTCGGTCGGGGCCTGGATTCTTTCCGCTTTCGGCAGCTGCGCGGTCCCGGCCTGGCTCCTCTTCGAACTTTGCTATAACGAAGCGTTCGCCCTCTCGGTTCGGCCGCTTTTCTTCGTTCTGGCGGAGCTTCTGACTTTCGGCGCCGCCGTCACCGGGCTCGGGCTGGCCACTTACACTGGTGTCCTCATTGGCGCGACCGCCATCCCGGCCTGGTTTCTTCATCGCGTTCTTCTGCCGATTCATTTCGGCACGGCAGGGCTCGGTTGTGCGGCGGCGATTCTCGAGCTGCTCGGATTTCAAATCCGGCCGCTCTTCCTCATCGGGATGCTGGCGGCGATCATCGAGACGCTCCTCTGGCTATGGCTCGAGTTCGATAAACACGGCGCGGGAGACCGTGCCTTGCACGAGGGCCGCGCCGGCTGGCTCATCCGCGGCGGGGAAATTTTCTCCGGTCCGCTGCCGATTCTTCTTCGCCTAACGAACCTGATTCCGTTCGCCGCCGTCTTCTTTTTGCTCGGAGCTTTGCTCAGCCGTTTCGGCTGGATCGAGGCCGGTCGCGTCTCCGGTCGTGATCCGGAGGCGGCCTTCGCCACCCAGCGGCGCGATTAATCCTGATGGCGAAGAAAGACAGGGTGCGGGAGGCAAAGAAATCCGGGGACGAGGATGAGGAGGTCAAGGAAAGGGCGTCAATCAAGGGGCGCGTCGTTTACAGGGCCGTCCAGAAGGAAGGCCAGGATGAGCTCGAGCGAACGAATTCCGCCCTCGCCTGGTCCGGTCTCGCGGCTGGTCTGTCGATGGGCTTTTCGCTCATGTCGGAAGGTTTATTGCAAAGCCATTTGCCGGACGCGCCCTGGCGGCTGTTGATCACCAAGTTCGGTTACAGCATCGGCTTTCTCGTTGTCATTCTCGGCCGGCAACAACTCTTCACTGAGAACACTCTCACCGTCATCCTGCCGCTCCTGCGCAAACATGACGCGCGCACTTTCTATAATGTCGCGCGGCTCTGGACGATCGTGCTGGTGGCGAATCTCGTAGGCGGCTTCGCCGTCGCCTGGCTCCTCGGTCACACCAACGGAGTAGGCCCGGAAGTGCACCAAGCGATGAAGGAAATCAGCTTGGTCGCAATGAATCACGACTTCGGGACACTCCTGATCCGCGGCGTCTTTGCCGGATGGTTGATCGCCCTTATGGTCTGGCTTCTGCCCGTGGCGGACACGGCGCGCGTCGGCGTCATCATCCTCATTACTTACGTCGTCGGGATCGGTGAATTTTCCCACATCGTCGCCGGCTCGGTCGAGGCCTTCTATCTCGTCGCGACGGGGGTAAAATCCTTCGGGGATTATTTTATCTACATGGTGCCGATCCTGATCGGGAACATCATTGGCGGTTCCTCCATCGTCGCCGCCATCGCCCACGCCGAATACATCGGGAGCGGCGAAGGCACGAGCGAGAGCGACGAGTGAGTCGCCTCGCCTAACGACTCATATTTTTCCCGGCCGCAGCGAACGGCGATCGCCCTGGCGTTGGGTCAGGCCATCGCGATCGCAGCGCTCGAGAAACGGAATTAGCACCCGCCGGCTCGTTCCGAGGAGTTGCCGCAGTTCGCTTGCGGTAGATGGACCGCGCTTCCGTAGCGCCTCGGCCAGTTGTGACTTCATTTGCGCGAAGGCGTCAGCCGACAACAGAACGTCCTCACCGACTATCGTGACCTCGCCGGTTTCGCTCAGAAAGCGGAGCGCTTTTTGCCCGGCGGCGTCGGGCACGAGTTCCTTGCGCGAGGGCGGGTCGAATGGCCGAACGGCGAGCCCGGCGCGAATCTTCCTCCCTGCTTCCGCTAACGCCGCCGGCAAGGAGGGGCGGTGACTTTGCCGACGAATCGCACCCTGCACGCAGGAAAATTCCTTCGCACAAAGATCGGCGATGAGCGCGTCTTCCAGTTCCGCATCGTTCAGCGCGAGACCGGCCCGGAGCGTTGATAACTCGAGACCGGTCCGCTCCGGATGCGCGGCATGTTCCGTATCGATCGCGGCGCTAGCCCTCTGCCGCATTCCCTGCCAGCAGTTCGCATCCGCCACCATCGCTCCATGGACAACGATCTCACGCTCCTGCGCGAGCCGCGCGATCGCTTCCGCGATGGTTTCGGCGGCAAAGTGAGATTTCACGAGAAGCGAGGCCCGCCGCGCGA
Organism: Chthoniobacterales bacterium; assembly: GCA_046593335.1. Taxonomy (GTDB): domain Bacteria; phylum Verrucomicrobiota; class Verrucomicrobiia; order Chthoniobacterales; family UBA10450; genus Palsa-1392. The sequence continues at coordinate 29,966 of JBKJNW010000083.1, read as the reverse complement.
CCCCGTCCCGGCGCATCTGCGACCGGAGGAGAGTTGTGATGTCGTTAGGCTGCGCGGCCCGGGCCTGTAAAAAAATCCGCTCTGTTGCGGAACGAAACTTGGTTCCCTCCGCATCCGGATTGAGCACGACGCCACCTGCAATCGTGGCGCGGCCCGATGAATCGCGCAGGATGAAACGGTCGCCGACAAAAACGAATGCCGGCTGAGTGCAGAGCAGACGCGCGATCGCGCTTTGCCCGGGCAATAGTTCACGCTGATCGAGCAGGGTAATGCGAGCCGTGAACCGTGCGCTGCCATGATGCAGCTGGATGACGGATGCGTTCTTGAGCGGACGCGCGCCAGGCCCGGGGCGGTCCGAGCGCTCAATCCACGCGTCGATCGTCCGGCTCGGATGCACCTCTTGCATCGTCGTGAGCACGCTGCCGCGAGGAACATCTTCGACTCCGAGCTCGGGGAGATTGAGCGCGGTGCGCGTTCCCGGGAGCGCGAGCTCAAACGCCTGGTTGTGGCTTTGGACGGCGCGGATATGTGCGCGCCGATTTTCGGGTTGAAGTGAAACGCTTTCGCCCCGGGCGAGCGGGCCGCCAGTCAGGGTGCCGGTCACGACCGTTCCGGTGCCTCGAACGGTGAAAGCCCGATCGACAAACAGGCGCGGCTTCCCCGTATCCGGGGCACCCGGCAGTTGGGCGCAGGCGTCGGCCAGCGCTTGTTTCAACGGATCGAGTCCAAATTGCGAACGAACCGAAGTCCGCACGACCGGCACGCCCGATTCTCCGAGCCGCTCGCGCACTTTGGCCTCCGCCTCTGCCGCATCGCCGAGATCGCATTTCGTCAGCGCGACGACCACCTCTTGGACTCCGAGATAATTCAGAATCTGCCAATGCTCCTCCGTCTGCGGCATCCAGCCGTCGTCCGCTGCCACCACCAGCAGGGCAAGATCGATCGCGCCCAGCCCGGCGATCATGTTGCGAATGAAATCTTCGTGCCCGGGCACGTCGATGATTCCGAGCGAAAGACCAGGGAGCGCGAGGTGGGCGAAACCGAGATCGATCGTGATTCCGCGCGCCTTTTCTTCCGGCAGGCGATCGGTGTCAGTGCCGGTGAGGGCTTTGATCAGCGCGGTCTTGCCGTGATCGACATGACCGGCGGTGGCGAGGATGAAATGCTTTTCCTTCACGGCCTATTCGTTAGGCAAGCGCGCAAGGCGGACCTCACCATTTCGTCCTGCGTGGGGAAAATGGTGCGCAGATCGAGTCGGAACTTCCCCCGGGCAATATAGCCGATGACCGGCGGATCGCCCCGGCGAAGGCGCTCGGCCAATTCGTCCGGTTTCTTCACCGTCAGCTCCAGCGCGACGGATGGAATAACAGAGCGGGGCAAGGCGCCGCCGCCAATCTCGGCTTTACCTTCCACGAGACGCGCCGGCAGAGGCAGCCCGCGGAGGGAGGCGATGAATTGCTCGCCGCGGCGAATAAGCTCTTCGTTAGGCACCTGGAGGAGCGACAAGACCGGGTTCTCTTCCTGGCGCAGATGCGCTTCGACCGTCGCGGTCAGAGCGGCGAGGACCAGCTTGTCACAGCGCAAAGCGCGGAAGATCGGCTCGCGCTTCAAGTCCGCGATGAAGCGCCCTTTTCCGACAATGATCCCGGCTTGCGGGCCGCCGAGCAGTTTGTCGCCGCTGAAGCAAACGAGATCGACTCCTCGCTTCAGAGTTTCGTTAGGCGTGGGTTCGTGCTCGGCCAGACCGAGTTTCTCCGTCGCGACGACCGCGCCGCTGCCCAAGTCTTCGACGAACGGGACCTTTTTGGATCGAGCCAGCTTTCCGATGTCTTCGCTCGGCGGAGCGCCGGCGAAGCCGCTCATGAAGAAGTTGCTCTGGTGCACCTTAAGAACGAGTCCGGTCGCAGGACCGATCGCCTTCGCGTAATCGCTCAGCGCGGTTTTGTTAGTCGCGCCGACTTCGCGCAGCCGCGCGCCGCTCGCTTCCAGGATCTCGCCGATCCGGAATCCCCCACCGATCTGGACCAGTTCGCCGCGCGAGATGATCACTTCGGGTTTTTTCCGCGTGAAGTGACGCACGATCAAAACGAGCGCGGCCGCGCAGTTGTTTACGACCGTGGCGGCTTCGCTCCCGCAGAGAAACGCGAGCGCTTCTTCGAGGTAACCCGCCCGTTTTCCGCGCATGCCGGTGACGAGGTCGTATTCGAGGTTGTTGTAGCTCGCCCCGATCTCCTGGACGGCGCGCATCGCGGCGGGACTGAGCGGAGCCCGGCCGAAGTTCGTGTGAATGATGATGCCGGTGCCATTGATGACCGGCTGAAGCCGGCTGCGCTCGAGGTCAGCAAGACCGTCTTTAACCTGCGCGACGATCTCGGCAAATGGCGGGATGTCGCCCGACGCTCGGAGTTGAGCCAGGTTACGCCTAACGAGCGCGACCACGAAGGGTCGGGGCAACGACGTCGCACCCAGCGCCTGCAGGATTTTCTCGACTGCCGGGATGGAGCGAACTGCCCGCGGTTTGCTCACGAGAGGAGGCGAATCATTGGTTTTGTCGGACGCACGATTCGACCAATGATCGTGGCTTCCTTGCCGACCAACTTTAGAACCGCATCCAAATGCCGCCTCGGCACACAGAGGAGCAACCCGCCGCTCGTCTGGGCGTCGGCGAGGAGAATGCGTCGCGCCTCCGGGGTCTTGTTCCAATCGAGGTGCGGCTTCGCCGTCTTGAGATTCTGATTGGTGCCCCCGGGAACGCAGTCGCGCTTGATCAGATCGAAAATCTCTTCGCTAATCGCCGGGACGTCGTCCACCACAATTTCGGCGCTCACGCCACTGGCACGACACATCGAGGTCAGATGTCCGAGCAGGCCGAAACCGGTGATATCGGTCGCTGCGCGGACGAAACCGCGCTCGGCGAGATCGGCACCGACGGCGTTGACCCGCGACATCAGAGCGATGACCGACTTCTCGAGCTTGCGACTCGTTAGGCCGCGCTTGATCCCGGTGGTCGCGATACCGGTGCCGAGCGGCTTGGTCAGGACGAGCCGGTCGCCCGGACGCGCCTTGGCGTTGGTCAGCATCTTTTTGGGCGAGACCATGCCGGTGACCGCGAGGCCATAGATCGGCTCGGGGTTGCGGATGGTGTGGCCGCCGATGACGGCACAGCCGACTTCGCGCGCTTTCTCGAGGCCGCCGCGCAGGATGGTGGCGATGGTTTTTTCGGAAACGAAATCGGTCGGCATGCCCATGATGTTGAGCGCGGTGAGCGGGCGGCCGCCCATGGCGAAGACGTCGGAGAGCGCGTTGGCCGCGGCGATCTGGCCGTAGGCGAACGGGTCATCGACGATTGGCGTGAAGAAATCGGTCGTTTGCACGAGGGCGCGGTCGCGATCGAGACGGAAAACGCCGGCGTCATCGGCGGTCGCGGAACCGACGAGGACATTTCGATTTGGATACTGCGGGAGCTGACGCAAAACTTGCCTCAGGGCCTGTTGGCTCAACTTTGAAGCTCAGCCGGCGCAGGAAGAGAGTGAGGTCAGAGTGCGAATCTGTTCACGCGACATGCGAATCACCTCCTTTCGTTAGGGGGAAAGAAAATTGGCGGAGAGGATAGGAATCGAACCTACCTCGATCGATGAGGACCGACAGCGATTTTGAAGATCGCGAGGGCCACCAGGCACCCTTCACTCTCCGGGTTGCAGAAAGGGGGTCGCGGCGGATGCGGCCGGTCGCGGGACGGCTACTTGATCTTGCTGATCTGTGCGACGACGGCGTCGAAATCCGGCCATTCGCCGGAATCGAGTTTGGAATGGAGCAACTTGCCATTGGCACTGACTTCGAAGGCGCCGCCACTCGATGGGACGAGGGTGAGCGACGCGATCCGATCGCCGAGCTCGAGAATCTTAGCCGCCAAACTGACGGCTTTCGGTGCGTAGTTTCAAACGCTGCAATACTCGATCCGGATTTCGGTTTTCATCGCTCCCTCCCTTCCGCTGCGAAGTTATGGGTGCGGCCGTAACCGGTCAAGGCTACCCGTCTGCTCGTTAGGCCGCGACGGCGTTGGCGGCGCGCTTGCGGGCGTTGGCATCGAGCACGCGCTTGCGCAGGCGGAGGGACTTCGGAGTCACTTCCACGTACTCATCCGCTCCGATGTACTCGATCGCACGCTCCAGGGTCATTTTTAAGGGCGCTTCCAATTGAATGCCTTTGCCGTCACCCTGGCTGCGCATGTTGGTGAGGTTTTTTGCCTTGCAAGGATTAACCGGGAGATCCTCCGGGCGCGCATTTTCGCCAATGATCATGCCCGCATAAATTTCCTCCTGCGGTCCGATGAAAAGTTTGCCGCGCGCCTGAATGTTGTTCAGTGAATAGGCCTTGCTCGTGCCAGCTTCCATCGAAACCATCACCCCACGATTGCGGCCTTCGAGTTCGCCTTTAAAGGGAGCATACTCGTGGAAGATGTGGCTCATGATGCCTTCGCCCCGGGTCAGGTTGACCAGATCGCTCTCGAAACCGATCAGGCCGCGGGTCGGGATGATCGCCTCGACGCTGACGCGAGTGGCGTGGTGATCCATGCTGACGACCTCACCTTTGCGACCGGCAATCGCCTGCAGGACGTCGCCCAGGTTATCGTTAGGCACTTCGGCGTAAAGAGTTTCAATCGGCTCGAGCAGTGAGCCATTTTCGTTGCGCTGGAAGATGACTTCCGGGCGCGAGACCATGACTTCAAAACCTTCTCGGCGCATTTGTTCGACGAGGACGGCGATCTGCATTTCGCCGCGCGCGTTCACTTCGAAGGCGCCGGAGGATTCAGTGTCCTTGACCGCGAGGGAAACGTTGCCGCGGGTTTCGCGGATGAGGCGCTCGCGCACGTGGCGGGCGGTGACGAATTTGCCTTCGCGGCCAGCAAACGGGGAGTCGTTGACGAGGATGCGCATCCGGATGGTGGGCGGATCGATGTCGACGAACTGGAGCGGAGTGCGCTCTTCGCGATCGGTCAGCGTTTCACCGATGTAAACTTCCTCGAAACCGCAGAGGCCGACGATATCGCCCGCGCTGACGTGCTGAGTCTCGACCTGCTGCATGCCGGCGTAAGTGAAGAGCGCAGTCACGTTGCTGCGCTCACGTCGTCCATCGCGATGGATGCAAACGATCGGGTCGCCGACGGTGACGCGGCCGCTGACAATGCGCCCGAGGGCGATGCGGCCCAAGTAATCGCTGTAATGCAGGTTCGAGACGAGCATCTGGAAATAGGGCTCAGTTGCGATCGTCGGGGGCGGGATGAATTTGATGATCGCCTCGAAAAGCGGGGTCATGTCTTCGCTGTTCTCGTGGATTTCGCGCATGGCGAAGCCGTTCTTGGCGCTGGCGTAAACGATCGGGAAATCGAGCTGCTCATCGTTCGCTTTCAGCTCGACGAAAAGATCGAAGACCATGTCGAGGACCTTGTGCGGGCGGGCGTTTTCGCGATCGACTTTATTGATCACGACGATCGGCTTGACCTTGTTCTCGAGCGCTTTCTTGAGCACGAAACGCGTCTGGGCCTGCGGACCGTCGTGCGCGTCGACGACGAGGAGAACGCCGTCGACCATTTTCATGATCCGCTCCACTTCGCCGCCGAAATCAGCGTGGCCGGGAGTGTCGACGATGTTGACGCGATAGCCGTTCCAGTTAAAAGCAGCGTTCTTGGCGCGAATGGTGATGCCCTTTTCGCGCTCGAGATCCATCGAGTCCATCATCCGCTCCTCCGTCTTTTGGTTGGAACGGAAGGTGCCGGATTGGCGGAGGAGTTGATCGACGAGCGTGGTCTTGCCGTGGTCGACGTGAGCGATGATTGCGATGTTGCGGATTTTGTCCATGACGTTGATTGCCTCGCCGTGTGTTAAGAGCAGGCGCGCCGCCTACCGAGGGGAGTGGGGGGCAAATCCGCCTGAGGCGGACGGCCTACGAGGAGCGCGGAATATGGACGCGAGAGGCCCCAGCGTCAACTGACACAACCCCTGGCGAACCGGGCCCGAGAAACGCGCACAAACAAAAACGGCAGGCCATCGTTGGCCTGCCGTTCGCGGTGGAGTTGTCGTGAGGGTTATTCGAGCGGTTCGTTGACCGCAGCTTCGGCGTTGATGAAGCCGTAGCCATCCAGCTCATACCGAGATTCCGGCCGCGGAGGGAGGTGGGCCCTAACGGCTGGCGCTCACTTCGTGAGCCGTTTCCGCATTCGGTTCAGCCACCGGTTCGACCCATTTGCCGTGCTCCCGGATCAAATCCTGCAATCGATCCACTGCCTCGGCCTCGGGGATATTGAATTTCACGGCGGTTTTGCCGACGTAAAGGTTCACCTTGCCCGGCGCGCCGCCGACGTAGCCGAAATCCGCGTCGGCCATTTCCCCCGGGCCATTCACGATGCAGCCCATGATCGCGATCTTCACGCCTTTGAGATGAACGGTGGCCGCTTTGATTCGGGCGGTCGTAGTCTGGAGGTTGAACAGCGTCCGTCCGCACGAGGGACAGGCGACGTAGTCGGTCTTGAAAATCCGGGTCCCGGCGGCTTGGAGAATATTGTAGGAAAGGCGCAGCGCCTGCCCCGGCCCATTCTCGCCCTGCACGAGGATGGCATCACCGATACCGTCACAAAGAAGCGAGCCGATGTTGGTCGCCGCAGTCAGGAGAGCGGGGAGAAATTCCGCGTCGGGATTCTCCGAAATCGTCAGGCTGTCCTTGAGTAGGATGGGATGGCGCTGATCGAGCTTGGCCGCGAGCATTCGATAAGCTGCGATCAATGGCAGGTCGAGGCCGTCGGCGACCGCCACCAGTTTGGCACCCGCCTCGTTGTTGATGGAAGCAAGGCGCGCTTCATCACGCGGATCCACCTCGACCACGCCCGAAGTTTCGTAAACGAATTCCGGTTTGTAGTCGCCCATCCGATCCACCTTGTGCGCGACCTTGTCGAAATTAGCCTGGCGGATTGAGACGCGGACGGTTTCCTCGCCGCCAAGGGCGACGTTGTAGCCGGGGTCGCTGACCCCGGCCGGTGCGGATGACGCCTCGTCGTTAGGGCGGGGACCGGGGTCAGCGACCCCGGCTACAACGATCGATTCCGACGCGCGGCGTTGGTAAGAAAATGGATCGAAAGAAAGACCAGACGGCGGGGCCACAGGCGCAAGCTGCTCGGATCTCGCAGCCGCCTGCGTCGTCTCGACCAGCGCGCGCGCAACCGGGATCTCGTGAATACTGTCTTCGGTTAATGACACGCGGATGGTGTCGCCGATCCCATCGCGCAGGAGCGAGCCAATCCCGATCGCGCTCTTGATTCTCGCGTCCTCGCCTTCACCCGCTTCGGTGACCCCGAGATGGATCGGGTAATTCCAATCCGGTCCCTCCTCGCGCAGCCGGGCCACGAGCAACCGGTAAGCCGCGATCATGACCTTGGGGTTGCTCGATTTCATGGAAAAGATGAGCGCGTGATAATCGAGATCGCGCGCGATCCGGGCAAATTCGAGCGCGCTTTCCACCATCCCGAGCGGGGTATCGCCGTAGCGGTTCATGATCCGGTCGCTGAGTGAGCCGTGGTTGGTGCCGATGCGCATCGCGATCCCGCGCTCGAGAGACAGCCTAACGAGTGGAGTGAAACGCTCGCGAATCCGAGCCAGCTCCGCCGCGTATTGCTCGTCGGTGTACTCGATGATCTTGAACTTCTTCGAGTCGGCGTAATTCCCGGGGTTGATCCGGACTTTCTCGACCCACTTCGCGGCTTCCATGGCGGCTTCGGGTTTGAAATGGATGTCGGCCACGATCGGCACCTCGCAGCCGCGCTCGCGCAATCCCGCGACGATGTGCTGCAGGTTGGCCGCGTCCTTCACCGTCGGCGCGGTGATCCGCACAATCTCGCAACCGACTTCCGCCAGCTCGAGCGACTGGGCGATCGAGGCCTCGGTATCCATCGTGTCGCAGGTGATCATGGACTGGACGCGAATTGGATTCGCCCCACCGACGCCGACGCCGCCGACCATCACTTCGCGAGAATCACGGTGGTGATACGAGAAAAGATCGTCGCAGTAGGAAGGGCGAGTCATAGGAATCGGTTAGCTCAGCAAAGAACGACGACAGCAAAGCACGAAGCGCCCCACTTTGAAAACCCGCTCGGGCCTGCCGCGATCTTTATTTGCTCGGGCTGGTCTGCACTTCCGGGGCGGGTGAAGCATCGCCCCGCTTTTCCCCAAGCCAATCGCCGACGTCGAAAAAGCTGACGTAAGCGATGTAGCCAATGATCAAAACGGCGCAGCCTGTCTGCACGATCTCAAGCACGCGAATGTTAACCGGTTTGCGCCGCACCGCCTCGACCAGGGCGAGGACAATGTGGCCGCCGTCGAGCACGGGAATCGGAAGCATGTTCAAGATTGCGAGGTTCACATTCAGGATCACGCTGAACCAGAGCGCGAGCTGCCATCCGCGATCGCTCTCGAAAAGTAAATAATAGATGCGGACAATCCCGACCGGGCCGCTCAAATGCTGCAGCTTCACGTCGGATTTTGGCGAAGCCACGGCCTCGATCGTGTTCAGGGTGCTGGTGACGCTGTCGTAAACCTGCTCAAGCGGGTTGGGGTGCGCGATGGTCGTTTTCCCAGTCGTATCCCAAGCGATGCCGATGCGCGGGACCATCTTGCCCTTCGTCAGGAGGGGGACGGGAGTGAGCGCGGTCTCGAGGCGGCGGTCGCCGCGCAGGACATCGAGTGTCAGCTTGCCCTTGGGATGTTGCCGGATGAAATCGGCGAGCGCGATGGCGTTATACATCGGGTGGCCGTTGAACCCCTCGATGGTGTCGCCCGGCTGCAACCCCGCCGCCGCAGCCGGCGAACCGGCTTCCACTTCATCGATGATCGGCTTCGAGGCCGGATAAATGAGAACCTGCCGGACGCTCTTTCGTCGCCAGCCGCTCGTTGGCGCGATGTAAGGCACCACGGAAAACGAAAGCCGTTGCCCGCCGCGATCGACCACGAACGGGATTCTGTCGCCTTCGCTCCGGATGACGTTCCAAATCACGCTATCGCTCATGCCGGAAAAACGCGTCACGCGTTTGCCGTCCACTTCTAGAATCTTGTCGCCGGCCTTGAGCCCGGCCTTTTCCCCGGGCGAGCCGGGCTCGACGTACCCGATGATGGTCGTGGTATCCGCCTCGCCGACCGGATGACCGACGCCCCAGACGAGGGTGGCAAAAACGAGCGCGAGGAGCAGGCTGAAAAGCGGGCCGGCGACCGCGACGATGATCTTATCAAGCACGGAAATACGCGGGAGGGTGGCGCGGTCGGCGTCGGTCTCGCCCTCGATGATATCCATCGGAGCCAGTTGCGGGAGCGCGACAAAGCCGCCGAGCGGGATCGAGCCTAACGAGTACTCGACGCCGTTAAAGGTTTTCTTCCAGAGCGGTTTGCCAAACCAGACTCCGAACTTCTCGATCACCAGCCCACGCCAGCGCGCCGCCAGGAAATGGCCCAGTTCGTGGACCACGATGAGGAGGTTAAAGAGGACGATGACCTCGAGGAGGATAAAGATGATACGAAGGACGTGCAGAAACATGGCGCTCGGAACGGACGGACTTTAGCGGGCCAAATCAGCGGCCCGGCCGGCGGCTTCTTCGCGCGCCCAGCGGTCGGCTTCCAATATGGCATCCAAGGTCGGGTTAGCAACGGAGGCGTGTCGGTTCATTACTTCCTCGACCAACTGCCAGATGTGCGGAAACGAAATTCGGCGATCGAGAAAGGCTGAGACAGCAACTTCATTGGCGGCGTTCATAACAGCGGGCAGTGTGCCGCCGGTCTCGCCGGCACGTCGGGCGAGATTCAGCGCCGGAAAATCATCGAGGCGGGGCGCGGCAAATTCCAGCTTTTGCAATTTGCCGAAGTCGAGCGGCGGAAGCGAATTCGGCACCCGATCGGGCCAGGTCACGGCGTATTGAATGGGGAAACACATGTCGGAATGCGAAAGCTGCGCCAGGACCGAGCCGTCCACGAACTCGACCATGGAATGCACGATGCTCTGCGGATGGACGACCACCTCCACCCGCGCCATCTCCACTCCGAAAAGCCAGTGTGCCTCGATCATTTCGAGTCCCTTGTTAAAAAGCGTGGCGGAATCGATCGTGACTTTCGGCCCCATATTCCAGGTCGGATGTTTCAGCGCCTGCTCGGGGGTGATCGCCGCGAATTGCTCGTTAGGCGTCTCCCGAAAGGGACCGCCCGACGCGGTCAGGATCAGGCGGCGAACGTCCGCCGATTCGAATGTGGGAGGGGCCTTTGCGCCCCGATCTGCCGCGGCATCTTCCCTGATCGGGGCACAAAGGCCCCTCCCACCTTGCAGGCACTGAAAGATCGCGTTGTGCTCGCTATCGACCGGCAGGATCTGCAAACCCTTCGCGGCCGCGCCCTCCATCACCGCCTGACCCGCCATGACCAGGATTTCCTTGCTCGCCACGGCCAGGTCTTTCCCGGCCTCGATCGCAGCCAGCGCCGGGCGCAAACCGCCCGTGCCGACGACCGCGACCAGGACCATCTCCGCGTTCGTTAGGCGGGAAATTTCCACCAGTCCGTCCTCGCCCGTGAAAATCGTCGGTTTATATTCCAGCTTGGCGCAGAGCTCGCCCAGACCCGCTTCGTCGACCAGGCAGATCGCCTCCGGCCGAACGAGATTTGCCTGCGCCGCCAATTTTTTGGCGTTCGACTTCGCGGCCAGGCCGACGATCTCCATCCGCTCCGGGATGTCGCGCGCCACCTTGAGCGCGCTTTCCCCGATCGAGCCGGTCGCGCCCAGCACCACTACCCGTTTGCGTTTCATCACGGCACCCGGATGACGAGACGCAGGTAGAAAAAGAGGAGTGGCGCGGTGAAGAGAAGGCTGTCGATGAGATCGAGCGCGCCGCCGATGCCCGGCAGCATGTTGCCCGAATCCTTTACTCCGGTGCTGCGCTTGATAATCGACTCGGCTAGGTCGCCAATGACCGCGGCGAATCCGAGAAGCAATCCAAGCACGACCGCATGCGTCCAGTTCAGGACCGAAAGATGCCCGGGCATGAGCGCGAAAAGCCCCACGCTCGCGAGCAACGAAAAAGCGAGCGCACCAAAAAATCCTTCCCACGTCTTCTTCGGGCTGATGTGCGGGACCAGCGGATGACGCCCGATCGCGCTCCCGGTGAGATAAGCGCCCATGTCGCTGAATTTCGTGATCGCGATGCAGTAGAAAACATAATACTGCCCGGTCACCGCCCCATTGGGCAGGCGCGGGGTGACGTAAACGATCTTGGTGATGAAATTGTAAAGCCAGAGGACATAGAGCAGCCCAAAGAGCGTGTAAGCCATCGTACGCAACGGCGCATCGTCCCGCAGGCTGTCGAACATCTGCCGGGTAATGACGGTCAGGAGAAAAAACAAGAGGACCGCCATCTCGTAGTCGTAGGAGCGGGCCGGGCCGTAATGGGAGAAGTAGTAGAAACTGCCGACGAGCATCGCCGCACCGGAAATCATCGCCGTGACCTTGAAATTTGGGAGCCCTTTGTGATCAAGCATCCCGTAAAACTCCCAGAGCGCGATCAAGCCCAACGTCCCGATGAGAGCAAAGAAGCCGAGCTCATAACCGGAGAAAATAATGAGCAACGCGACCGACCAAAGGACGAGGGTGCTGGCGAAACGAAAGATGAAGGTCAGGCGAGCGGTCGGGGGCGAGGCTGAAGGTCTTTCAATAGTCGCGGGCATGCAGTCTGCATCATCCCCGTCATAGGAGAATTGTCCACCCCCGACTCCGCCGGTTTTCTGTATCCGACTACTCCGCTGCAGAAGTCTGGCGCTTGGAAAGGGGGCTCCAGTTCCTGCCTGCGCGGCTTAAGGTTTCGTCCCGGCGAGTTTCCGGAAGCGCGGGTCGTTCCGGATCGGGTCGTAGATCGGATCGAAGCGGAGATAGGCGGGGGTGAACGACTCGGCGGCGGTGACTGCGAGGCATTCCTGCAGGAGCGGCAGGGCGCGATCGAAATCACCGAGAAGAACGTAGGCGCGCGCAACGGCCTCCTGTTCGGTGGCGTATCCCCAGCGATCGTTCCGGCCTCGCTCCATGCCGGAGCCCGCCAGTTCCTCCACGGCCGCGCGATGGCCCAGAGCGGCCTCGACCTGGATCAGGGTTTCGACCAAGAGGGAACCATCGTCTCCCTGCATGCGGAGCGTTTTTAGCTCCTCGGTCGCCTGTTGAAGATAGGAGGACGCCTTGGCAGCATCTCCTTTCTCGCGGTAGATCACGCCCAGAGTGGCGTGCGAGACGGCGCGGAAAAGGGGTGGCATCTCTTGCGACATCGCCGCAGGTGCACTGAGATGAGCAATCGCCTCGTCGTAACGGTGCTGAAAGACGAGTAACAAAGTCTTTTGCCCAAAACCCCGGTCGTTCCTGGGAAACTTCAGGTCTTTTACCATCTCCCACCCGGTCTGGAGATCTCCCTCCGCCACATAGGTCTCCGATTTCTGAGCGATCAGGTCCGTATTCCCCGGCTCGATCGCGAGGGCGCGCTCGAGCATGGTGCGCGCTTCCTTGAACTGCCGGGCCCCGCGATAACTGCGCGCGAGATTGACCCAGACATCCTCGTTCATCGGATCGAGCCGGGATGCGGTCAGGAGCGACTGGATCGCCTCATCGAACCGGCCCTGGCGCCGCTGCACGAGACCGAGGGAGAGCCGGTAGTTGGAATTGTTCGGCGTGCTTTCGATCGCCTGGTTGAGTTCCGACTCGGCCCGGTCGTAGTCGCGCAGCCCGTAGTAATAATAGATGCCCATCGCCTCATGGGCGGCGGCGGAATCTGGACCCAGCCGGAGCGCCGCCTCAGCCGCTTCCCGCACCCGGGCCAGCTGCGTGGGGTTATGCAGGGGAAAGAAATAACGTTGCGCCTCGGCGATCGCGAGCTCCGCCCAGGCTTCCATGAAGCCGGGATCAAGCTCCGTTGCCCGCCACGCGAACTCGGCATACTTCTCTTCGTTCTCTTGGCCCTGCGCATGCGAATAGGCGAGGGCATGCAGGTAAGCATCGTAAGCCTCGGCATTCTTTGTCCCTACCGCCGCGATTTCCTTTTGCTCGCGCCCGCTGAGTTTCGCTTCCAGCGTCCCGGCAATTTTTTGGGCGATCTCGCTCTCGACCTTAAAAAGATCGACCATTTGCCGGTCATAAGTCTCGGCCCAGAGATGGGTGTCATTGGCCGCCCGGATCAACTGCACATTGACTCGCACCTGGCTGCCCGACTTCTGCACGCTCCCTTCGAGGACGTGCGCGACATCCAGCGCCCTGCCGATCGCGGAGAGACTTTCGGGCGTGCTCTTGTAACGCTGGGTCGAAGTCCGCGAGATCACCTTCAGGTCGGCGATCTTGGAGAGGCGGGTGAGGATTTCGTCCTGAATGCCCTCGGCGAAGTAGGCGTTATTCTTGTCCTCGCTCAGGCTCTCGAAGGGCAGGACGGCAATCGACTTTTCCGGCGACGCCGGGGACTCTGGCGATCGGCTGCGCAGGATCTGCAACGCGAGAAGGCTGCCTGCGACGAGCGCGACCACGATGACAAAGCCGGCAAACTTTCGTCCGCTCCATTGCGGGATGGATTCGTTAGGCGAGAGATTCTCCGTCCGCTTCATTCCCTCGGGCGTCATCTCAAAGGCCCAGGCGATGACGAGCGCGATCGGAAAACCGAGCAGGACCACGACCACGACCGCTGTCGTTAGGCTATCCGGCAGGTGAAGCGCCGGCACCACGGTCGCGCCCACCTGCATCACCAGCCAACCCACCACTCCATAGCCGACCGCGACCTTGTAAACGTTGCGCCGTTTCAGTTCGGTAAAGAAGGATCCCGGCTTCATAGCGGCGACGAATTGGCCTTGGGCACGGCCTCGTTAGGCCCGAAAATCTTTTCTACCAAACGCTCAAAACGCGGGTTCCCGCGCAGGGGATCGACCAGCGGATCGATCTTGATGAAGGCTACGTCCGGACCGTTCCGCTCGCGATAGGCCGCCTCCAGGTTGTCGATTGCCAGTTCGTCCTCGCCCAGCGCGATGTGCACGATCGCCAAACTATACTTGCTCACATACCGCGTCCGCGCCGTCTCCTCGAGCTGCTGGAGCAACCGACGCGCTTCCTCTGGATGACCAAGGTAAGCCTGCGCCTGCGCCACCAACGCGATCAAGTTCGGATCGTCATCGAGCGCGACAGCTTGCTTGTATTCCGCCAGCGCGCCCGGGAGATCGCCCATGAACTGCAAACCCACCCCGAGCCCGGAACGGGCGTAATAGAAGCGTGGATCCATCTCCAGGGTTTTGCGAAACTGCGTCAGCGCCTCGTCCCAGCGCCGAGCCGCGCCATAGTCCTGTGCCAGATCGGCATTGATGATGAGCGAGAGTGGATCCAGTTCGACCGCGCGCTTCCCTTCCGCGATCGATCGCTCGAATTGCCCGGTCATGGAGAGGACCGAATTGCCGAACCAATGATGCGCCGTGGCGTAGTTTGGATTGAGCGCGATGGCGCGCTCGAATTCCTTGATCGAAGCGGGGAAATTAAATTCGTAAGTCGCGAGCAATTGCGCGAGCGAGGTGTGCGCTTCGCCTAACGAATCATCCAGCTCGATCGCGCGCAGGGCCGCCTTTTTCGCCAGTTCGAAAGCGCCCTTCGAATCGCCGACACTGAAAGCGGAGAAGAGCATGTAGGAATCGGCCAGCCCGACATAGGCGAGCGCATATTGCGGATCCTTGTCGATCGCCTGCTGGAAATAGTCGGCCGCTTTTTGCAGATCGGCCGCAGTCCGTTTGTTCCAGAAGAATCGCCCTTTCAAATAAAGCTGGTGCGCCTCGGTGTCGTCGGTCGGTCGCACCGCGATCGCGCGCTGCTCCGAACCGGTCAGCGTCGCCTGCAGAGTCGTGGTGATCTTTTGCGCGATCTCGCTCTCGACCGCGAATACATCGGTCAATCTGCGATCGTAAATTTCCGCCCAGAGGTGCGAATCGTCGGCCGCGCGGATGAGCTGCACATTCACCCGCACCTTGTCGCCGCTCTTTTGCACGCTGCCTTCCAGGACGTGGGCGACGTCTAGTTGTTGCGCGATCTGGCGCAGATCGCCGGGTGCGCTTTTAAAGCGCTGGGTCGAAGTGCGCGAGATCACTTTTAGGTCGGCCACCTTGCCCAGCCGGGCCAGGATCTCGTCCTGGATGCCGTCAGTGAAATAGGCATTGTCGGGATCGCGGCTAAGGTTCTCGAAAGGCAAAACCGCAATCGACTTTTCCGGCGTCGCGAGCGCGGAGCTCGTTTTTGGCGCGGTGAGACGTCCCACGAAAAACAAGCCGGCCGAAAGCGCGGCGGCGATCACCACGACATAGATCCAAGTGTGCTTCCCCCTCGCCGCCGGCACATCCCCGACCGTTTCCGTACGCCGGATTCCATCCGGCGTGAGCTCAAAGGCCCAGGCGATCACGAGCGAGATCGGAAAGCCGAGCAGGATCAGAAGGACGACCAGCCTAACGATCCAATTCGGGATGTCGAAGAACGGGAAGACCTGCGTCGCGACCTGGATCAACAACCAGCCCACCACTGCGTACGCGATCGCGACCTTGTAGACATTGCGCCGCTTTAGTTCAGCGAAAAGGTGAGGAATAGCCACGGCCTAAAATGATCGATCGTCCCGGCAGGGCCTGTCACGCGAGGCAGGTCCCAGATTGGGTTTACCGCCGGTCGCCAAGCCCAGCAAGCCGGCAGTCAGTCTCATGGAAAAAGAAGCGCGCGGCGGAGCGGCTATCGTTGCGCGATCGATATGGCATCGCCGCGATTTGCGCGCCATCTTGTTACCTCAGGTTTACCTGCTGGATCGCTCGACATGAACTGGGATGTCATTAACGCGATTTCGCAATTCGTCAGCTCCATTGCCGTCGTCTTTTCCGTCCTCTATCTCGCCAAGGAAGTGCACCGCAGCACCCGCGTGGCAAAGGTCGCCGCCCAGGACGCCGCCGCTTCCGCCGTGCGCGAGGTGACCAAGACCTTTATGGAAAACGCGGAGATGTCGCGCATTTGGGGCAAAGGACTGGAGGATTTGACCAGTCTCTCCCGTGAGGATCAGGAGCGTTTCTTTCACGCCACCCATCAATTCCTCAAGGCGCTCGAGACCATTCACTTTCACCAGGTCAACGGCCTGATGGACCACGAGCTCTGGCACGGCTGGCAGGAACTGCTGCGCCATTACATCGCCGCCCCTGGGATCGCGCGCTATTGGGAAATCCGGAGCCAGCTTTTCTCCGCCCGCTTTCGCGGGTTCGTCCGCCAGCTCGAGCCGGCCGGCGACCGCCGGACCGTGGGGACTTTGCTCGGGGAAGCACTCCCGCAGGCTGATTCTCCTCCGACGACGGAAACCCGCCCCCAAGCCGAACAATAACGACTCATCAAGGCAGACGCGTCACTCCGGCCCGGGTAGGGCGCGCGTCTCGCGTGCTGGCGGAGGCGTCCCGCCTTCGCGGGCTTTGCTGGGACGCCGCTTTAATCCAGACCGCCCGCGCGGAGGAAAGTTCGCGACGGCGGGACGCTGTCGCCAGCACTCGGGACGAGCGCGCTACCTGGCTGGGAACAGCGGCACAGCGCGATTTGTTTTTGACTCCGCGGTGACGAGGCTCAAGGAAGGGCGCTTTGGAAGCGCCCTCGGCGGTTGCAAACCGCCGCTCCTTGCCCGCTTTCCTGATCCGCCTAATTTCCTCCGTGCAAAAGACGATGCAGGCATTGATCAAACGCAAGGCGGAACCCGGTCTTTGGCTGGAGGACGTGCCCGTCCCCGAATTGGGCGGCGATGACGTTCTGATCAAGATTCGCAAAACCTCCATCTGCGGGACCGACGTTCACATTTATAACTGGGACGCGTGGTCGCAAAAAACCATCCCGGTCCCGATGGTGGTGGGCCATGAATTCGTTGGCGTGGTCGAGCGCGTGGGCGAGCGCGTGAAAGGTTTCGCCCCGGGCGATCTGGTGACGGGCGAAGGACACATCGTCTGCGGTCATTGCCGCAATTGCCTCGCCGGGCGGCGCCATCTTTGCCCGAATACAGAAGGCGTCGGGGTCAATCGCCAGGGTGCGTTCGCGGAATTTCTTTCCATCCCGACCTCGAATGTCTGGCATGCCGACCCCAAAATCCCGCTCGATGTCCTTTCCTGTTTCGATCCGTTAGGCAACGCCACCCACACCGCGCTCTCGTTTGATCTGATCGGGGAAGATGTGCTCATCACCGGGGCAGGCCCGATCGGTTGCATGGCGGTCGCGATCTGCAAACACGCCGGCGCACGCAATGTCGTCATCACCGATATCAATCCCTACCGGCTTGATCTGGCGAAGAAAATGGGCGCGACGCTGGCTCTCGATGTGCGCAACGCGACCCTGAGCGACGCCATGAAAAAACTCGGGATGAAAGAAGGTTTCGACGTCGCGCTCGAGATGTCGGGCAGCCCGAAAGCGATGGCTGATCTACTCCCGGCCATGTTTCATGGAGGCAAGATCGCATTGTTAGGCATCATGCCCGACTCGGCCGCGATCGACTGGAACGTGGTCGTCTTCAACGGCCTCACGATCAAAGGCATTTACGGCCGGGAGATGTATGAGACCTGGTACAAGATGACCGCCATGATCCAGAGCGGGCTCGATATTTCGCCGATCATCACACATCGCTTCCCTTACACTTCGTTTAAAGAAGCGATCGAGCTGATGAAGTCCGGCAACTCGGGCAAAATCGTGCTCGACTGGTCGGCGGACTAGCGCGCAGGCCGCCTCTTCGACAGGGCGACCGTTCTCCCGCCGATGATTTCTGTCCCCTTTTTGCCGCTTTTCGCGCGTGAGTGGGGATGGGCTCTATCATTGCAGACGTTGGTTTCGCTCGACACGCTCGGAAAATTGTTAGGTAATCGGCAGAACAAGTCGCGATGCCTTCCACCGAGACCGATATCGTCCTCATCGACAACAAGATCATCTTCGTCTGCGAAGGCCGTTCCTTCACCGGGCGCGACGTGGTCGATGCCGCCATGTTCCGGGGCGAGCTGGAACCGGAATGGAAATACCTCCTCCGGCTCCTGGCCGCCGAGCGCCGGGCCGAGGAAGAGAACCTCGAGTTCGATGAAGACGCGATCGACAGCGCGGCGGAGCAGTTTCGTTATCAGCATGACCTGATCACGGCCGAAGAAACCGAACAATGGCTGGCCGGGCGCGGGCTCACCCTGGGTGATTTCAGCGCCTACTTTGCGCGCCATTTCTGGGCCGAGAAATGGGACGATCTCGCCGGCGACGAGCTTGATTATTTTGGCGCGCCTAACGAGTTGCGCAAAGTTCTGCTCGATGAGCTGCTTCTTTCCGGCAAACTGGATCGGATGGCGGAGCGCTTTAGCCGGCGTATCTCCTCGCAACAGGCCGCGGCCGAGAACGGGGCCGCGCCGGAGTCGATCGAGGAAGAACGGGCCTCCTTTTGCGAGCGCCACGGTCTGAGCCTAGATGAGGTGCCGGCCTGGCTGGAGAAGCTGGGGCGCGACCAGCAATGGCTCGAGGAAATGCTGGCGCTGGAGGCGGTTTATTCTCGCACTTTCAGTTCGCTTCTCTCCCCCCAGGCGCGCCAACGGCAGCTGTCCGCGCTGCGTTTGCCGCTGACGCGCTTTGATGTCGAAACGATCGAGTTCGACTCGCTCGACGCCGCCCGCGAAGCGCTCCTCTGCGCGCGCGACGACGGCATGTCGATGGAAGAAGTGGCCACGGAAGGGCGCTATCCCTACCGGCACCCGGAGGTTTTGCTGGAGGACGTCCCAGAGGACCTGCAGCAGAAGTTTCTCAGTGTGCATCCGGGCGAAATCCTGGAGCCAATCGCGCGCGGTGACGGCTTTCATCTCTGCCGGATCATCGGCAAGGCTGAGCCCGACCTGAAGGACCCGGTGGTGCAGGAACGGGCCGACCAATGCATTCTCGACCGGCACTTCTCCGACCTGACCACCCGCTTCATCCAGTGGCGGCTTCTTCTCGCCTAACGACATGAAAGCGAACGACGAAAATCTCCTTCGGCGTTCGTCCCTCTTTCAATTTCTCCCGGACGAGCATTTCGAGCAGATCCGTCCGCTGCTCCAGGAGGAAAGCTACGAGTTTGGCGATCTCCTCGTGCGGCAAGGCGAGCCGGCCGACGCCTTTTACATCCTCCTCTCAGGCCGCGCCCGGGTGGTGAAGGCCGACCAGAACGGAAACGAAATCGTCCTCGCGACCCTGAAACCAGGCGACAGCTTTGGCGAAGCCGCTCTCTCGGAAGGCGGCACCCGGACCGCGACCGTGCGCTGCAGTACCGCGGTCGAGGCGTTGCGCCTGGACCGGGCGGATTTCCTCCAACTGGCCGAGGAAACACCCGAACTTAAACATCATATTGAAATGACCGCGCGGCATCGCTCGCTGCACGGGTTCCTTTACGAGTTCAGCAATTTCGGGCGCCTGCCCGTGCCGGCTTTGCGCAGCCTGGTCGAGAAGCTGACCCCGATGGAAGTCGCTAAGGGCGAAACGATCATTCGCCAGGGTGATCCGCCCGGCGCGATGTTCATTCTCGAAAAAGGCCGCGCCCGCGCTTTCCACGCCAACAACGGCAGCCAGCAGAATCTTGCTTTCTATCGCGACGGCGATTTCTTCGGCGAACTTTCGATCCTGAATGGTTCGCCGCGCGCCGCCTCGGTCGAAGCCTTCAGCGATTGCCGTTTGCTCGCGCTCGAGCCGGAAACGGTCCGCGACCTCAAACGCCGCTACCCGGAATTCGGGCAGCTGATGGAGGAACGCCTCGCGCAATACCAGGCGAAAACGGAAGCGCGCGTCCCGCTCGATTTCACGACCGAGATGCTGCCGGCAGAAGTGGCGGCCCACGACAAGATCGGGGTCGACAAGAAAGCCGCGCCCGCGAAGGAGAGCGGCGAGGATCCTTTCGCGGACGAGGACGGATATTTCCGCAAAAGAAAAAAACGCATCCGCAAGATCGAAGCGATCGAGCAGATCGACGAGATGGATTGCGGCGCCGCCAGCCTCGGCATGATCTGCCGGCATTTCGGGCGCAAGGTGAGCCTGGCCCGGATTCGCCAGCTTTGTCACACCTCGACCGACGGAACGAGCCTGAAGGCGATCTGCCGCGCCGCCACCGAGCTCGGGCTGGCCGCGCGCGCGATCAAGGTCTCACTCCGCAACCTGCCGCTGATGCCGCTTCCCGCCATCGTGCATTGGGAAGGCAACCACTGGATGGTGCTTTACGACGTGGCCGAGACCTACGTGAAGGTGGCCGATCCGGCGCGCGGGTTGCGCAAGATTCCGCGCAAGGAATTCGAGCATAACTGGTCGGGTTACGCCGCGCTTTTCGATTACACGACCGCCTTCGACAATGCGCCGGAAAGCAAACCCGGGCTGGCTTGGATCGTTCCCTTCCTGCTCAAGTTCCGCACCATTTTCCTCCAGGTCATGCTGCTCGCGGTCGCGCTCACTTTCCTCGAGCTGCTCTTCCCGATCTTTACCGAGATGGTGGTGGACAAGGTGATCGTCGAGAAAGACGTCGGCCTGCTCAAGACTATCCTCCTCGGGATGGGCGTGGCGCTGTTCTTCGTCCAGGCGGCGTCGCTTGCGCAGGAATATCTCCTCTCCTTCGCCGCCGTCCGGCTCGACACCGCCATTCTCGATTTCCTCAGCCGGCAAATGTTGTCGCTGCCGATGAGTTATTTCACCAGCCGGCGGACGGGCGACATCCAGCGCCGGCTCGATGGCGCGCGACAGGTGCGGGAGTTCGCCGTGCAACACGGCATCGGCGCGCTTCTCGCGCTCGTGCAACTGATCGGCGCGCTTGCCCTCATGACCCTCTACAGCCCGATGCTGACCCTGGCTTTTCTCGCCACCACGCCGCTCTACGGCGGACTGATGTATTTCTCGCAGAAGGTGCTGCGGCCGCTTTTCGCTGATGTGGAAGAGAGCCAGGGGAAATACAGCTCGCACCAGATCGACGCGATCAAGGGCATCGAAGCGGTCAAGGCCGCCTCCGCCGAAAACGTTTTCCGCGACATGATGCTGAACGAATTCCTCTCCGTCTCGCGCAAGATTTTCCGGAGCAGTTTTATCGTTATGACCTACGACAGCGTGCTCCAGACGATCGGCATGCTTTCGACCGCGATCTTCCTCTGGGTCGGCGCCAACCAGGTCATGGCCGGCAATCTCAGCATCGGCGGTTTCGTCGCCTTCAGTTCCCTCACCGCCATGGCCTACGGCGGCATCCTGCGAACGTTAGGCGTGTGGGACAACATGCAATTCGCCACCGTCCTGCTCAATCGGCTCAACGACATCTTCGAACAGGAACCGGAACAGGGCCGCGACCGTTCCCGGCTCGCCCCGGTCCACAGCCTGGAAGGCCGGATCGAACTGCGTGGAGTCAGTTTCAGGTATGGCGGACCGGAAGCGCCCAACATCCTGAGCGATATCAAACTCGATATCGCGCCAGGCCGAATGGTCGCCTTCGTCGGGCGGAGCGGTTGTGGGAAGACGACCCTGATCAAGCTTATCGCCGGCCTGCTTGAACCGACCGAGGGGACGATTCTCTTCGACAACACCGACCTGAAAACTCTCAACTACCGCGACGTTAGACGGCACATTGGGATGGTCTTGCAGGAAAACCACATCTTCAACGAATCGATCGCGCGCAACATCGCTTTTGGCGACGCCGAGCCCGATCTCGATCGTGTCCTGGCCGCCGCCCAGACCGCGGCCGCGCACGACTTCGTCATGCGCCTCCCGATGGGTTACGAAACCAAGATCGGAGAATCGGGTCTCTCCCTTTCCGGCGGACAAAAACAGCGAATCGCGATTGCGCGCGCCATCTATAACAATCCGCCGGTCCTGATTTTCGACGAAGCGACGAGCGCGCTCGATACCGAATCGGAGCGCGCCATCCAGGATAATCTTGGCCGCCTCACCGCGGGCCGGACCACGATCGTCATCGCGCATCGCCTGAGCACGATTCGCGAAGCGGACTCGATCGTCGTTCTCGAACGCGGCATGGTCGCCGAAGTCGGGAATCACGATCAACTGATGGCCCAGCGCGGTCTTTATTTCTATCTCTCAAGTCAGCAGCTCGGGATCTGAATTTTTCCCTAACGATGCCTACCGAACTCATGCCGCGCGGCTCCAGCGAGACCGAGTCGCAAATGTTGCCGCAGGAACCGCCGCCATGGTTTGTCCGCTCGACCGCCTGGCTCCTGATCGCGCTGTTTGGGGTGGCCCTCCTCGCCGCCATCGTGATCAAGCTGCCGGAGACGGTGACCTGTCCTTTCGTGCTCGTGCCGGCGGGCGGGGCGGATCCGATCCAGTCGCCGCGCCTGGCGGTCCTGAGCCAGGTTAGTGTGCACGTCGGGCAAAGCGTCAAGGCGGGTGACCCGCTTTATGTCCTGCGCTCCGATGAGATCCGCGGCTGGGGCACGGAGCAGCAAACGTTAGGCCAGGATCTGCAGACGCATGAGCAGGGCTTGCTGAAAGCGGATGTCTCCTACAAATCTGCGCTCGATATCAAAACCGCAGAGATCGCGCAGGCGGAAAGCGAAGTGACTTTTCGCGAAAAACACGCCGCTAGTAGTCGCGAGCTGCTCAATCGCCTGGAAAAACTGACCAAGAGCGGAGGCATTTCGGCCGTCGAAGTCCTGCAACATCGGCTCGACGCCGCGGAATCGGAGAAAGACTTGAGCGTGGCCCAGCGCACCCTCGAACAAGTGAAACTGGAGCGGCAGCAGATGGAGGCGGAATACGCGAGGACCCGGGCGGAAAACGTGGCCGAGGTCCAAAAATTCAAACTGCGACTGGCCGCGCTGCATGGCGATCTCGAGGATTCGAAGCAAAATCTTCTCGTCATCCGCGCGCCCTACGCAGGCGTGGTGATTTCGCAGGCGCAACAGAACGCCGGCAGCGTCGTCCAGAACGGCCAGGAGCTTTGCCAGCTCGCGCGCAACGACGTCAAACCCTATGCCAGCCTTACTTTCCCCGAGGCGAGCGTCCCTAAGCTGGCCAACGGGCAGCGGGTCAGGCTGTTCTTCGAGGCGTTCCCTTACCAGCGTTATGGTGCGGTCAACTCCAAGCTCGATTGGGTCAGCCCTTCCGCCGTTTCGACCGCCCAGGGTCAACATTTCGCGGGGCTGGCCTCGATTGATGACACGGAACTGACGAAAAAGAATCATCTCGCCCTGCGTGTCGGGATGGGCGGCGAAGCGCGCATCGTCGTCGGCCGCCGCACCATGATCGAATACGCCTTCGAACCGATCCGCCAACTGCGCGAGAACATGCGCAACTGATCACATGCCCCGCGCCCTCTCCCGCCTCAAGGTCGAAGACCTCACCACCGCGAACGACGCGATGAAGCGTTGCCTCCGCCTCGCCGCGCTCGCCGCCACGACCGATGTCCCGGTCGTCTTGCTCGGCGAAACCGGCACTGGCAAAACTCTTCTCGCCCACGCCATTCACAACTCCTCCGAGCGCGCTTCCCGCGCTTTCGTCGCCTTCAACGCCTCTGCCATGAGCGATACCTTGATCGAGAGCCAGCTCTTCGGTCACGAGCGCGGCGCTTTCACCGGCGCGCAGCAGACCGTGAAAGGAAAATTCGAGCTAGCCAATCAGGGCACTCTCTTTCTCGACGAGATTGCCGACATGAGCCCGCTTGCGCAGGTGAAAATCCTGCGTGTGCTCGAATACGGCGAATTTGAACGCCTCGGTTCCGAACAGATGCTCCATGCCGATGCGCGGATCGTCTGCGCAACGAATTGCTCACTCCTCGAGCGCGTGCGGCAGGGAAAATTCCGCGAAGATCTTTATCACCGGCTGAACGGTCTGACTCTGCTCATCCCGCCCCTGCGCGAGCGGATGGAAGAACTCCCGGCCTTGATCGCGGCCGAACTCAAGGCCTCCGCCGCCAGCGAAGGAAAATCAATCAACGCCATTCATCCCGAGGCAATGGATAAGCTGCTCGCTTATCCCTGGCCGGGAAATCTGCGAGAGCTCAATCACACCGTCCGGACCATGACTCTTTTCTGCGAAGGCCGCGTCATCCTGCCCGAACATGTGGTTTTCCCGCCCGACCTGAAAGCGTCCTCCAGTCCGTCGCCGGAAAAACCCGCGACGGCGTCTTTGCCTAACGGAAAGCTGGATGGCGTGCGCGATCTCTCTTTGGCCGGGGCTGTCTCCCGCCATGTCCAGTTCGTCTATGACCAGGCAGGGCGAAACCAGCGGCGGACCGCGCGCATGCTCGGCATCTCGCGGGCGACCCTTGTCCGACATCTCAAAAACGTGGCCCAAAAATGAGACACTTCTGGGTCACGCCGCCACATTTGCCTCAGATTAAGACCGCGTCGGTCACACGAATGAGCACTGGAATTTTGCTCGTTAGGGAAATTTCCCGCAATCTGAGAGCACCGCTTTTACGAGGGAAAAGCTGCCTGAATTTCCGAACTGGCGCCGGCCGTGGGAGGACTCCAGGCTGGTCATGGCATGATTGATGATAATAGGATGCAAACGTGAGTACGCCGAAAAAAAATGCGCCCGCTGGCGAGTCTAGGATTCAAAAGCGGTCACGAAATAAGGAAAAGTTGATCAAGCTCGATGACCTCATCCCAAAAGGAAACGTCTCGGGCGGCCGTCAACTGCTCTTCGGTGCGACTGACATCAACCAAACCACAAACAAAAGAAAGAGATAGACAGTTATGGCTCAGAAAAAAGAAGTGAAAGTTCGTGACCTCAAACCCAACAAAGACGCCAAGGGCGGCGCCGCTCGCGCCGGAAGCTCGACTGCCGGTCGCACGACCGCGGGTCGCACCACAGCTGGCCGCACGACGGCGGGTCGCACCACGCTCTAACGAGCAAGAGGCGATCTCGGTCGGCCGGGTCAACCGGCTCGACCGAGAGCAGCCCAAACCAACAACCCAAAAGAAAGAAAAACAGTTATGGCTACGAACAAGAAGAACGTAAAAGTGCGCGACATGAAACCGTCGAAAGACGCCAAGGGCGGCGGTCGCGGTAAAAATCTCGCTGGTCCCTCGACCGCTGGCCGCACCACTGCCGGTCGCACCACCGCTGGTCGGACCACTGCCGGTCGCACCCAGCAATAGACAGGCCCCCAAAAGGACACACCGCCTGCGGTCCGATCCCGCCAGGCGGTCCACATTTCGGTAGGTTAGGATACAACCGGTCCACGCGGGCCGGTTGTCTGGTTTTTAAAGCCCGGCCGGATGGCGCGGCTCAAATCCCCGCGCCGGGCGCACGGTCGTTTGCCAGCGGGGCGCTTCGCGATCGCTTAATCGGTTCCAGGCCGTGGTGTCGAGTCGGAGACCGGCGATGACGGCAAAGGCATGGCCGTTGCGGGCAAAAATCGTAATCCATTTTCCCTGTCCACGAGTCCCGAAGCGAGTCAGCTCCCTGGAATTCATCGGGACGCGGAGCAAGCCGGCCGCGGCCAGCGCGTAGGAAACCGTCCCGGAACAATCATAGCCACGGTCGAAGAAAGTGGCGTGGCCGCCACCCCAGCGATACGGCTTTTTGCGCAGCGTATTCGCGGCCCAGATCGCGCGCTTGACCTGCAAGGGCGCTTTCGCGGGTGCATAGGCGACGCCGCGTTTCAGGCAGGCGCTCGTGCCCGGCACGGTCGGCCCGTGGGTCGGAAAGGAATCGGCCAATCCGCGCGGAAGAATTCCCAGCAGGAGGATGCTGAAAAAAAGCGCGAAAGGAAAACCCGTAAACATCAAGCGTTGCGAGAGCCGTTGCCATGCCAAACAGCGCACGGCGCAACGCGTTTAACGTTATCGCTATCGACGAAGAGAATTTTCCGCGCAACAATTTCCTGTGCCGGAAATGAAAAAAGAACAGATCGTCGATGTTCTGGAGACGATCGCGACCCTCCTCGAACTGCAGGAAGAGAACCCGTTCAAGATTCGCGCCTACACCAACGCCGCGCGTTCGATCGAGACCTGGGGCGGAAATCTGCGCGAGCTGGCCGAGCAGGACCGCCTCCAGGAAATCCCCGGCGTCGGCAAAGCCATTGCGGGGAAGATTTCCGAACTGGTTCTGACCGGTGAATCGACCTTCTTCGCCGAGCTGCGGGCCAAGTTTCCCCCGGGCATTCTCGAGCTTTTCGGCCTGCCCGGTCTGGGCGCGAAAAAGATCAAGGCTCTCTACGAGAAATTGCAGGTCGGTACCATCGCCGATCTCAAGAAAGCGTGCGAGACCGGCCGAGTCGCGGAATTGCCCGGTTTCGGCAAGACCACGCAGGACAAACTGATCGCCACGATCTCAAACCACGCCAAACATGTCGGAAGTTTCCGACTCGGCGCGGTCGCGAGCGCGGCGGAAGCGTTGCTCGACGATTTGCGTCAGCATCCGGCAGCCTCGCGCGTCAGCACCGCGGGAAGTTATCGGCGACGCAAAGAGATCGTGCGCGATCTCGATTTTATTGTCGCCACCAAAGCGCCCGAGGAGGTGACAGAGTTTTTCGTTAGGCATGGGCTGGTCGAAAGCGTCATTGCCCGCGGCGCGACCAAGACGAGCGTCCGCCTGCACTCCGGCATCCAGGCCGATCTGCGCGTCGTAAGCACGGCCGAATATCCCTTTGCTCTCGGCTATTTCACCGGGAGCAAGGAACACAACATCGTCCTGCGCAATCGCGCCCTGCAGCGCGGCTGGACTCTGAATGAATATCGTCTCGCACCCGCTGAAACCGATACGCAGAAGAAAAAACCGCCGCGCGAGATCCCGCAGGTGCAGGAGGAAGCGGATCTCTATCGCGCGCTTGATCTCGATTTTGTCCCGCCCGAGCTGCGGGAAAATTCCGGCGAAATCGAAGCGGCCGCGGAAGGCCGCCTGCCCCGCCTGCTCGACCCGGAAAATCTGCGCGGGACATTCCATTGCCACACTACCGCGAGTGACGGCCGCAATTCGCTCAAGGAAATGGCCGAGGCCGCGCAGGAGCTCGGGTTGCAATATCTCGGGATCGCCGATCACAGCCGCAGCTCCATCCAGGCCGGCGGCCTTGACCGCGCCCGTCTCCGGACTCAGGGGGCGGCGATCCGGAAATTGAACGAGACCTTCGACGGCTTTCGCCTCTTCGCCGGCGTCGAATGCGACATCCTGCGCGACGGCTCGCTCGACTTCGACGACGAGACGTTAGGCGAACTCGATTACGTCGTAGCCTCGGTCCATTCCGCGTTTCAACTCCCGGAAGCGGAAATGACGAAGCGAATCATCCGCGCAATCAGCAATCCGTATGTCACCTTCCTCGCTCATCCGACGGGCCGGCTGCTCTTAAATCGCGAGGCCTATGCGCTTGATATCCCGGCGATCATCGAGTCGGCGGCGGAAACCGGCACCTGGATCGAGATCAATGCCGCTCCGAAACGGCTCGATCTCGACTGGCGCTGGTGGCCGCTGGCGAAGGAAAAAGGAGTGAAATGCGTCATCAACCCCGACGCGCACGGAGTCGAGAAGTTGCAGGAACTATGGTTCGGAGTCGGCGTTGCGCGCAAAGGCTGGCTGACCAAAGACGATGTCGTGAATTGCCTGCCGCTGGGAAAAATCGAGCGCGCCCTGGCACAGAAACGTGCGCGCTAGTTCTTCGGCGGCGCGAACCAGGGAGTCTCGGCGGTTTTCCGTTGCGGCAGGAGCATGGTGAGACATTTGCAGGCCCCACCGGCCTTGAGGAATTCCGTCATCGGCAGCGGATGACAATTGAAGCCGCGTTCGCCTAACGATTCCATCAGCTTCGGCGCGCCCTGCGGCAGGACCACTTCGCGGTCGAGCACGACCGCGTTGCAGGAAAAGTGCGCCGCCTCCTCCTCGACCACGTCGATCAGGTTCGGAACATGGTTGCGGATGGCGCGCTGGCCGTATTCGTCGAAAGCGGCGGGGAACCAGACCGCGCCGCCATCGGTTAGCGGACAGAAACAGGTATCGATGTGATAAAAGCGCGGATCGACCAGCTCGACCGAGATGACGCGACAGCCAAAAATCTCGCCCACACTGCGGTGCGCGCTCACGTCCGTGCGAAATTTGTAACCGCAGAAAAGCGCGTCGCCGGCAAAGAGCGCGTCGCCTTCGCCTTCGAAAAATTGGTCCTCCGGCAGCCAGACGATTTCATAGCCCTGCGCTGACATCCAATCGGCGAAGAGGGGCGCTTCCGCGGCCCGCTCTTTGTGCCGGAAATTGCTCGGGACAAATTTCTTTCCCACGGCCAGGCCAGCGTTGGCGGTGAAGACCATGTCGGGGAGCTTCGGTTTCGGCGGCACGAGGTTCACGTTGCAGCCGAGGCTAACGAGTTTCTCATGCAGCCCGCGCCATTGCGCCTGGACGAGCGGCGTATCGGCGCCGCGGGCCCGACTCATCCACGGGTTGATCTCGTATTCGATGCCGTAGTAATCCGGCGGACAGAGCAACAGGTCGCGCATAAATCCTCGGCCTAACGATCGGCGGCGATGAAATCGGTCAGCTCGCGCAGGAACGGCTCGATGTCGGTCACGAGACCGACTGCCTGGAAGCTGCCGCGATCAGTCAGCTTCGTTACCACCCCGGGATTGATGTCGACACAGAGTGTTTTCACGCTGGCCGGGAGTAAATTTCCGACCGCGATCGAATGCAACATCGTGCCCATCATGACCGCGATCGTCACTCCCTCAATTTTCGCGCGCATCGCTTTCTGCGCCTCGATCGCGTCGGTGATAACATCGGGCAGCGGTCCATCGTCCCGGATCGAGCCGGCGAGGACGAAGTCGACTCCGTTCTTTACGCAGGTGTACATGATACCGCGGGTGAGGAGGCCACTTTCGACCGCCTGTTTGATCCCGCCGACGCCGCGGACGGCGTTGATCGCGCGCATATGGTTCTGCGTTCCCTGGTCGGCCAGCGCACCGTGCTCGAGATTCACGCCTAACGAAGTCTCAAAGAGCGCGTTCTCGATGTCGTGCACGGCCAGCGCGTTGCCGGCAAAGAGCAGGTCGACGTAGCCCCACTCGATCAATTTTTCGAAATGCTCGGCGGCTCCAGTGTGGACGATCGCGGGACCGCCGACGACGAGAATGCGGCCGTTTTCTTCGCGCGAGCGCTTGAACTCGCGCGCCATCTCGCGAATGACCGCGCTCTTCGGTTTTTCGATCGAGACGTTGCTCGACATGAAGCCAAAGACATCGGCCCGGGCGGTCGAGCGCTGCAAGGGAACGACCCGGATGCCCTGGTGGCCGACCACGATCTGCATCCCTTTTTTTACGCCGTAAAACTTCACCGGCTGCGCTGTCTTCGTTTTGGGGTCGACCACGATCGCGCTGTCCATCATGGCCGGTTTTACCTCCGCTTCGCCATCGTCGAGCTGGACGAAAGTCTGCTGATTGGTCGTGACGTAGAATCCCTGCGGGTAAACGCCATCCGCCGGTGCCTCCTCCAGTTGGACACTTTTCTTTTCCGTGACCTCGGCTCCATGCTGCCGCATTCGCAAGAGGAGCTGGTCGAGTTCGTCGGCACTGGGCGCATCGACCTCGATCCGGGCAAAACTCTGATCGGTCCGGTTCTCCCCGATCCTGATTTCGCCAATTTTAAAAGTACTCCCGCGGGCGATAATCTCGTCCAGGACCTTGGGCAGGATGAGAGAGTCAATGATGTGGCCGCGTAGCTCGATGGTCTCGGTGGGCATCGCCGGAACTTAGCCAGAGAACGCATCCGCGCCAGTTCGAGCCTGACTAACGAGTTGGCCGGACTGGACTTCTCGTGCGCGAGACGGGTTCGATTTCCACTTGTCGTCCCGGCCTGCGCAGATATTTAATGCAGCCTTTTCCTTCGCCTACGCCGTGAACGATCCCGAAACACCCACCACGCCATCCGAAAACGGTTTTCAGATTTCGGATGAACCGGTCCTTCGTGCGCGCGGGCTCTCCGGCGATGGCACGCGCGCC
>JBKJNW010000018.1:0-8605 GCA_046593335.1 Chthoniobacterales bacterium | reverse complement strand
GTGCGCGGCTCCATTCCTTCGCCTGGCCCCGACACGGTCGGCTATGGCGGCAACACTTCGTGCGTCGAGCTGCGCCTCGGGAAGGAGCGACTCATCCTCGACGCCGGCAGCGGAATCAGACATCTCGGGCTCGCTCTTGCGCGCGAGATCCCAGCGGCACCGATCGCGGCCACGGTGCTGATTTCTCACACCCACTGGGATCACATCCAGGGGCTGCCCTTCTTTCGCCCCGCCTATGGCCGGGGCAATCAAATCAGAATCCTCGGCGCTCCCGGGACGCGCGCCAAGCTACGGACCGCCCTCAGCAGCCAGATGGATCCGATCCAGTTCCCGGTGTCCCTGCAAAGTCTCGCCGGGATCTGCGCGATCGATGAATTCGACGCGCCGGTCATGAACCTTGGTCGCTTTAACGTGCATACGATCGCGCTGAATCACCCGGGAGGTTGCACCGGTTTCCGGATCGAGGCGGGCCAGCGCAGCGTCGCCTACCTGCCCGATCACGAACCGTATCGTGTGACGCTCGAATCCAGCGCGCCCCATACGGCGGCGGCGGCGCGCGCAGCGGAAACGGCGTTGCTCGATTTTGTCGCCGGGTCCGACCTCTTGATTCTCGATTCGCAATACGACGAAGCGGAATACCCGAGCCACATCGGCTGGGGCCATGGTTGCCTGCGGGAGAGCGTCGCGCTCGCGCTGCGCGCCGCGGTTGGCCAGCTCGTCCTTTTTCATCACGACCCCGAGCATGACGATCGCAAGATCGAGTCGATGCTCGCGCAGGCCCGCCGTCAGACCGTGGAAGCGGGCTCGCAGATGCGCATCCAGGCCGCGCGCGAGCTCGAACGAATCGTTCCGCAGGCGCGACAAAAACTGGCCGCCTGATCGTGGCCGAGCCGCCGCGCGAACCGGGGCACGTTTTCCGCTCTTCTCATTCCCTATGTCGCTGAAGCGCCCCTTTCTGTTCAGCGCAATCGCATTGCTCTGCTTCGGCGTCCTGGCGCTGGCCGATCAGGCCCGGCCTTTCTTCCTCCTGCAACTGCGTAACCTGGCCCGCGACGCGATCGCGCAGGCCGGGCGCACGACTCCGGCCAATCCCGATCTCGTTTTTCTCGCGATCGATTCCGACTCGGTCAGCCTCGATGCCACGACCGACGTGAAAGAACTCTATGGGCTGACCGCAACCGATTCGGAGGAAGAGCGAACCCTGAAATTGATGAGCAAGGCCTGGCCCTGGCCGCGGGAAGTCTACGCCCTTATCCTGCAGCGCCTGGTCGATGCCGGCGCCAAAGTGGTCGCCTTCGATCTCACATTCCCGACCTCCACGCCTAACGACGTCCCTTTCCGGCTCGCCCTCGATTGTTACAAGGACCACGTCGTGGTCGCGAGTAATTTTACTTCCGCCACGCAGCGCGGTCTCTCCACCACCGGCGCGAGCATCACCCGCCCGCCCGATTCCCTCATCCCGGAAACCAAGCCGAGCGATGACCGCGTCGCTTTCAGCAACTTCTGGCCGGACGAAGATGATATCGTTAGGCGAGCGCAATACCGGGTCACCTTCGAGCAGGTCCAGGGCAATTTGCCGGAAGCGGATTCGGAGCGCTTTCTCTCCTTCGGCGCCCAAGTCCTGGCCAAGGCGGGACACGCCGACGTCATCCCCGCCGGGCTGGACGATCACCTTTTCCGCTTCACCGCGCCGCCCCGGGTCGGTTTTGCGCCCCGATCGGTCTTCGAAATTTTCGTCCCGGATTATTGGAAACAAAACTACCACTCCGGCGAATTCTTTCGCGGCAGGATTGTGGTCATCGGCGCGGAGGGAAATTGGCAGCACGACGAACACCCGACGCCGTTCGGTTCCATGCCCGGTCCCGAGCTGCATCTCAACGCGATCAACGCCGCGCTCCACCATGAGTTCATCGCGGAATTGCCCTCGGGGGTGATCCTGCTTGTCGCCTTCGCCGCCGGGGCGTTGGCTGTTCTGCTCTCGGTCACGATTCGTTCGCCCTGGCTTCGGCTGCTCGCCCTCGCTGTCACCGACGGCGCCTGGGCCTGGATCGCGCTTCTCGTTTACAACCACGGCTCAACTTTTCTCCCGGTCGCAGCCCCGGGATTACAGTTTAATCTCACCCTCTTGTTCGGCCTGGCCGCGGACTTCACCCTCGAGCGGATCGAGAAGGGGCGGGTCCGGCAAACCCTCGAGCGCTACGTCTCGAGCGATGTCGTGCGCGAGATGCTCGATAAAACGAAGCTTTTCGAACAGGCGCTTGGCGGCGTGACGAAGCGGGTCACGATTTTATTTTCCGACATCCGCGGTTACTCCAAAGTCAGTGCGGCCAGCGACCCGCACGTTCTCGTCCAGCAGCTCAACGAATACCTCACCGCGATGGTCGAGTGCGTTTTTC
The DNA here is from genome assembly GCA_046593335.1 of Chthoniobacterales bacterium. Classification (GTDB taxonomy): domain Bacteria; phylum Verrucomicrobiota; class Verrucomicrobiia; order Chthoniobacterales; family UBA10450; genus Palsa-1392. The sequence goes on along the minus strand of JBKJNW010000018.1, from coordinate 6,209 downwards.
GGCATGGCGGCACGCTCGACAAATTCATGGGCGACGCCGTCATGGCGGTCTGGGGCAACGTGCAGAGCGACGGCCCCGGCAACGATGCCGTCGCCGCCGTCCGCGCCGCTCTTGCCATGCGGACCGAGCTTGGGCGCTTGAATGAAAAGTGGCGCGTGCAAGGTCTGCCCGAATTCACCATCGGCATCGCCCTCAATCATGGCCCAGTCATTTCCGGCAACATCGGTTCGCCGCAGCGGATGGAGTTCACCGTCATCGGCGACCCGGTCAACGTGACCTGGAAAATGCAGGAACTAACAAAAAAAGTGACGGCGGAACTGGTCGTGAGCAAAACGGTCGAGGCGCTCATCGTTGAGCATTTCGAATTGCGGTCGTTAGGCAAACACCAGCTTCATCACCTGCCGGGAGAATGGGAAGTCTTCGCCATCTCCGAGCCGATCGCGCCCACGGATCAGCGTTACGTTTCTTCCTACGCGAATGGTTAGGGCAACTTGATTGGCTCCATTCCGGCCGCCTGAAGTTTCGCGTTCAAAGCCTGGACCTCCGGCGCGATCGCCGGCCAGCGTTCTAGGACGGTGCGCGCGGCGCGCTGCAAATCTCCGCAGGCGATTTCCTGTTGCGCAGTGGGTCCCGCGTCGACGTCCTGCAGATCGCCGAAAAGTCTCACGACCTTGTTCAGGACATCGAGTTCCAGCGCGTCGCCCGCCCGCACCGCGGCGGGATTGGCAAATTCTTCGAGCTTGGTGCGCAGGTTTTTGAACGGCTCCTGCACTTCGCTTTCGTCGGCGCGGTCCTTCGCTTTCGCCAGTTCGCCGACGAGCGCTTCGTAGCTTTTGCCGATCGGCGCCAACTGCGCGCGCAAATCCTGCAGCTTCTTCGACAGCTCGAGCTGCTTCGTCAGTTCGGCATCCGTCACCTTTAAGCGCGGATCCATTTTCAGGACTAACGGCTGAGTAAAACTTTTCCCGCCAGCGGTGAGGACGACCGAATAATTTCCAGGCAACGCCCAGGGCGCGGTCGCTACCGGCGCGGTCTGGCGATAGATGGCAGTCATCGGATATTCCGCTTTCGTCTCGGGCAGCGGGGTGCCGTGCATGTCCCAGTAAAAGCGGTGCAAACCCAGTTCGCCGGAGAGGACTCGCGGCGGGCGCACCCAGTAGCGCGGGATTTTCAACTGCGGGTCTGCCGGCGGCACTGGATCGTTACTCGCATAACGACGAACCAACTGGCCCTGGCTGTCCTTGATTTCGAGCGCGACCGCTCCGTTGCTTTTTTCGCCTAACGAATAGTCGATCAGCGCGCCTTCCGGCGGATTTTCGCCCGCCGGTTCGTCCGGCGGCAGAGGCGTGTCGGTGTTGGAATTCCAGCGCACCCGCAGCGCAGTTTGAGGCTGGAAAAGGAGCGTTGCCTTTTCGTTAGGCTGGAGCTGCCGCAACGCCGTGATGTTGTCCAGGATCCAGAAGCCGCGGCCATGGGTCGCTATCGCGAGATCGTCCTCCTTCACAATCAGGTCGCGCACCGAGGTCGCGGGGAGATTGAGGCGAAGCGACTGCCAGTGGTCGCCGTCGTCGAAGGAGAGATAAACGCCGCGCTCGGTGCCGGCGAAGAGAAGTCCGCGCCGCTCCGGATCTTCCCGCACCACGTTGACGTTTTCGTCGACCGGGATGCCGCCGGTGATTTCCTGCCAGGTCTTGCCGTCATCCCGCGTCCGGTAAATGTGCGGGCGCAGATCGTCGAGTCGGATTGTGTTGACAGCGGCATACGCGGTCCCCGGATCGAAATGGCTCGCGTCCATGAGCGAGACTTTCCACCACGGCCCGATCTGCGGCGGAGTCACGTCGGTCCAATTCTTGCCGGCATCAGTTGTGAGGTGAATCAGGCCATCGTCCGTCCCGGCCCAGAGGCGGTTCCCCTCGAGCGGGGAGGGCGCCACGGTGTAGATCACGCCGCGTTGGCGCGGTTGGGCGCTCGGCTGGTCGCGAAATTTCCCGACGCTGGCCGGGACTTCGAAAGTCTTGCGCGACAGGTCCGGGCTGATTTCCTCCCAGTTCCGGCCGCCGGAACGCGTCTGCCAAAGCGTGTTGCTGGCGAATAGTAAATTATGCGGATCGGTCGGCGAAAAAAGCACCGGCTCGGTCCGGATGATTCGGAATTCGTCGTCGCGAAATGGTTTCGGCAAAATGTTCTGCGCCTGGTGCGTGCGGCGATCGTAACGCGTCAGCTTGCCGCCATAGACGATGTCGGGATTCTGCGGAGAGACCGCGACGTAGCCGTATTCCTCGGCTCCCACCGGGTGCCAATCGCGGAACGTAATCGCGCCGTTGGGACCGCGACTCGCGATCCCGACCGAGCCGCTTTCCTGTTGCCCGCTGTAAAGATTGTAGGGGAAAGCGTCGTCCGCGCTGACGTGGTAAAGCTGCGCGGTCGACTGGTTATACCACGAGCTCCAGCTCTCGCCGCCGTTGACCGTGATGATCGCGCCCTGGTCGCTCGCGAGCAGGATAATCTGCGGGTCGTTAGGGTTGATCCAGACGTTCTGGTAATCGTCGCCGCCCGGCGCGCCGCGCCAGCCCTCCCAGGTCTTGCCGCCATCGGTCGATTTCCAGCAGACGACGCTGGCGGCATAAACGACATTCGGATTTTTCGGATCGATCCGCATGACCGGGAGATCACCGCCGCCGATCCGCGCACCCGGTCGCGGATCGGTCGTGAGCAGGGTCCAGTTTTCGCCCGCGTCGTCGGAGCGATAAAGCTTTCCCGCGTCGAGGGTGGCGACGGCGGCGATCAGAGTGCGCGGCGCGCTCGGCGCGATCGCGAGCTGGGCCTGGACAATGTCGTTAGGCAAACCCGTCGTCAGCTCCTGCCAGGTCTTGCCGCCGTCGACCGATTTGAAAATCCCGCCGTTGGTGCCACGCCACTCGGCGTTTTCCCATGGACCCTCGCGCGCTTCCCAGAGCGAGGCGTAGGCGATCTGCGGATTCGTCGGGTCGAACTGCACATCGGCCGCGCCGGTGTTTTCGTCCTTGTAGAGCGTCTTGGCGAAAGTCTTCCCGCCATCAGTGGAGAGGAAAATCCCGCGCTCTTCGTTAGGTCCGTAGGGGTGCCCCGGCACGGCCACGAGGAGGTGATCGGGGTTGCGCGGATCGAGCGCGATCTGCGCGATCTGCTGGCCGTCGCGCAGCCCGAGGTGCTTCCAGGTTTTCCCGGCATCGGTCGATTTGTAGATGCCATTGCCGACGGATAGATCGGGCCGATGCAAACCTTCGCCGCTGCCGACGTAGATGATGTTTGGATCTGCAATTGAAACCGCCAGCGCGCCGACGGAAGCGGTCGGTTGATTGTCGAAGATCGGCTGCCAGGTGCGGCCGTAATCGTTTGTCCGGAAGACGCCGCCGTTGACCTGGGCCATGTAGAAAACGTTCGGTTGCGAGGGTACCCCGGCGATCGCGCGCACCCGGCCGCCGCGGAACGGGCCGATGTTGCGCCAGTGCAGCATCTGCGAAAAATCCGGCGGCGCCGCGGCGAGGGCCGCAAGGTCGCCTAACGAGAGAGCCAATAGAAAGATGGGAAGGAGTCTGAAGCGCATTTTGGAAGTTGCACGATAACCCGCTCGGCGCGCCTCACCACCTCCGGGGAGCACGGGCTGCCAGCCCGTTCGCATCGGGCGAGCCTCGCCCGATGCATTGCGCGCAGCGCCACCCGCTCTGTGACATGGCTCCGGGATCACCACGGCGCATGATGTTCGGCGCAGACTGCGCCGAACGACGGGCTGACAGCCCGTCCTCCCCGGAGGCTTAGTCGTCGCGCCTCAACCGGCAGCCGGCGGGGCCGCCGGCACTGCGGCTGGCGCCGGCTTCTTTTTCTCTGCCGCGGCCCTGAGATTGGCATCGACCGCGTCCGCTTCCAGCGGGTGAATGCGGTGATAATAATCGTTCGACTTTGCGAGGTCGCTCTTCTGCATGAGGAGCGCGTCGAAGCGCTCGCGCCGGCTCAGCTCGTAAACCTTGTCCATCTTGATCGCCTCGAACGGACAAACCTCGACGCAGATCTGGCAACTCATGCAGACCGAGATGTCGATGTCGAAGGTCGCGGGATAAAACTGCGGTTTGCCCAGGTAATCCGGCTTCTTGTCTTCGCTTTTGACGATGTAGATGCACTGCGGCGGGCATTCCTTCTCGCAGATCTTGCAGGCGACGCAGCGCAGGCCCGCTTCGGGGTCGTTCGTGTCGTAAACAAGGAAAGGGAAGTTGCGCGAGTTCTCGGGGAGAACGTCGCGCTCTTCCGGATATTGGACGGTCGTAAGGCGATCTTTTTCGAAGTAACTCCCGATGAAGTTACGGCCCGTCACCGCCATCCCTTTGAGTATTCCTGAGCCGATCATCAATTGAAGTTTCTAACGTCGCGACGTCTTCACGCGCTGCAATGTTGCACGCGCGTCGCGCGTCCTGTCAACGAACCGCTTTTTTTCCGCTCGCCGGCGCTTGCACTTCAAAGCAGCACTGGGGCGAGGACTCGCGCGCGCAGGTCTGGCGGACCGGCACGCCGATGATTTGCGCGAGGAGCGTCTCGAGCATGCCGCACACTTCGACGTGGTTTGCCGTCACCGCGGCGAGCGGGCAGCCGGTGCCGCGGATCAACAACCGGCCATTTTCTTTCGTGACGCGCGCCTGCCCGCCCAGGTTTTCCAGGACTTTCATGGCCTCGTCGAGCCGCGCTTTAAAAGCCGCTTCGTCGGCCGGCGCGTGCGCTGCAGCGAGGTGTCGGCCGACCTCCTGGAGGGCTGCTTTGATTTTCTGGTTTCCGAAGCGGTCTTTCAGAACGGCCAGCAAATCGTCGAGCACGGGAGCGTAGGCCTTGGGGAAAAGTTCATCTGCTTCCGCGGTCAATTCGTAGGAGAAATGCGGTTTGCGGAAGCCGGCGCGCTCGCCGGTCTGATGCACGAGCCCGTCGCGCTCGAGGGTGGCGAGGTGCGCCCGGACCGCGTTGTCGGTCAGGCTGACCGCCTCCGCCAGCTCTGCCACGGTGCGCGGTTTTTCGCGCAGGAGGAGCACGATTTGCCCCCGGGTGCTCTTCAAAAGCCGGCGGGTGTAGCGCAGCGTCTTCACGGGAGAAACATAACCGGTTGAAAAGGAATAAGCAAATAAGTCAATAGAAACCTTGACTTATTTGGTTTAGGGAGCAGAATGCCAGCATGAATGCATCCATCGATACTGCGCCGGCCCGTCAGGCTTACGGGATCTTGCACCTAGGTTTCGTCGTTGCCCCGATCCTCGCCGGCGTCGACAAGTTCTTCCATCTCCTGGTCAATTGGGATCAATACGTCCCGGCCTTTGTCGCGCAGCTCTCGCCCATCAGCGTGCATAATCTGATGCTCGTCGTTGGCGTGATCGAGATCGTCGCTGGTCTCGGCGTGGCCTGGAAACCGCGCATCTTCGCCTACGTCGTCGCGGCGTGGCTCCTGGTCATCATCGGGAATCTCCTGCTCATCCCCGGCTATTTCGACGTCGCCTTGCGCGATTTCGGGTTGTTCCTGGCCGCGCTGGCGCTGGGTCGGTTGAGTCAGCAGTTCGCGCCCATCGCTGCCCGCTAAGAGCGCCTAGTCGTGTTGATCATGTTAAAGAGCCCTGAGTTGATCGATCGCTGCGAGCAGTCCTTGCCATTTCCAGCGTTGCGCGCCGGACAAAACGCGGCAGCGCTTCCGGATATTCAAAACACGCGCGACCTGCGGGGGATCGCTCTCGATGAAGTCGGAATTTGCGACCTGATCTATCCGATCGTGGTTTTCGATCGGGCCGGCCACGGTCAGCCGACGGCTGCGACCGTCTCGCTGTCGGTCGGCCTGGCGCACGACATCAAAGGGACGCACATGAGCCGGTTCCTGGAAGTGCTCGACCGCCATCAGGCCAAGGTAACGATGCGAGAGCTGCCAGCGCTTCTGGCTGAGATTCGGAAACGGCTCGAGGCCAACTCGGCCCGCGTCGAAATGGAGTTCACGATCTTCCAGGAACGCACCGCGCCCGTCAGTGGGCGGCAGGCGCCGATGAATTACCGTTGTGCCTTCATCGGCGAGTCGAGCGCCACCGGCGATCTTAGCGAAGTGCGTGTCAATGTGCCGGTCAGCACGCTCTGTCCGTGTTCGAAAGAGATCAGCGACTACGGCGCGCACAATCAGCGCGGTTACATCACGATTTCGGCGCGGGCCAACCGTG
>JBKJNW010000234.1:0-18522 GCA_046593335.1 Chthoniobacterales bacterium | reverse complement strand
CTGGGGTTATCTGCTCTTCTCCGGCTTCGCCGGCTCGGCCGTAGGCACGATTTTCTTCACCCTGGCGCTGAAGAATGGAAATCCGACGGTGGTAAACGTGGTGCTGAATATTCAGCCAGTCATTTCCACGACCGCGGCCTGCCTGCTTTTTGGCGATCGGCTTGCGCGCGGCTTCTACTTTTTCGCGGGCGTCGCTATCGTGGCCGGGATTCTTGTTTCAGTCACGCGCCCGGAGCTGATTGGGGTTTCTTTCGCGCAGGCGGGATTGAATCTCGGAACCAGTTACGCGCTCATCTGCGCTCTTTTCTGGGGCCTCTCAACCGTCGCCGGGCGCGGCGTCATGACCGGCATGTCGCTCCGGCTGGCCTCGAGTTTGCGAGTGGTGGTGGGGTTGGTCTGCATGACGCTTATTCTGCTCGTACTGGGCAAGCTCCATGGCGCCTCGCTTTGGCCGGCCGCGGCCCGGGCCCGCCCCGGGCCCGCCATTGGTGCGCTGATTCTTTTATCCACCATCTCGGGCGGCATCCCGCTCCTGATTTATTTCGAGGGCCTTCGCCTAACGAAAGCTTCGACCGCGGGCTATTTTGAAATGATGCAGACGCTAGCCGCGGTTTGCATCACCTGGGGATTCTTCAAGGCCGCGCTGCGCCCGCACCAGGTGATCGCAGCGCTCGTCCTGATGGCGGCAGTCGCGATGGTGCAACGGGTGCAGGAGCGAGCGGCGAGCTGAGTTTTCCCAGCTCCAAAAGGACGCAGCCTCAGCGCGAAATGGTCGTGGCGGTCCGCTCGTTAGTCCGTGCTATAGATACCGAGCTCGGTCGTGGCCACAGCTCGGTGATCGACGAAATTCGGCGTGGGACGGCTATCGCCGCCATCTTCGCCGTAGCCACCCGAAATAAGGAGAGTGCCGTCCGAGAGCAGATTTGCCCGGTGCGCGGAGCGCCCTGTGGCGAGGTTTCCGCTTAGCGACCAGCTGTTGCTGACCGGATCGAAAATCTCCGCGCTGGTCCGCGGTCCGCCCTCGCCGCCGGTCACGACCACCTTGCCATCGAAAAAGAGGGTCGCGGTATGGGACGAACGGGATTCATTCAGGTTGTCGGTCGGGGTCCAGGTATCCGTGGTCGGATCGTAGATCTCCGCGGTGTCGAGGTTAAAGGTGTCCCCGGCGCCGGCGGCGATGAGGACCCGGCCGTCGAAGAGCACAGTCGCGGTTTGACGGAAACGCGGGGCGCCCATGCTGGCGGCCAGGGTCCATGTCCCGGCCGAAGGATCATACAACTCCGCGCTGGCCAACGCACCAGTGGCGCTGTTGCCGCCGGCGACCAGGACTCGCCCGTCGTTGAGGAGGGTGGCGGTATGACGAAAGCGGGCGAAGGCCATGTTCCCGGAGTCGCTCCATTTGCCGGTTGCCGGATTGTAAATCTCCGTACTAGAGAGCGCTCCGGATCCAGTCTCGCCACCGCCCGTGACCAGGACGCGTCCGTCGCTCAGACGCGTCGCGGTGTGATGGGCGCGCGGAATAGCGAGGCTGCCCGTGACTTTCCAACTGCCCCGCGCCGGATCGAATAGCTCGGCACTGGTTACGGCGCCGCCCTTGCCGCGCCCGCCCACTTCCAGCACCCGGCCGTCATCCAGCAGGGCGGCGGCATGGCGAAAGCGGGCGTTTTTCATGTTGCGGGTGCCGCTCCACACTCCGGTGGCCGGATCATAAAGTTCCGCGCTTGAGTAAATCTTGCTGCCGCTGGCGCCGCCCGCCGCGAGGACCCGCCCGTCGAGCAACGTAATGGCCGTATGAGTGGCGCGCCCGGTGCCGAGCCGGCCGGTTTCGCCGAAGGCTACGTCCGCGCCCGCGCACGGTTGGGTGCAGAGGAGCGCGGCACTGAGAAGGCTGAGCGGGAGCGACAGCGTGATTGCGCGCCGGGTATGTAGGGTGGCGGATTGAATGAAACTATGCATGGGATTACTCCTTGGTTGAAGTTTGGCGAGCCGGAGAGATCGGCCACTGCCATCGAGTGGCCAGCTCTTTCTGGCCCCCTTATTAGATCAATTTCAGTCTTCCACGCCGCTTCTGTCAAGGTTTAACGACCCGGAGCTCGCTCTCAGAAAAAGACAAGGGCACGAGATTGCGTGAGCATGGTTGCGTCGGATCATTTTTTCTTCGCCTATGGAACTTTCGCCGAAATTTGAGGAAGCACTGATCTATGCAACGCGGACGCACGGTGGTCAGTTGCGCAAGAAAACCAGGATTCCCTACATCGGTCACCTCCTGGGGGTGACGGCGATTGCGATGGAGTATGGGGCAAACGAAACCGAAGCAATCGCCGCCCTCCTCCACGATGCGGTGGAAGATTGCGGCGGAGCGCCTCGGCAGCGCGAGATCGAGGAGAAATTCGGCCGCGCCGTCGGCGAGATCGTCGCAGGCTGTACCGATACCGATCAGGACCCCAAGCCACCCTGGCGTGAGCGCAAAGAAGGATATATCGCGCACCTGGCCTCCGCCTCGGCCTCGACCCGGCTCGTTTCCGCGGCGGACAAGCTGCACAATTCGCACGCGATTGTGCACAATTTGCGCGAAGAAGGCGACGCGGTCTGGACCCGTTTCAAGGGTGGGAAAGAGGGAGCGCTCTGGTATTACCGCGCCTTGGTCACGGCCTTTCGCCGGCATGGGGACAGCGCGTTGATCGATGAGCTCAACCGCGTGGTCACGCAGATGGAGGAATTGGCCAGTAGCGGCGTTTAATGCCACGGCAGCGGAGCAATATCGAAAATATAAAAATATAAATGTTGCGGTGACTGAAGGGATGTTTTAACCGTTGAGTGTTCTGGGGGGAACAGCCGCCCTTCACATCCTTCGGGTGTGGGGGGCGGTACTCCTTCTCTCCCTCCGGTCGAAACAATCTCTTCTTCTCGGGGGTTCTTGTGCGCACGTCTCGCTCCTCTTGAGGCGCTTGAGTCACGCCGGTGAGAATGAATCCCCGGGCGTTGACGCGACCAAGCCGGCCCCGGGCGCAGGGTCCAGGCGAATTCCTGCGAAAGCGGCCGACTCTCCGCCTGCGACTACGGTAGCGAAGTGCCGATTTGTTGGCGCACGCTCCGCGCGTCGGTCCGGTCTATCCTGCCGTTGGCATTGAGGTCCTCGCGGAAGTTCGTCGCATCGGTCGTCTGGCCACTGTCAGCCTTGGTCAGGCTGAAATCGGTCGTCGTCACCGTTCCGTCGCCATCGACATCGCCCAGTAGCAGACCCACTGTGACAGAAGCGGTGGCGAGGGTGTTACCCTGGTCGTCGCTTACCCCGGTTAGCGTTACGGTCACATCCTGTGCATTGCAGGTCGGCGCCGATAGATTCACGATGTAACGATGCGGATCGCTCCCGTCGATCTGGCTGCTCGTGACTGTTCCGCAGCTGGTCGCGGCGCTGGCTACACTCGTTAGGTTACCATTGAACGTGAAGTTGATCGTATAACTGCCCTGGCTTCCGCCGCTGCGAGACTCCACTCCTGGTTCGCCGGTCATGGGCAGGTCAATGGCAAAGTCCCCTTGGACAGATGCCGCGCTCAGAAGGGAGAGGCTGCTCATCGCCGGACTCACCCGGACATAGTAGACATCTTCCTCGCCGTTAAAGGTAGCGGCATAGGCGACATTGCCACCGGTGTTGTCGGAGACCATGGTTAGGTAATCACCCAGCTTGCTTTGGTTTGGATAACCAAGGAAAGGATTGAAGGAGCCACTGACCGCGACGTTCGGCGCCCAGGTCGTGCCTCCGTCGGTGCTATAGGAATAGAAGAGTTGCGAGTCGGTATTGTTGGCCGCGTTCCGAGTGTCGAGCCAGACGCTGTCGATCCGTCCGTTCGGCGCAACGGCGAGGGTGCCGAACCAATGCCATTTGTTGTGATTCACCGGATCATCATTCACCCGCACCGGGGTGCTGAAGGTGTGGCCGGCGTCCGTGCTACGGACGAACATGACATCGGTTCCGTTGTTGGCGCCGGTCGGAATGACGCTCGCCAGCATGTAAACATTGTTGTTCGTGCTCGTGCCCGACCGATCCACCGCCAGGAAAACCTGCCCGCTAAGTCCCACCGGGTTGATCAGTTCACTAAAGCCGATGCTTCCGCCGAGATTAACCGGAGTGCTTTGATCAAAAGTAGGCGTAACGGCGCTGTCTTTGGCGTTGCTCGAGCGTTCGCACCAGGCTTGGCCGGTCCCGAGATTCACTCCGCCGATAAAAAGAGTGCCGTTCGAATCCACGTCGGGCGTACCCCAGGCCGGCGAGTTCGGAATGTTAATCGGATTCAGCCAGGTCAAGCCGCCGTCGGTCGAGCGAGTAAATTGCCGGCCACCATAGTTATTGCCACTCGTGCTCCAGCATTGGTATTGGAAACCGCGCCCGATGCTGTTGGTCTTGTCGATTGTGAACCACTGCTTATCGCCGCCTTTGGCCGGGGCAAGGTTAGTCCATGACATGCCGCCGTTGAGCGAGCGCCACATCGTGTCGAAGAAGGTCTCGAGCAGGCTGAGATAGAAAAAGCCGCCGCTCGCATCGGAGTGCAGAACCGGGTCGCTCCGGAAGACGTTGTTCTCGAGCACACCCGGGAAAGTCCAGGATGTCCCGCCGTTAGTCGTGTAACTCCAGCCGGCCTGGCGAAAGTTAGAGGCGACGCTGTTAAACTGTCTCCAGCCGACCGTGATCTTGCTACCGTTAGTGGGATCGACCGCGATCGAGGGCTCGTTTGCCGCGTCGCCGGTAATGTTATGACCACTCGCGTCGACATTCACCTGGTAACTGGTAAAGGCATTGAACTGCGAGACCATGCGCGGCGACACGCCGGTCCGCCAAAGCAGCGCCGGCGGGTTACCGTACTTTTCCAGCTCTTCGGTCGGGAGAGGTTTGGCCGGAAGGCCTTGCCCGAAAGAGAGAGAAAGACTCGCGAGCAGGGAAAAAGAAGCCAGGAAAGTGTTGCGAGAGACGAGAGAAAACCGCCGGTGCGCGAGTGACATGGAGGGGACGGTGAGGGATGGACCGTCCGTTTGTCAATCCAAGAGACGGGGCGCGACCGATTCGCAGTGGAGCCGCGCCCTCTGCCCTGCTAGAGTGGCCCCTCAGAAAACGCGATGTCTACCTTCGAAGCGACCGACTTTTACGATCTCGATTCTCTCCTCACTCCGGAAGAACGGAAGATCCGGGAGGATGTGCGCCGCTGGGTCGGCGATCGTTTTCTGCCGGTGGTGACGCAGCATTTTCGCGACGGCACATTCCCGATGGAATTGGTCCCGGAGCTCGCGCAGCTCCGGGTGTTTGGTCCGAGCATCCAGGGCCATGGCTGCCCCGGGCTGGGAAATGTCGCGGCCGGCCTCATCATGCAGGAACTCGAGCGCGGCGATAGCGGCCTGCGCACTTTCGCTTCCGTCCAGGGCTCGCTCGCCATGATGGCGATCGACCTTTTCGGTTCCGAGGAACAAAAGAGCCGCTGGCTCCCAGAAATGGCGCGCGGCGCGAAGCTCGGATGTTTCGGCCTGACCGAGCCGGACTTCGGTTCCAATCCCGGCGGCATGCAGACTCGTGCGCGCAAGACTAGCGACGGCTATCGGCTGACCGGCGCGAAGAAATGGATCGGTAACGCCACCATCGCCGACCTCGCAATTGTCTGGGCCAAGGTCGACGGCGAGCCCGGGGTCGACCCGGAAAGTTCCAGCGCGATTCGCGGGTTTCTGGTCGAGAAAGGGACACCGGGCTTCACCACTCGATTGATCGAAGGCAAGCTCTCGCTGCGGGCAGCCTTGACCGCCGAGATCGCGTTCGACGATTGCAAACTCCCGGCCGATGCCTTGCTCCCGGCCAGCGGCGGCCTGCGTTCGCCGCTGAGCTGCCTGAACCACGCCCGTTACGGTATCTCTTGGGGCGTGCTTGGCGCGGCCATGGCCTGCTACGATGAGGCGCGGCGTTACGCCGTGGGTCGCGAACAGTTCGGGCGTCCCATCGCCAGCTTCCAGCTCATCCAGGCCAAGCTCGCGCGCATGTTAACTGAGATTACCAAGGCGCAGTTACTCGCGCTGCGTCTGGCGCAGTTAAAAGACTCGGGCGCGGCCAAGCATTACCATATCTCGATGGCGAAAATGAATAACGTCGAGATCGCACTCGACGCCGCCCGCACCACGCGCGACATCCTCGGCGGGGTTGGCATTCTCGATGACTACCAGTGCTTTCGACACATGTGCAACCTCGAAAGCGTCAAGACCTACGAAGGCACCCACGACATTCACCTCCTCGTCCTGGGACAGCAGATCACCGGCATCCCAGCCTTCGGCTAACCTTGCGACCCCCCTGAATTAGAGGCAGCCGTCCGATGCGATCACGGCGGCTTTCAGGATTTGTCCGGCAAGGACGAAATGCTCAGAGCATCGCCCTTAAGGCAAAACCGGACTCAGCCTTTTCTTTCCCACAACTCAGCCAGATGGGCGCAGGCGGTTACGGCTGACTCCATGTCCTGCACCGCAACCCATTCGAGCGGCCCGTGCGCATTGTGCTCGCCGCAAAACAGGTTCGGAGTTGGCAGTCCCAGCTCCGTTAGGCGCGAGCCATCGGTGCCGCCACGAACGAGGTGATCATAGGGTTTCAGTCCTGCCGCCGTGAAGGCTTCTCGAGCCCGCTCAATCGGACGCATGTCCTTACGCAGCCAGTAAGCCATGTTGCGATATTGTTTGCGGATCTTGCAGCGGATGCGTGCCCGCGGCTCGGTCGCTTGTAACCCTCGACAAAGGCCCCGGAGAATATCGCGCTTCGCCGCCAGCCCTTTCAGCTCGAAATCGCGCAGGATGAATTTCACAATCGCCCGCTCCGTCCGGCCCTCGACATGGATCGGGTGAATGAAGCCCTCCCTTCCATCCGTCGTCTCCGGCGCGCAGCGTTCGCGGGGCAGGGCTGCGAGGAGCTTCCCCGCGAGATAGGCGGCGTTCACCATGCCTTTGGCCTTCGCCTCCATGGTATGAGTGGTAATGCCTTCGATGATGACCTCGGCCCCATCGCCGGAAAACGTTTCCCAGCAGATTTCCCCCGGCGCGCCGCCGTCCAGGGTGTAAGCAGCATCGGCTCCGAGCATTCGCAGATCGAGCTTGTCCACGCCCCGGCCGATCTCTTCATCGGGAGTGAAGCAGACTCGAATCAACCCGTGCTTCCGCTTTTTCTCCTGGAGCAATCGCTCGACCAGAGTCATGACCACCGCCACGCCCGACTTATCGTCGGAACCTAGCAACGTGGTGCCGCTGGCGCTGACAATATCTTTGCCAAGGGCGGTTCGAAGTTCGGGTGACGTCGCTGGATCCAGAGTCAGGCCCGGCTTGTCCGGGAACCTAATGACCCGGCCGTCGTAATTACGATGAACGATTGGTTTCACGTCTTTGCCGGAGCAGTCTGGCGCCGTATCCACGTGGGCGAGAAAGGCCACGGTCGGCACGCGCACTTTGCGGGTGTTGGCGGGTATGCTGGCGATGACGTAACCGTGCTTTGTCATCTGCACGTCCGCCGCTCCCAGTTCGCTCAGCTCCTGCTTCAGCATCTCCAGCAGCACCAATTGACCTGGCGTGCTCGGAAACGCCGTGCTGGTCTCGTCCGCCTGCGTATCGATCCGGACGTAGCGCAGGAACCGTGAGAGAAGTTTGTCGTTCATGCCCGGACTCTCCGTGCCGAGGTCGGACACGCAACTCTCTTGGATTCGAAGTCAGATCGCGAGCGAGGTGATCCAAACGTCAATGATCCGCCTGAAGAATTTTCTTCAGGGATGAGCCGCCATCGTAGCGGATGTCGCTGATCCGCCGCGCCCCATCCACGTTCGTTAGCACGTAAACGATGCGGGTTGGATCACCTGGGTTTTCTGAAACAAGCGGCAACCTGTATTTCTTCTCCTGCCGTTTTCCGGCTGCGGGGGGGCGGAAAAAAGCTGTAAATCTGTGATTGTCGCTGTTCTCCCTTGAGTGGACTAGCGCGAAACCTGCGGCGGTCGCGAGGGACATTTGCGACGAGCGAAAATCACAGACTCACCCCTTACGGCTGCTCCCGATACGGGCTTGATTTCGGCGTGAGCTTTTAATTGAATGGGGGCGTGTCTGCTGATGAGGTGACTTCCTCGGGCGCCATTGGCGGAGATCCGCAGCATGGTGCGATGGCATTCGCCACCACGCATTGGAGCGTGGTGCTGGAGGCGCAAGGTGAATCGCCGGCGACTCGCGAGGCGCTCGAAACACTTTGCCGCATTTACTGGCGGCCACTTTACGCATTCGTTAGGCGGCAAGGATGCGGCCATGAGGAAGCGCAGGATCTTACCCAGGGTTTTTTTGCAGCGTTGTTCGAGCGTGAAAGCCTGAATGCTGTCCGGAAGGAGAAGGGGCGGCTTCGTTCTTATCTGCTTAAGGCGCTGAAATATTTTTTGGCCGATGAACGGCGTCGCGCGATGGCGACCAAGCGCGGGAAAGGACAGCGACTCATCCCGTTGGAAGAACTGCATGCTGAGGGACAGACCGAGATGGAACCAGCAGATCCTTTGACTGCCGAAATAATTTACGAACGCCGGTGGGCTTCGACGTTGTTGGAACGCGTGTTCAGCCGATTAAAGGATGAATATCGGACGGCGGGCAACGCCAGGTTGTTCGATTTGCTAAAGCAGTTGCTCCCGGATGAACCGGGCGCGCCGTCACAGGCGGAGATCGCTGCGCAGTTGGGAATGACCGAAAATGCGATCCGGCAGGCGTTCTACCGATTTCGGCAGCTTTTAGCCACACTGTTGCGAGCTATCCGTTACGCAAACCGCCGGGCTGTCCAAGCTATGGCAACTGGCGACTGAATCCGATGTGGGACTCGCTGCGCGGCGATCCGCGCTTCGAAAAAATGGCCGCTTCCGTCGCGCCGAAATAGACGGCACCACGGATTACGTGATCCGGCAGCTGCCGGGCGGATGGACGGTAGAGGCGGCTGTGTCAGCCGCAAAGCCGTGACAATCATCACGCGCTGAGATTGATCGCCGAACCGTCGGACCTTTGCGGCATCCATCCGCGACAGCGCGCAATCCACGGTTCCCGCTTCAACTCCGGATCCTTTTGCCAGCCACGGCGGGCAAGCCGAGCGGGCGAAGACAACAAACGGCTCTTCGTTCGTCCTTTATCCGTGCTATCCGCGCCATCCGTGGTTCTCAAGTTTCTGCACTTTCCGCGTAACGCCCGGTCGAATTTTGCGAAGTACATCAGTGAACGGCCAAAAATGACTCCTCAATAACGAGGGATCAAAGAACTCCAAAACAAGAAAAGGAAACTTAGTTTATGAAAGAAGAGATTAAAAGAATCAGCCTGATGACAGCAATCTTCCTGACCGTGGGGCTCGTCAGCTCCGCGGTGGAGGCGGGAGTACTACGAATTAATGGTACTATCGCCGGGAGCGAAAGTGGCGCCCCTTTCCCGAATCCAGCGGAAGGGGTTTATGTCAATGGAAGCGTCATGTCAACCGATACGGCGCTTGGTCCATTCACACTGTTTTATTCGCTCCCAGCGGACTTCGCTTTCGCGTTTACGCCCCCTGGGAACCCCGGGGGAAGTCGTTTGATCGTGGGAGACGCCGCCAACGGTGACAGCATTTTAGCTTTCTTTTTGGGAATTAACAGTGGTTCATGCGCCAACGGCGATCTTCGCCATGTGGACCCCTGGACCATTATCGGCGGAACGGGCCGGTACGCTGGTGCTAAAGGCAGCTTCACCACGGACCAATGCTCGAACCTTGATACCGGCGAGACCAGCGGTACCATCAGAGGCACCATCGTCGTGAGATAACGGTGATGTTGGCAGGCCTCTGCCAAACCGACGCCGAGCGTAGCGCTTGATCCTTGATCCCGTTGGTGGGCAAGCGCTACCTCGGTAAGACGGTCCGTCGTAGTTGTCGAGAAGAAGGAATGCTTTCCTGTCTAAAGGTTTGGCGTTTCAGCTCGGCCGCCAGACTGGCCTCACCCTTCCGGTATGCCGGAAGCTTCGGTCACTCCGCGCCTTGCAGTTAGTAATTGCAGTGCAGGAGAATCGCTTGGTAATCTCTAAACATGAAAACCTTCGCACCAACTCACGCTTTTCTTTGCGCTGTTTTCCTCTTTCCTGCCCAGCTGGCCCAGGGAGAAAGCTCGACTTGGAACCTTAACCCCGCCAGCGCCGACTGGAATACAGCCGTTAATTGGACCCCCACAGTCGTGCCTAACGACTCGAATGCGACGGCAATATTCGGCGTTTCAAACACCACTAACGTGACGCTCTCCGCCAGAGTGGTTGTAGGGGGGATTGTCTTCAATCCTGGGGCGAGCGCTTTTACCATTACAGCCGCCAATAATACGACCGACGCTCTGGACATCGTCGGCGCAGGTCTGAGCAATCAATCGGGAATCATGCAGAACTTTGTGGCACCTGAATTCGGTAGCTTTCTGGGTCTGCCAACCGTGATTTTCAAAGCAAACGCTCTGGCGGGTGATCTCATCACTTTGACCGCGAGCATCCGCGGTGGGATTCGGTTTCAGGATAGCTCCGGGGCCGACCACGCGGTCATTGTTGCCGCTCAGCAGTCCGCGGTCGTCTTCGCCGACAGCAGTAATGCCGGCTCCGCCACCATTACGGCGAGCGGTGCAGACCGGACCAGCAGTTACGGCGCAACCGTCAATTTTATCTTCAATTCCGACGCGGCCAACGCGATTCTCACTGCCGAGGGCGGCACCGCCGGAGGTACTGGGGGCACCATTAGTCTCGCCGATGATTCTTCGGGCGGTCTTGCCCAAGTCCAGATTTTCGGCAATGGCATCCTGCGCGTCAGTCACAGCGACCCGGGAGTCACGATTGGTTCGCTCGAAGGCGACGGAATCGTCTCTTTAGACGCCGGAGCGCTATCAATTGGGAGTAATGGGCGAAACACGGTTTTCAGTGGCGTGATTGAGGACTTTTATATCTTCGAGCATTCCCTAATCAAAATTGGCGCGGGCACTTTGCATTTGAGAGGGGCCAGCACCTACACGGGAGGAACCACGATTGAAGACGGTACGTTACTGGCCGAAAACACCGCTGGCTCCGCGTTGGGCGTCGATCCGGTTCAAGTCAATTCCGGTACCCTCGGAGGCAAAGGGATCATCGCCGGACAAGTGACGATTGGCGACGGGACTAGCGTTGCTGCATTTCTCGCTCCCGGTGCGAGCAGCAGGCGTTCCGTCGCTACGCTCACCCTGCAAGACAGTCTTACTTTTGCTGAATCCTCCAATTATCTCTGGAAGCTAAATACTAAAAAAGCGAGGGCCGATGAAGTCGTCGCGTCTGGTGTAAGCATTGGCGCTAGCGCTCTTTTCCAAGCGAGAGGAATCGGAAACGAGCCACTCGGCGTTGGGACCACCTTCACCGCAATCCAGAATACCGCCACCACGCCTATCGCCGGTCAATTCACGAATCTGGCGGATGGAACCGTCGTCACTGTCAGTGGCACTCGTCTGCAAGCTGACTATGAGGGCGGCGATGGCAATGACCTCACTCTTACGGTGGTGCCCTAGCAAAGAGGTCTCTCCTTCAGGACGCCCAAACGTTATCGTCAGCCACCAGTGCAAGTGAGCCCGCTTAACGTTTGAAGAGCATATGAGCAGATGAGCAGAGTGGACCTAACTCGCGTCTAATTATTGGACGTGTTAGATCGATCCACCTGAAACCGACGGGACGGCTCCTTGCCAAAGGAAACGGACGACTCGGTTTAGCCTCTAATAGTGCTGGCCGACGTATTCCCACATCTGGTGATGCCAGAAGGGCCATTCGTGACCGCCTTTCGGGCCCCAGTCGTCAAGATGATGCGCGATCCCGCGGCTCTTTAGCACGTCAGACATGCGATAAGTCGGTGCCGGCACCTCCCACGGGCCGCAACCGGTCGCTAAATGGATATCGCAGCTCCCGTATTGGTGAAAAAACCAGGGATCGTTCTGGTTCGCCATGTAGTCGACCGGGTTATTAAAGTAAAAGTTGTCGTCGTACATCCCGTCCATGGAATCGCGCATGTCGTAAACGCCGGAGAGTGCGTAGCAGCGTTTCACTCGGTCGGGATGCTTGAAGAGCATATTGGCCGCGTGAAAGGCCCCGAGCGATGCGCCGTAAGTGGTGATCGGGATATACCCGGTCTGACACTGTGCGTCGATGAACGGGAAGATTTCGCTCGCAACGTAGTCGGCGTATTGCGCCTGCATCCAGCTCCGATGAAAGGGATGCGCGCTCTTGTTTTGAAAGGAATCGCTCTG
Organism: Chthoniobacterales bacterium; assembly: GCA_046593335.1. Lineage (GTDB taxonomy): Bacteria > Verrucomicrobiota > Verrucomicrobiia > Chthoniobacterales > UBA10450 > Palsa-1392. Next base: position 6,247 of record JBKJNW010000234.1, on the reverse strand, counting down.
GACGCCGTTGATGGAGAAGACGCGGACCCGGCCCTGCTCGATGTAGGGGCTGAGGGCGCCGATCATGCCTTGGCCCTCCTGCTCCCATTCGTCGCCGCCGCTGGTCGGAAAGGCGAGAATGGGCAGACCATAATGGCCGTAAACGGCGACGCCCATATCGCGGTTGAGACGGTGAGAGTACCAGCGCTGATAGTCACGATGCATGGGTGCGAGGATAGCTGGTCGGCGGTCGGGCTCAAGCCCGCTTTGATTATCGAACGAGTTGCGACCGGAAGACCTAAGAGCCTCGCCTGTCGCATGGCTGGACGTCGACGGGCGCTGCTCGTCGGTCGCGACGTTACTCTAGCGAAAGGCGGCGCACGCGCTCCAGACTGTATTTTGCGAGACTCAGGGGGTCCTTTTGGTCGGTGGTTTGCAGGTAGTGGAGGAGTCGCTCGCGTCGAGCTTTCTCGGCCGAATCGTCGGTCCGCGCGATGAGCGAACGCAAATCCGCTTCTGTTTCTTCCTGACGGGTGTTTTTCAACGAGATAAGCGCCAGCCCGGCCATGGGGAAGCGATCGAACGCCTCGAGTAGGAAATCGCGACAGGCGGGACTTTGGCGGAGATGGAACCTGATGTTCTGCTCAACGCCGCGAATCGGATACTGCGGGAAGGCCGCGGAATGGATGATCGCGGAGGCGAGATTGTCGAGGAGCAGCTCGGCCATGGCTTTGACTTCGTCGCTGCTCGCGCGGTCGCCTTCCACCCACGCTTTGTTGTCGTAGAAATAGGGGCGGAGGTAGGCGTGCTCGACGAGCAACGGCAGGTGATTGGAGGTTTCCATCATCGCGCGCTGGACGAGTTGGATCTCGGGTTGCTGGCGCGCGCTCTCGAGCTGGCGCCGTGCCGTCTCGAGCTGCTCGCGGGCGGCGCGGAGTTGCCGGACGAAGACGGAGAAGTTGAGCAGGCCGGTGACGACAAGCAGCAGTGTGCCGCCGATAGTGAGGAGCGGAATCCAGAGGGCAGTGTCCATGCTAACGGCTACACTGCGGTTTTGGAGCGGACTTTCGGTTCATAGGTTGTGACTCTACTCTCCAGCCGGCCTTCGTCGCACGGGGAGTCGTTCGTATTCGCAAAAAGCGTCGTCGAGGTAGCAATTGAGCCAGCGCTCGCCGGGTTGCGCGGATGCGATGACGGGATGACCGATGACACGGAACACGCGCTGCACAAAGCTTCATGCCGCAGGCGTGTCCGCTTCCGCTGTTGTCACACTGCCGGGAGTAACGCACCTTGGAGGTAATGAACTCTCGGCGCTTTTCTCTTCTTCTTTGGTTCGTGCTGGCCTGTCCGGGCGCGAGCATCCTCCAGGCCGCTCCGATCCAGCCTGGCACCTACCAAAAATGGAAAGGGGAGATCGATGAGGTGGTCGTGCGAGTCCCTTTTCGGGCGGATGATTTCCAGGATATCCTGGTCGAGCCTTTCGATCTCACGAGGGTGGCTATACCCGAGCGGGAGGGTGAATCCGGTCCGGCGGTAGCGGCCGGTTTGCCCGCGCTCAAACCGGCGTTCATGGAGGGGCTGCAAAGTAATCTGCGCCGACGCACGCCAGCCTCGGGAGCACCCGCGAGAGCATTGGTCGTCCGGATTCACGTCGTGAAAGCCGATCCGGGCACCCGCTTTCCCGCCTTCGGTGATTTAAAGGCCAATGCCGCCAAGCTGGCCGTGAGAGGCGAGCTGGTAGACCAGACCACGAACCGCGCTTTGATCGTGTTCAAACAGGAACGGTGGTCCGGCGTAGTAACGATCGGCAAAACTTCGAGCCAATTGCTCGCGGACGCGGCGCGCCTGATCGGTCAAGACGTGGCCGGGCTGATCAGCGCTTTCTGATCGGGATCGGAAAGATTCAGCTGCGACCAAGGATGAATTGAGAGGGGCAGGCGCCGCCCCGAGGTAGGCGCTGGCCAGGGAAAGGCTGTGCTGAAGTCACTATGATTCGACCCGTCGGAAGGAGCTTGGCAGCCCAGCGATTCTCTGCTGATATATCGGCGTCTAAGCGGTATTGAACCCAAACGGGAGACGCAGTTTATGATCAAGAAATTCATGTCTTTGCTGGTGGCGGTGACGGCGATAGGTGCGGCCACGCTCGTGGCGCAGCAGAGCACAACCGACTCGCCCGCGGGGACGCTGAAGCTCGAGAAGAAGACCTACCCGTTGAAGCACGTGCTCGCTTACGAGACGACAATCGACGAGGAAGACGCCGTCGCGGTGGTCTTGAGCGGTCCCACGATTCTGGGCGAGAAGATCAAGGAAGCGCGCGAGGCGGAAAAGGATGGCGGCGACGGAGATTTCGACAAACCATTCCTGAAGCTCGTTTTCAAGAAGACAGGAGAAATAAAATATTGGAGCGCCCGCGCCGGCGGCACAACGCTCGGACGGCAGAGCGGCGACGCTACCGGAGCACTCAAGGTCCAAGGCGGGCGCGTGAGCGGCCAGGCCAGCCAGCCTTTTCAGGCGGAGGGAACTTTTCCCAGCGGCTTCGAGGCGCGGTTCGAAGTCGCTCTGCTGAAGGCGGGGGAATCGTTACCCCCAACTCCCGTGAAGAAACGCGGCCCGGCCGCCAACGTGAAGCCCACGGTCACCGGCGTCTTCCAGGGCAACGGCAAAGAGGCGAAGCTGGCTTACGTCTCGGCGCATTGGCGTGAGCCCTTTGACGATAAGCCGAGCATCGTGCTGGTGTTCACGGAAAAGGATCACTCCAAAGAGAAGAAGCCCGACTTCTACGCTTCGTTCGGCAAGTTCGGCAGCGCATTGACCATCTCGCTCCACGAAGATGGCAGCATCTTCGGTTGTGAGGTGTCGCATAGCGCGCATCAGAAGCGGGGCTTTAGCTCCATCGGCAATCTCGAGGCGACGGATTTCAGCTACGAAGACGGCAAGGTGCAGGGGGAACTCACGACTCAGGGCCAGGTGGAGACGTTTGGCGAGACGTGGGAAGTGAACCTCAAGTTCGTCGCGCCACTGGGCGAGATTCCGAAAGAGTTTCAGGTCGCGGAAGCGACCAAGCCCGAGAAGCAAACGACGACTGAGAGCAAGACCTCAGATGACTTAGTTGGCGACGATGCAACGACCTCCGCGAAACCGCCGGCGGCGGAGCTAAAGGCCAAAGATCTCGCGCTCCCCAAGGACGCCAGTGATGTCGATTATCAGTCCCTCGTTCAGCAAATCGCCTTCAAGAGCAAGTCGAACGTGAAAAGTGTTTGCGCCGATCTGGCGGCGAACCTCAAGGCACAAGGTTGGACTAAGGACGGCATCGATATGGTCAATCCCCAATCCTCGATCCTGAGGCGTAAACGCGGGGAAGCGAGCCTAACGATCTTCGTCAAACCTTTAGACGGAGGCAGCGAAGTGAAAATGATGACCGAGGGCCTTTCCTGGGACGGGGAGTAAGGAGAATTATCGTTGCCAACTATGCCGCGGTCTTCTTCGGCACTCCCAGCGCGGGAAATGCCATCGCCACCTCCCATCCGAAGTCGTCATCCGGAGCAGGGAATAATGCCCTAACGAAGTAAGGAAAGCTTGACCGGTGAGGGACGCGATTCCGACCGTGCTCCGGTCTCCCGGAAGGACGGAGGCGCGTGGCGCGCCTGCCGATGGTCTTAGGCGGGCGTATTTGCCATGGCCATTTTTTCCCGGTCCCAATTACGATGCTGCGAGATGGCCTTGATGAAGCTGGCGGAGATTTTTTTCGCATCGCCTTTCTCATCAATAATCAGAGCGGGATCGACTCCACCGCCCTTCTTTGTACCTCCATCGGGAACAGAAACGGAGGAAGCGCGCACCAGGTTTACGCCTTCACCGGTCGCGGCGATCGCTTTGCAATGCTTATACATCTCGTTCACGAAATGAATTGTCTTTGCGTTAGCCTGCAGGGCGGACACGCTGTCGGCCCCGCCCGGGATATAGACCGCGTCGAACAAGACGGAGGCGGCATTCAAGAGAGCGAAGTCGACCGTGATCTCGCTGCCTTTCGAGCCTTTGATCGTGCCGCCGTGCGGAGCAATGACGGCTGCGATGGCGCCTGCACTCGTTAGGGTTTTTTTCATGGCCGAAAGCGCAGCCTCGTCGACTCCGTCGCCGGCCAGGATCGCGATTTTGCGCGTTTCGATTTTGTCCTTGAGCGTGTTCGCCATGCTCAAAGCGGGCGAGGTGAAGCTCGATTTTTTTGGCGGCTTGGTCTCTGTCTCTTTCCCGGCATCGGCGCCGACGCTCTGGTTGATCTGACCATCGATCGATTTCGGAATTGACTTGCCGAGTCCGGTGGCGATGCGATCGGCCAGACCGACATCGATCTTTGCCAGGAGGAAGAGCATGCGGTCGACAATCTCCGCGCGTTTCACCATGCCTAGCTCGAAGGTGAGCGCGTTGACCATGTGATCCTGTTCCGGCGTGCTCTGGCTGCGGAAGAAGAGTGAGGCTTGGCTAAAGTGATCGAAGAACTTGTCCGTCTTCCCGCGCACTTTAACGCCGTTCATCTTTTCCGGGTAGCTAACGAATCCACCGGCCTCCGCTCCCGCCTGCATCGGACAACCGCCGCCGATCGTGTTCGGGTGATAGGCCGATTCGCCCGGGTTGATGATCTGCTGCATGTGACCATCGCGCTGGTTATTGTGCATCGGACAGGCCGGCCGATTGATCGGGATCTGGGCGAAGTTAGGTCCACCAAGACGCGTTAGTTGCGTGTCGGTATAAGAAAAAAGGCGGCCTTGCAACAGCGGATCGTCCGAGAAGTCGATCCCCGGCACGAGATGCCCCGGATGAAACGCGACCTGCTCGGTCTCGGCGAAATAGTTATCCGGATTGCGATTAAGCGTCATCTTGCCGATGCGCTGCACCGGGACCATTTCTTCGGGGATTAGCTTGGTCGGATCGAGCAGATCGAAATCGAATTTATGCTCGTCTTTTTCCTCCACTACCTGGACGCCGAATTCCCATTCGGCCACGCCGCCGTTGTCGATCGTTTCAAAGAGGTCGCGCCGATGGAAATCCGGATCGGCTCCGTTAATCTTGAGCGCCTCGTCCCATGTCACGGAGTGCATACCGAGAAGCGGCTTCCAGTGGAACTTCACGAAGCGCGATTTTCCTTTCGTATCTATCAGGCGGAAGGTGTGAATGCCGAAGCCTTCCATCATGCGCAAGCTGCGCGGGATGGCGCGGTCCGACATCACCCACATCAGCATGTGGAGGGTCTCGGGTGAGAGCGAAATGAAATCGTAAAAGGTGTCATGAGCCGAAGCCGCCTGCGGGATCTCGTTGTTCGGCTCGGGCTTCACCGAATGAATGAGATCGGGGAACTTGATCGCATCCTGAATGAAGAAGACCGGGATGTTATTACCGACCAGATCGAAGTTGCCTTCCTCCGTGTAAAACTTGACCGCAAACCCGCGCACATCGCGCGCGAGATCGGCGGAACCGCGCGAGCCGGCCACAGTCGAGAAGCGAACGAAGACCGGAGTCTTGCGCAAAGGATCGGTCAGGAATCCGGCCTTGGTCAGTTTTTCATTGCCGGGATATGCCTGAAAGAACCCGTGCGCGGCCACTCCACGCGCATGCACGACACGTTCGGGAATGCGCTCGTGGTCGAAATGCGTGATCTTTTCGCGCAGGTAGAAATCCTCGAGGAGGGACGGCCCCCGCTCACCGCCCTTAAGCGAGTTAGTATCGTCGTTGATGAGGATGCCCTGATTTCCAGTGAGCTTTTTCCCCTCTGGATTCTGGGTGACAGAAGCGAGTTGCTCCTGCTTGCTGTTCCGGCTGGCTGCGCGTGCGTTTCTTGCGGGATTATTTTTTTTCATGAAAATGGAGTGCCGACAGAGGGGGCAAAGATGTATCGAATGCAGCGCGGCTCGCACGTGTGCAAATGTGAGCGATCGGTGCGCTGAGTTCGGCTGAGCGGTCATTTGCGCGTTCCGAGCGGTAGATAAGCGCCGCGCGCCCGCGATCGTCCGAGTGAGGAGACCGTGCGCACCCAATAGCGGGAGTGAGGTCAGAACCGCTTTCCCACAATTCTCCCGGGCCAAAGATTGCGCTATACGTGAGTCACGTATAGCAGGCGAACGAACGAGCGCGTGGTTGCAAGCGGCGGGCTGAAAATTGAAGATCGGCGACAAACCAATTTCGAATGCCCAAGCAAAACCGCTTTTGAACAAAATCCGCTGGGTGAAGTGGTGCTATGCGTAATTCACGGATAGCAGTAGAACGAGCGAACTCG